>DASWDY010000175.1:0-21857 GCA_036395035.1 Candidatus Limnocylindria bacterium
GTCGATGTCGAGACCGATCCCACCGCGTGGCAGGAAGCGGCCGTCGCCGCAGCCCATGTCGAGCACGCGCCCGGTCGTGAGCGCGCGCAGGCGTCCCTCGACCCACGCGAAGGCATCCCGCGCTTGGTCGTCCATCGGTCCGTCAGGGTCTCACGGCGCCCCGCGACCGCGCCGGCCGTGGCAGCGCGAGTGCAGGGATCGCGGTGTCTCAGAGAGCGAAAAGGGGGAGCCTCATGGCCACCGTCGAGGGGAGCAAGTGCCGGATCGATCTGCGGATCGACTTCGAGCCCGAGGACGCGGCCGAGCGGGCGGGTGACTGGCTCGGGGTCCTCGACCGCCAGGTGGACGGCGACATCCAGCGCTTCAAGGACTTCATCGAGAAGCTGCGGACACCGACGGGCGCCTGGCGCGGCGAGATCCACGGCGCGCGCGTGGAGGAGAAGGAGGAGGAACGGACGGGCCGATAGCCGTCCTTTCTCATCCGTTCCTCATGTCCGGTCCGTAGCATCAAGGCATGAGGGGACGCGGGCCTGCGGCCGCGCTGCTCGTCGCCGCCGCGGGCGTGGCCGTCGTGGTCGGCGCGATCGTCGGCGAACAGGTCGTGCGCGCGCGGAGCGCGCCGGGATCGGCCGGCGGGATCCTCGCGAGCGTCTCCGAGAGCCTCGCGCAGATGCCCGAGGTGTATTCGCTGACGGAGATGGGGGACGAGCTGCCGGGTGCGGAGTCAGCCATCGGCCCGGTGCCCGTCCCGGCGTCCACAGCGCTCCCGGGCGCGGCCGGGCCTCCTGCGCCCAGCGGTCGGCCGACCGCGACGCCGACCCTCTACACGCGCATCCCGAAGCCCGTCCTGAGCGGACCGCGCCGCGTCGGGATCCAGGCAGGGCACTGGCTCACGGAGGAAGCGCCGCCGGAGCTCTGGCGCCTGCTGACGCAGACCGGCACGTCGTGGAACGGCGTCACAGAGGTCGAGATCAACGTCGACATCGCGAACCGGGTGAAGGCGATCCTCGAGCCGAAGGGCATCGTCGTCGACGTCCTCCCGACGACGATCCCGCCGTCCTACGTTGCGGACGCGTTCGTCGCGCTCCACGGCGACGGCGACGGCACCGGTGAGAACAGCGGATTCAAGATGGCGTTCAGCTCGCGCCGCACGCCGTTCGAGTCGGCGCTGCTGGAGTCGATCAAGACCGCGTACGGCGCGGCGACCGGGCTCGCGTACGATCCGATCCACATCAGTCGCAACATGATCGGGTACTACGCCATGTCATGGCAGCGGAACAAGTACGCGACCGCTCCGCACACGCCGTCCGTGATCCTCGAGATGGGCTACGTCAGCAACGACGGCGACCGCGAGCTCCTCACGGAGCGCGCGGACGTCGTCGCGGAAGCGATCGCGACGGGCATCGTCCGATTCCTCGCCGACCATCCCCGCGAGACGTTGTTCGGTCAGGATCTCCTCGTTCCCCTGACGCCGCAGTTCGCGCCGCGACCGTCGGCGACGCCGGCCGGCTGACCACGCCCCGCGGCCGGTCGCCGCTAGCCTGACCCCGTGCCCGGACCGAACGTGCCGTTCCCGCCGCAGGAGGCGGAGCTCGTCGAGGAGATCCCCGTCGGCGAGAAGTGGCAGTACGAGCCGAAGTGGGACGGCTTCCGCGGCGTCCTCGAGAACGACGGCGGCGAGCTCGCCCTTTGGAGCCGCAACGGCCGGCCGCTCCTGCGCTACTTCCCCGAGCTCCGTCCGCTCGGCGATCTCCTCCCGCCGCACTCGGCCCTCGACGGCGAGATCGTCATCGAGCGCGACGGCCGCCTCGACTTCGACGCGATGCAGATGCGCCTCCATCCCGCCGAGAGCCGCATCCGCAAGCTCGCCGCGGAGACGCCATCCACGTACATCGCGTTCGACGTGCTGCTGTGGGACGGCGAGGAATTCCACACGAAGACGCTCCGCGAGCGCCGCCCGGCGCTGCTCGCGAAGGCGAAGGGCTTCCGCATCTCGCCCGCATCGATCGACATCGCGCAGGCGAAGGCGTGGCTCGACCGGCTCGAGACGCTCGGCCTCGACGGGATCATCGCGAAGCGCCTCGACGTCCCGTACATGCCGGGCTCGCGCGAGGCCGTCCGCAAGGTGAAGAAGCACAAGACGGCGGACTGCGTGATCGTGGGCTACCGCGTGAACGGGACGCGTATCGCCGTCCTCAACCTCGGCCTCTATCAGCAGGATGGGACGCTCGACTTCGCCGGGCACACGTCCGGCATCGCGGGACCGCTGCAGCAGCAGCTGCAGGCAATGCTGCCGCCGCTGCGCGTCGAGCAGGAGCCGACGACGGGCCGCCATCCGCGCGTGGAGAGCCGCTGGTCACAGGGCCGCGAGCTCGAATGGATCCCCGTCGAGCCGAAGACCGTCTGCGAGGTCCGCTTCGACAAGGTCGAGGACGACCGCTTCCGCCACGGCACGCGCTTCATGCGGTTCCGGCCCGACAAGGACCCGAAGGAATGCACCTGGGAACAGGTGCGGCCGCGCAAGAAGCGCGGCGATCCCACCCTCGAGGATCTCCTGGTCCGCGTCTAGTCATCGCAGGGGGCTCCGCCCCCTTCCACCCCCGTTAGCCCTTCCTGGCCGCCTTCTTCCGTTCTTCGTACGTCGACTGATATCCCGCGCGCCAGTCGCGCCACGGCCCGCCGGACCCGGTCCGCTTGCGCGGCTTCGGGCCTCTCCCGGGCGGCTTCTCGCCGACGCGCTCGAACAGCGGCGCGATGCTCGTTGCTCGCTCCCACATCCCCGCCGTGAGATCGCCGACCGTCTTCATGCGCGCGGGCATGGTCTTCACCGTGAGGTCGCCCGGCTCGACGTCGGCGACCTCGTCCCAGCGGAGCGGCGCGGAGACGCGCGCATCGGGCACCGGCCGGACCGAATAGGCCGAAGCGATGGTGCGGTCGCGCGCGTTCTGCCCGTAATCGACGAAGACGCCGGTGCGGTCCTTCACCGCCCACGTCGTGGTCGCGATCTTCCCCGCGCGGCGCTCGATCTCCTTCGCCATGGCCTTCGCGAAGCGGCGGACCTCGGGGAACTCGAGGTCACGCTCGATCGGCGCGAGGATGTGCATCCCCGTCGAGCCCGACGTCTTCGCGTAGCTGGCGAGCCCGAGCTCGTCCATGACGTCCTTCGTCACGAGCGAGATCTCGCGCACGGCCTTCCACTGCCCTTCCGCGCTCGGGTCGAGGTCGATGAGCAGGTAGTCGGGGCGCTCCGTGTCGTCGACGCGCGAGTGCCACGTGTGGATCTCGATGCAGCCGAGGTTCGCGAACCACGCGAGCGCGGCGGCATCGTTCAGGACCGGGAAGTCCGCGGTGCGGCCGCTCGGGAATTCGATGTGGACCGTCTCGAGCCAGTCCGGATGCGGCACCGGCACGCGCTTCTGGTAGAAGAAGTCGCCCTCGACGCCGTTCGGGTAGCGCTTCATCTGCGCGGGCCGCCGGCTGACGTGCGGCAGGATCGCGTCGGCCATCGCGACGTAGTGCTCGACGAGGTCGCCCTTCGTCAGCCGGAGGTCGGGGAAGAAGACCTTGTCCTGGTTCGTGAGCGCGACCTCGCGCCGGCCGATCCGCATGCGCGGAAGTATCAGTGGGCGACGTGGGTCTGGTGCCCGACCTCCTGGATGGTGCGGAGCAGCCGGTCGAACTCGAATGGCTTCTGGACCACTGCGTCCGCACCGGCGACGTGATAGCGGCTCGGGGGCAGCGAGGCGGAGACGACGATCACGGGGACGTCGCGGAGATCCGGCCGGGCGCGCATCTCCTGGAGCAGCGTGTAGCCATCGGCGCCCGGCAGCATCAGGTCGAGCAGGATCAGGTCGGGAGGATCGCGCAGCCGTCGTAGCGCCTCATAGGCATCGCGCGCCACGAGGACCTCATACCCCTCTTCGGTGAGGAAGCTCTGGTAGAGGTACGAGAGCTCCGCATCGTCCTCGATCGCGAGGATCCGTCTCCGAGCGTTCATTACGGAACTTCATGCCGCAGGATGCGGGCCCGTTACATGGCCGCCCGGACGACCTCGGCGACCTCGGCGAGCGGAATTCGAAGTGGATCGGCCGAAAGAGGCTGAATACACACGTGATCCGCGCCGTTACGTACGTGACTCAACATTCGGTCAACGATCCGCTCGTGCGGGCCCCACGCGACGATCGCGTCCACCAGCGCGTCGCTCGGGCCTGCGATGTCGTCGTCCTTCCAGCCAAGCCGGCGCAGGTTGTTCGCGTAGTTGTCGAGACGCAGATAGCCCGCCATGTGCCCTCGCGCGAGCTCTCGCGCCTTCGTCGGATCGCTCTCGAACGCGACCGCCTGCTCCACCGCGAGGAGCGGCCCGTCGCCGAGGACCGTGCGCGCGATGGGCGTGTGCTCGACGGGCACGAAGTAGGGGTGCGCTCCCGCGGTCCGTTCGCCCGCAAGCGCGAGCATCTTCGGACCGAGCGCGGCGAGCACGCGCGGGACGGGCTGCGCGGGCTCGGCGCCCGAATAGCGCGCGCGATCCATCGCGTCGAGGTACTCGCGCATGTGCGCGAGCGGCTTCTCGTAGCTGCCGCCGCGCCGGCGGACGGCGGGCTCGTGGCTCACGCCGAGCCCAAGGATGAAGCGGCCCGGGAACGCATCGGCGAGCGTGCGCGCGCCGTTCTGCATCGCCACGGGGTCGCGCGCCCAGATGTTCGCGATGCCAGTGGCCACGGCGATGTGCTCGGTCGCCCCCAAGATCAGCGTCGAGTGCGCGAAGACCTCCTTGCTGACCACCGACTCGGGGATCCAGATGGCGCCGGCGCCGAGCTCCTCGAGGGCCGCCGCCGCGCGCCGCACGTCCGCGACCGGCATGCGGTCGAACTGGAACGTCCAGACGCCGATACGACCGATGCGCTCGGCGACCGCGCGACCGGCGTGCGGCATCGAGCGCGAGCGTAGCCGGGCGCGGCGCCGCGTGGCCCGCGCCTTGCCGCACACCCCATGTATGAAGCGTGTGCTGCTCGCGTTGCTCATCGCGCTCTCTACGGTCGGGTCGGCCGGCTGCGGTGGTGGTGGCAACCCGCAGCAGAGCCCCGGGCTCGGCTACTAGGCCCATCACCCGCGCGCGGCCGTTGAGGACAGGGAAGGGTCCTCGCGCGAATGCCTCAGCGACGTGACGCCCGCCTGCCCGTGATGGAGGAGGGTCATTCGCCGCTGTGACGGCCGGGTAACGGGCACGCGGGGTGCTTCACAGATGACCGATGGCACCGCCGATCGACATCCTGCTTCCCGGACGGCGCGAGACCGCCGTGCTGTTGCTGCACGGGCTCACCGGGACGCCGCTGGAGATGCAGACCCTTGGCGAGGCACTCGCCGAAGAGGGATACACGGTCCACATCCCGTTGCTGCCTGGCCGGGGGACGTGTCCCGATGACATGGATGGCCTCTGCTGGGAGGACTGGATGCAGGCGGCGCTGCACGCCTACGACACGCTCGCGGTCGAGCACGGCCGCGTCGTGGTCGGCGGGCTCTCGGCGGGCGGCACGATGACGCTCGACCTCGCGCTGCGGCGCGACCCGGCCGCGCTCCTTCTCTACGCGGCTGTGCTCTCGGTCTCGCACCGCGGCGCGTACCTCGCCCCGTACGTGTGGCGGCTGGTCAGGCGATGGCCATCGCCGCCGACCGACATGGTCGAGCCGAACGATCTGCTGCAGTGCTACGACCCCGCGCCGGTCCGCGCGATGAGCGAGCTCATCACCGGGATCGGACGCGTGCGGGGTCAGCTCGGCAGGATCGGCGTCCCGGCGCTCGTCGCGCACTCGGTCCAGGATCGCTTCGTGCCCGTCGCGAGCGCGGAAGAGATCGCCGCGAGGCTCGGCGGCCCGGTCGAGAAGCTGATCATCGACGGGAGCGGCCACGCGATCACCGCGGACGTCAAGCGCGCCGAGGTCGCGCAGGCGACACGGACGTTCTTGCGCAAGCATCTCGCTCCCGCGCGTCAGCCGCGCTCCGTCAGTGCGATCCTCTCCGGCGCCGCCGCTCGCGTGACCACGCGTCGACGTCCGCTGGCGCGAGCAAGCTGACCGCGCCGTCCCGGCGGACGCTCGAGCGAGGCTAGCGGCGGATCGTGGTCGCGCGGAACGGATCCATCGCCTTCGTCCAGTCGACGAGATGGTCGATCGGGACGCCGCCCGTCGGGGCCCACTCGTGCTGGTCGTCGTCCACCACGCCGTCGCAGTACGCCCAGCGGCCCCGGTGGACCGTGAGCCCGCCGCGCCCCCCGCGCGACGGCGCCGCGCGATGCGCGTCCTTGCGACAGACCCAGTGGACCGCGGCATCGATCGGCGATGCGGGCGTCATCGATGTGCCGGTCCCCCAGAGCGAGCGCTGGAAGCTCATCTCACTCGCGCCACAGCACGCCCTGCATCGGCGCCTCGCCCTCGGGCCAGAACGGGTCGTCGGAGAGCTTCACCGCATTCGTGATCGCGGATGGCTCGATGCGCACTCTCCCGCTCGGACCCTCGCGCTCGGCCATGAGGATGCCGGTGCTGTCGTACCACGCGTGCACGAGATCGCCTTCGCGAGTGCGATACGTGCCGAGATCGACGACCGCGCTCCCCACGCTTGCCTCCAGGCGCTCGCCCTACCGCCGCCGCGCGCCGCACGTCGTGTGCCGAGCGAACGAGCGGTCGGTGCCCGATGATCGCCTCGCTCCCCATCGCGAGGCAGCGAAGTCTTAGCGGTGATGCGACCTCATACAAGAGGCTTGTTGGTACCTGAGCGCGTGCGGTCTGGGTAAGCGGGGAAGCGAGTCGCCCACTCTGCCGCGCGCTCGGCCTCGCGGCAGCCCTAGTTCGCCGCGCGCGCGATCACCCCGAGCCGATCCTCGTCGAGGATCTCGATGCGCCGCGGACCGGCGCGCAGGATGCCGTCGCGCTCCCAGGCCGCGACGAGCCGCGACACGCTCTCCCGCGACGCGCCGATCATCCGCGCGAGGTCCGCTTCGGCGAGGGCACGCACCTCGATCCGCCCGCCGTCGCGCTTCGCCATCTGCAGGAGCAGGTCGGCGAGGCGGCGCCTAACGGGCTCGGTCGCGGTCCGCTCGACGGTGCGCTCCAGCTCGAAGATCTGCTTCGCCAGGATCGTCATCATCCGCGCGGCCAGGCGTGGGTGCGTCGCCATCGAGGCGAGGAACTGACCTGCGGGCGCGTCGCAGATCACGGCGTCCTCGAGCGCGATCACGCGTTGATCCGTCGTGGCCGCGCCGAAGAACGCGGACGTCCCGAAGAGCTGGCCCGGCCCGAGCACGCAGGCGGCGACGCCGTGGTCGAGCACCGTCACGCGACCCTTCTTGACGAGATAGATGCGGTCGCCGGCGGGCCGCACGACGACGTCCTCGCCGACGCGGCACGTACGATCGCGCATCAGCTCGCCGAGCCGCTCCATCTGCGCGTCGCTCAAACCCTCGAACATGTCGAGGCGACGCAGGAACCAGAGCTTGTCCGTCATGTCGTGGCGCGCCCCCGTCCGCTTGGGCATCGGTGTGCCCGCGGTCACATTGTCGTACCGCGCTCGGGGTACTCGCAGCGCGCGTGTGACCGATGTCACGATCCGACATCCGGCATGAGGCCGCTCTGGCAGAGCGATGGCGGGATCGCATAGGCGCGCGAAGGGCAGCCACGCGGAGGTGGCTGCCCTTCGCTCCAAGGAGGGGTGCGGTCAGCGCCAGCGGTCGTAGAGGGAACCGCCCACCATCCCGAATGCCGCGTGGCCGACGATCCAGATCCAGAGCGCGGCGCTGCCGATGACGATCGCGCCGTTCGGGCTCAGCGGAAGCACCGCTTTGAACATGACCGCGAGGGCGACGAGCGCGAAGGTCGTGCCGGCGATCATCGCCGCCGCCGCTCCATCGGGCCTGATGACCCGCGCCGCGATGAGTGCGAACGCGATCCCGAGGATGGCCGAGTTCATCATGTGACCCATCGCCCCGATCACGACGCTCGCGCTGAGCGCATGCGGCGTGTACGCCGACGGTCCCGCCCAGAACGCCCAGATCGCCGACGGCGCGGCGAAGAAGCCCTGGTCGAATGCCCCGAGGACCATCATCACCATCGCCATCGCGACACCGGCGACGGCCCGTTCCGGATCCCGCGGACGGCGACAGCCCCCGCAGGCTGCTCGCTCCGGACGACGATCGCCCTGTCCGCGCGCTGGACCGATGCTGTTGCCATGAGAACCTCCTTGTGTTCTGACGGCAGAACCGGAGCGAAGCGGATCGCTGTTCCTCGATGTGCGCGAGGTCACACGACGGCGAGCGGCCGCCCGATCCCGAAACCTTGCAGGCGGTCGGCACCGAGCCGCCGAAGCAGCTCCACCGTCTCGGCATCCTCGACGCCCTCGGCGACGACCGTGAGCCCGAGGATGTGGGCGAGGTCGACCGTCGCCCGCACGATCGCGTGCGCGTCGCCGCCGCCCCGCGCGGCCGCGACGAACGAACGATCGATCTTCACCTCCGTCGGACGTAGACGCCGCAGGTACGCGATAGAGGAGTAGCCGGTGCCGTAGTCGTCGATCGACACGCCGACACCGAGCTCGCGCAGGCGTGCGATGTTCGCGATCGCACGGTCCTGGTCGACCATGAGCGCGCTCTCGGTGATCTCGAGCACGGGGCGGTCGGGGGGGAGTCCCGCCGTCTCGAGCATCCGGCGGACGCCGTCCGGCATGTGATCCTCGAGCAGATCGCGCGTCGAGATGTTCACTGCGAGCTGGACGTCCCGGCCCGCGTCCGACCACGCACGGGCCTGGCGGATCGCGTCCCCGAGCACGCGCTCGGTCAACCGATGGATCAGCCCGCTCCGCTCGGCGAGCGGCACGAACGAGTCCGGACCGAGCAGGCCTCGCTGCGGGTGATCCCATCGGACGAGGGCCTCGTACGCGACGATGCGCCCGGTGCGCGCGTCGACCTGTGGCTGGTAGTGCAGCGAGATCCGGTCGGAGTCGAACGCCGCGACGAGATCGGCCATGAGCGCGAGCCGGTCCGCCCCGCCCTCGTCCTGCTCGGCGCTGTACATCGCCCAGGTGCCCCGGCCACGCTTGGCGACGTACATCGCCACGTCCGCCCGGCGCAGCAGCGCCTCCGCATCGCGCGCGTGCTCGGGGCTGCACGCGATCCCGACGCTCGCTCCGATGGTGAGGGGCTGCCCCTCGATCGTGAACGGGCGCTCGAGGGCCTGCAGCACGCGGGTCGCGATCGCCGTCGCCGCGGCGCCGCCCGCCCCCGGGAGCAGCAGCGCGAATTCGTCACCTCCCAGCCTGGCGAGCGTGTCGCCCGCGCGGAGCTCCTCCTGGAGATGCGGTCCGACCTCGCTGAGCAAGAGGTCGCCCGCGTGGTGCCCGAACGTGTCGTTGACCTCCTTGAAGCGGTCGAGATCCATGAGGAGGAGCGCGACGCTCACGCCTCGCGGCGCGCGAGATCGAGCGCGTGCTCGACGCGGTCCCGGAAGAGGACGCGGTTGGGCAGACCCGTCAGCGTGTCGTACAGCGCGAGATGCTCGGCCTGGCGCAGCGCCGCCACGGTCGTGGTGCGCGACCGCCCCAGCGAATCGGCGAGGACCACGACGAGCGCCGCCAGACCGTAGACGAACGGCACCTGGATCGCGATGTCGCGGGGCGGGACGCCGTGGATGATGCTCGCGGCCGCCGTCAGCGTGGCCGTGAGCGCGACCCTGACACCCATCGACCGGCGATCGAGAACGAAGGCCTGCACGACGAGGACGATCGCGATCCCGTGCGAGAGCGCGAGCGGATCGATGACCACGCCTGTGACGGCCAGCACAACGAGCGCGACGTCCAGGCAGCGCATGAGCCACGACGACGAGAGCCGCTCGAACCCGATCGCCCACGGGGAATGACCCAGCTCCGCCGGCCGTTCCGAAGTGTGGTGATCACGCTCTTCACGCGGCCCCTCTGCGCGATGTGCGCCGTCGTGACGCACTGGCTCCAGGAGCTCCGGGTCGCCTATCGCGAGATCGACATCGCCGCCGTGCCCGAGGCGCGCCGCATCGTTCGCGGTCTCACGCGCGGGGAGGTGTCCGTTCCCGTGCTGATCCTCGAGGACGGCCGCGTTCTGGTCGAACCCGCGCGCGAGACGCTGCTCGCGGCGCTGCGCCAGAACGCGCGCTGATCCACCCACCGCACTCCCTAACCGCCCCGCCCGACGATCGCTTCCGATCGGCCACCACAGCGACCCTACCGATCCCTCCGAGTGACGGAGCGCACACGTCGTGAGCGGGACGCAGAAGCGCGATCGCCGCCGCCGCGCGCACGAGCGCCGGTCAGCGTTCACGGGGACGTAGCTCGACCAAGCCGCAGCGCTCGGTCTCGTTCGCTAGGATCGCTCGAGGGATCAGGCGATGAGGTCCGCCTTCGAGCGTCGCTGCTAGCAGCGGCTGATGACCTCTACCACTCGGTGGTAGGGGTCGTGTGATGCCCCGCCACCTCGACGGAGGTGCGCGTGGACCCTCTCCTGCAGGCGGCCATCCTCGGCTTCCTCGTGCTCGTCGCGTCGATGGTGAGCGTCGAGCTGGGCGTCTCCGTCGCCATCTTCGAGATCGCCTTTGGCGTGCTCGCCGGGAACGTCCTCGGAATGACGACGACGCCGGCCATCGACTTCCTCGCCGCGTTCGCGAGCATCGTACTGACCTTCCTCGCCGGGGCCGAGGTCGACCCCCGCGTGATGCGGGAGAAGCTCAAGGAGTCCGTCCTCGTCGGCGCTCTCTCGTTCTTGCTGCCATTCGTCGGCGCCGCGGCCTTCGCCTACACGGTGGCCGGTTGGAACGCGCAGCAGGCGCTCATCGCCGGCATCGCGATGTCCACGACCTCGCTGGCGGTCGTGTACGCCGTCCTCGTCGAGACCGGGCTCACTCGCACGGAGATCGGCAAGATCATCATGGCCGCGACCTTCGTCACCGACCTCGGGACGGTGCTCGCGCTCTCGATCCTCTTCGCGCGGCCGTCGCCCTTCCTCGCGCTGTTCATCGCCGTGTCGGTCGGCGTCATCGTGGTCATGCTCGCGCTGCAGCGGTGGTTCTTCCGCCGGTACGGTGATCGGGTCATCGAACCGGAGATCAAGGGCGCGTTCGCGGTCCTCTTCCTGCTCATGTGGGTCGCCGACCTCGCGGAGAGCCACGCCGTGCTCCCCGCGTTCCTGCTCGGGCTCGCCGTCGCTCGCGTGTTCCAGCGCCATCCGGAAGAGCACCGCCGCTTCCGAGTGGTCGCGTTCTCGCTCCTCACGCCGTTCTTCTTCTTCAAGGGTGGTCTCGCGGTCGACCTCGGCGCGCTCGCCACCGCGCTACCGCTCCTCGGCGGCTTCCTCGCCGTGAAGATCGCGCTGAAGTTCGCCGGCGTCATGCCGATCGCGCTCCGCTACCTGCGGCCGCACGCCACCTTCACGACGCTCCTCATGAGCACCGGCCTGACCTTCGGGACGATCTCGTCGCTGTACGGCCTGAACGCCGGGATCATCGACCGCACGCAGTTCTCCGTGCTGGTGAGCGCGGTCATTGCCAGCGCCGTCGTTCCGACGGCGATCGCGCAGCGCTTCTTCTCGCCGCCGCTCCACGAGCTCACCGAGGACGAGGAGGCCTCGATCGAGGACGAGGAGTTCGAGCCCACGACCGCCGAGCGGCATGCGATCCGGCATGCCGAGTGACACGGGCCCCATCTCAGAGGTCGAGCAAGATGCGAAGACGCTCTTCGATCGCCGCTAGCGACACGGCCTGCAGCATCCCGAGCCGCAGCGTCAGCCGGTCCGTCGAGACGGTGCGGATCTGGTCGCAGAGGACGAAGCTGCGCACGCGGAGGCCGCCATCGGGAGGCTCGACAGGGACGTGGAAGCGGATCCTCCGCTCGCGCGTCGTCAGCGGGCAGACGACGATCAGACCCGACGGACCCGCGTTGAACGTGCCCGCGGAGACGACGACCGCCGGCCGCTGGCCACCTTGCTCGTGCCCGCGGACCGTCTCGAGGTCGACCCGCCAGACCTCGCCGCGACGCGGCCTCTCGTCGTCCATTCGTATGGCTCTCCTTCCAGGCCGTCGCCCAACGTCACATCCCAGACGTCCGGCTCGGGATCCGTTCCCGCGCGCCGGTAGTCCTCGTTCGCGCCAGCCAGGAACCGCTCGCGGCGAAGGCGCTCGATCGCGTCCGCTGCGAGCTCGCTCATCGGGCGGCCGGATCTGCGGGACATCTCGCGGAGGGATCGGTACGACCTTTCGGGAAGGCGGATGAGAGGGCGAGTCGTCCGTGCGCCCGTCATGTCAACAGAATGGTATACCGACAGCGTCCACCTCATACGGGGTGTACATGCGGCCGCGCTCGATCTTGTTGCGCTCGAACATCTCCTTCAGGGGGCCGGTCGCCTCCTCCGCGGGAACGGTGCTGATCCAGGGCATCGCGCACCTCCTGTGCTGCTCGTCACATCGCCGCGCGCGGAACGTGGGCTGCAGTGGGATGCAGCATGCCTCGAACGATCGATCGCGACGAGCTCCAGCGCTTGATGCGCGAAGGCGCCCAGATCGTCAACGTGCTGCCGCGTGAGGAGCATGACGAAGCCCATCTCCCAGGCTCGATCAGCCTGCCGCTGAAGGAGCTGACGCGCGAGCGCGTCGAGCGGACGCTCCGGCGCGACCGGCCCGTCGTCGTCTACTGCAATGACTTCCAGTGAGACATGAGCCCACGGGCCGCGTGGCGGCTCGAAGACCTCGGGTTCCTTGACGTCGCGCGCTACAGCGGTGGCCTCGCGGACTGGAGGGCGTCCGGCCTGCCGATCGAAGGCAGCGCCGCGTCCGACCTCGATGTCGCCGAGGTCGCGCGGGACGACGTCCCGACGTGCGATCCGCGCGAGGAGATCGGCGCGGTGCGGGAGCGCATGGACGCCGCAGGCTGGGACACCTGCGTGGTCGTGAACGAGCGTCGCATCGTGCTCGGCCGCCTGTTCGCGGAGGATCTCGCGGGGGTGGATCCGCGCGCCTCGGCGGAAGAGGCGATGCGATCCGGCCCGGCGACGTACCGCCCGGATTTCCAGGGCCACCATCTCCTGGACCTGATGGAGGAGCGTGACCTCGAGACATCCCTCGTGACCACGTCGGACGGCGTCCTCATCGGAGCGGTCCGACGTGCCGACCTCGCTGATGCCGTCGTGCGGCGGCACGCGGCGCACGCCAAGAGGTGACGTAGCGCACATCGCGGGAGTCGGCGCGGCCCCGGTGGTGTTCTCATGAATGAGAAGATCGAGATGGATCGCGGTCGGCGTCGGCTGCTCCTCGCCTCAGGCGCGGCACTGGCCGCGGCGTGCGCACCACGCGTCGATCTCCCGCCGGCGGCCGGCATGCCCTCCGGTGCGGCCGCTGACGAGCTCGAGGAGATCTCGCAGATGATCCAGTCGGGCGGGCCGCCGCCGGACGGTATCCCGCCCGTGGAGAAGCCGGCCTACGTCTCCGTCGCCGATGCATCGAAGCAGTGGAAGGACGACGCCGTCGTCGACGCGTTCACGATCGGCGGACAGGCGCGGGCATATCCGCGCTTCATCACGGTCTGGCACGAGATCGTGAACGAGAACGTCGGTGGGGAGCCGATCTCGATCACGTACTGTCCGCTCACCGGGTCCACGCTCGTGTTCTCGGGTCAGCTCGCGGACGGCAGGACGACGACGTTCGGCACGAGCGGCCAGCTCTACAACAGCAATCTCGTCATGTACGACCGCGCCACGAAGAGCATGTGGCCGCAGCTGCTCGGCATCGCGGTGCGCGGGGACCGCAAGGGCGAACGCCTGACGGAGATCGGCGGCGCCGTGACCACGACGTTCGGCCGCTGGAAGGCGAAGTTCCCGGACGGACTCGTCCTCTCGAAGGAGACCGGCCACGCGCGCGCGTACGGGACCTGGCCGTACGGCGACTACGACACCGCGAGCGGCGTCCTGTTCCCGGTCCGGCACACCGATGACCGGTTCCCTCAGAAGAAGGTGGTCGTCGGCGTCCGATCGAACGGCGCGGCGCTCGCCATCCCGAAGGATGAGTTCAAGCAGCGCACGGAAGCGAGCATCGAGGTCGGGGATCTCCAGCTCGTCGCGCGGTACGACCCCGAGCTCGACGCGGTCCGCGTGCTCGATCGGAAGACGAGCGAGCCGGTCAGCGCATACGACGTGATGTGGTTCGCGTGGTCCGCCTTCAACCCCAAGACGGAGGTCCTGCGCTGAGAGCGATCCGCTGGACGTTCGCCTCGCGGCGGGCGTGGGCGGTCGCAGCGGGACTGCTCCTCGCGTACGCGGTGCTGTACCTGCTCATCGCGAAGGCGCTCGTCATCGATCCGGAGGCGCACTTCTCCCGCTTCGGCCCGCTCCCGATCCTCGTGCTCGCACCGCTGTCCGCGCGCGGCCTCACGTCATGGCTCGATCCGGCGTTCGTCCTCTATGCGACCGACGCGGTCGTCCTCGCGCCGAGCGTCCCCGCGATCCTCACCGTGCTCGTGCTCGGCACGCTGGTCGGCGTGAACGGCGCGATGGGCGTCGAGACGATCCTGCGCCCGCCGCCGCGATGCGAGGCGGGGACGGGCGCGTGGTGGGTCGCGGGCGTCCTGCCGAGCTTCCTCGCGAGCTTCTCGTGCTGCGCGCCCACGGTCCTGTTCCTGCTCGGCGCCGGTGCCGCGGGGGCGGTGATCTCCGTGATCCCGTTCGTCGTGCCCGTCGCGGCCGCGCTGCTGCTCGGCAGCCTCGCGTGGAGCGCCCGCCGGCTCGAGCGCACGACGATCCTCGCGGTGTAGCGGTCCCTTAGATGTACTTCCCGCACGCGTAGCACCAGGTCCAGCCACGTTCCGACACGGGGAACGGTCGGATCACGGGGTGGCCCGTCTGCTTCCAGTGCTCCCTGTTGTGGCCGTACTGCGACTCGCAGCAGGCGACGTAGCCGCACGTCGAGCAGACGCGGAGGCTGTGCGTGCTCCCGCACCGGGGGCACGACGCCGTCTGCGGCGCCGCGCGCTCCGCGGGAGCGTGCTCGCATGTCTCGGTGCGCGTCGTCATCGGATGGGTCTCCCTTCGGTCTCGCTCGCCACAACGCGCGAGTCCCCGCGATGCTTCCAGTGCGGTGCGTCACACTGCGCCGGGACGGCCAAACAGCCCTTGCGGGAGTACGCGCGGGCGCCGCAGCGTTCCGGTACTGAAGTGAGCGAGGCTGCAGCGCGGACCCCGATCCGCATCGGCGTCGTCCACGGCAGCCGGCTGATCGCTGAAGGGCTGCGCGATCTCCTCGGGCACGAGAGCACCGTCAGCGTGACCGCGGTGCACCTCGATCTGGCGAGCGCCGCGCGCGAGCCCATCCCCGGACCCCACATCCTCCTCGCGGATCTCTCGAGCGTTCGCGCTGCCGGGATGGCCGGGATCGGTGCGTGCCTCTCGGCCGCGCCGGAGGCGAAGATCCTCGTCTTCGACGTCGAGGACGACGATGCGGCGATCATCGAGTGCGTCCGCGCGGGGACAGCCGGTTGCGTCCTTCGCGACGCTTCGCCGGCCGAGCTGGTCGCAGCGATCCTGTTCGAAGAACAGCTCAGCACCACCGACACCACGACGTCAGAGGCCGCGCAGCCCGACCTCAAGGACGACGACGCCAAGCCGCGGACGAATACCGCGCGCCGGCGCGCGGTCCCGATCCACTGTGAGTGCGGGGACTGAGCGCGCCGACGGACATCCAAGGGCCGCGGGCGGCGAAGGACGAGCTCTTCCGCCGCTCGCCCGATCCGCCTCTCGATCACGAGCAGCGGCATCACTTCGCGGGCCTTCGCTACTACCCGGAGGACCCATCCTTCCGCTTCGTGCTCGAGCGCGCCTACAACGACGCGTGGCGCTGCCCGCTCCCGCCGAGCGAGAACTGGCTCGACGTCGACATCCCCGTGGGCGAGAAGCGCTTCGCCGATCACGGCTGATCCGATGCGCGGGTGGGTCTCCCTCGGCACCGGATGGCTGGCAGCCGCGGTCGCGACGGTCGTGTCGACGCAGCTCAGCCTCGCCACGGGGCTGATCTTCCACTTGCACCCGGTCGCGATCGCTCTCGGCGCAGCGTGGGTCTACCGCACGCTCAACGGCGAGCGTCCGTGCACGACGCACGGGCTCGCGTTCCTGTTCGGACTGACCGGGCTGCTGTCGGCGAACGCCACCGCGCTCCGGCCGATCGGCCTCACCGACCCGGACGTGATCGCCGGCCCGATCGCGATCGCCGGCCTCGCGGGTGCCGCATGGGTCTTGTTCCGGCGCCAGCAGGCGCCGGTCGCGCGACCGGCGGGGCGGACCTGAGGAACGGCCGGCGCTACAGCCGGATGAGCGGAGGCACGAGCACGTAGGGCACGCGGTCGCCGAGCGACGCGAAGAACGACCGACAGCGGCATCGCATGACGCATTCCCATGCACCCGGGATGTGCGTCGTGTGTCCGACGTCACAACGCCCACGCGGAATCGGCCCACGCACGCGAATGTTCTGAGGAGCGGCGGATGTTCAGCCGTTCCCGCCGAGCGAAGGACCGGGCATGCCGGCTGCGGGATGGCATGTGAACCAACTGACATGAACGGGGGCTGACATGGCGATCGACGAGCGACAGCGCACCGAGATAACGGAAGGGCTCGCGCGGCCGAAGCTCGTGCCGGACGCGATCTTCCCGGACCACGAATTCACGGCGCACGACCGCAAGCGATATCGCCTCAGCGAGATCCAGGGGAGCGATCCGATGATCCTCATCCTGTCGCGCGGCAGCTTCTGCCCGAAGGACGCGCGGCAGCACAAGATCATGTCCGACTTCTACCCGCAGATCGCCGTCGCGTACACGAAGATCGTCACGATCTCCACCGACAACGTCCTCGAAGCGAACGAGATGCGCGACGCCGCCGGAGCGCAGTGGCCCTTCCTCACGGACCCGCAGCGGATCCTGCAGAAGGAGCTCGGGATCCAGGAGTACACCGATCCGCACCACGACCCGATGATCCCGCACACCCTCGTGCTCGAGCCGGGTCTCAAGATCTTCAAGGTGTACAACGGCTACTGGTTCTGGGGCCGTCCGTCGCCGTGGGAGCTGTGGCAGGACCTACGCGAGGTCACCCGGCGCATCCGGCCCGACTGGGACCTGAGCGACCCCGCGGTCCGAGCGAGCTGGGACGGCGACAAGAGCCGCCACTGGCCGTACGTGCGACGCTAGGCGCGTGGACCGACCGATCGACCTCGCGCTGCCGGACCAAGCTGGCGGCACGTTCCGGCTCTCAGACGCGTTGCGTGACCGCACCGTCGTCGTCCTCTTCTATCGCGGCGACTGGTGACCGTACTGCAATGGGCAGCTGGTCAGCTTCGCCCGACAGTACGAGGAGCTCACGAGCCGTAACGCGATGCTCGTCGGGATCTCCGTCGACACACCGGCGGAGAACGCGGCCATGGTCGAGAAGCTGCGGCTCCCGTTCCCGCTCCTCAGCGATCCCGGTGCCGCGGCCATCGCGGCGTGGGACGTGTACGACCCCGTCGGCGGCGCGCACGGGCCGATCGCGCGCCCCGCGATCTTCGTCGTCGGGCGCGACCTGAGCATCCCCTTCGAGTACGTCGGCCGCGACTTCGCCGATCGCCCGCCGAACTCGGTCGTCTTCGCGGCGCTCGACAGCGTGCGCGACGCGGCGCCGCGCCCGCTCGATCAGGCGGTGAGCGGCCCCGGCCCGCGGCCGCTCGCTGCCGGGAACCCCGCGGACAAGCCGATGCCGCTACACGACATGGCGCCGTACTTCCGCGGCGCGAACTTCGCGGTCCAGGCGATCTCCGGCCGCACCGATGACGCGGCGGTGAAGGCGGAGTGCGAGCGGTTCCGCGCGATCATCGGCGAGTTCATGAAGGCCGCGATCGCGACGCGCCGGATGACCGAACAGGAACAGAGCTGACGCCCGCTGGCGTCAGCTCTGTTGCCGCCTTCTCGAGGTGTGTCGGTCCTAGTCGGTCGGCGTGACCTTTTCCGCGCGGTCGCGGGCGCTCCGCGGATCCTTCCCGCGCTCGAACGTGACCTTCTGGCCTTCCTTGAGGCTGTCGAAGCGGTCGTCTGCGACCTGAGAGCGGTGGAAGAAGATCTCGCTCCCGCCGTCCTCGGCGATGAATCCGAACCCGCGGTCGCTGACCAGCTTCTTGATCGTTCCGCTTGCCATGTGGGACCTCCGTCTTGTCGCGGGCCCATCGAACGGGGCCCGCTCGCATACGAGGCTACCGCGATGCGGGTCAGAGCATCGGGACGTAGGCCCCGCCGAGGATCGCCCCGTACACGAGGTGGAGGACGAGGAAGGCCACGGCGGGCTTCCAGGACCCCGTTCGGCGGCCAAAGGCCCCCGACCCCATGAGCGGCAGGACGAGGAGCATCGCGAGGACGAGCCAGAGCACGACCCCGTACGCCATGCCCGCCACGACGCCCGCGGGGACGACGCCGTGCGCGACGTGCGGGTACACCGTCACCGCGTACAGCAGGCCGAGCAGGACGCTGTCGACGAGATGGAAGAGGATCCCGACGATCCACCATCCCGGCTTCTCGCCTCCGACGTATTTGATCCCGGTGTGGCCGAAGTCGAGACGCGGAAGGCCGAAGACGCCTTCGAGCCAGTAGGCGCCGAGGGCCATGACGTATCCCGCGGCGAACCCCGCGAGCGCGGCCCAGCCGACGTCAACCGGAGGCACGGGTCACCATCACGTCCCCGTCCACGCGGACGACATCGAACTCCCGCCCGCGCGCGCGCAGATGCACGCGCGCGCCCAGCACCTCGAGGCCGAGGAGCTCGACCTCGCCGAGCGCGTCAGGCACGGCGGGGTCAACGATGAGGCGACGCGCGACCGGATCCGCGTCGAGGCCGAAGACCGCGCGGATGAGCGCGGGTGGCGTCGCGGCGGCCCACGCCTGCGGCCGGTTCGCGTCGAGGTACGGCACGGGCAGCGCGGCGCGCGCGCGCCGGATGCCGGACCACAGCTCGGGGAGGCTGCCACCCTCGAAGCGCGCGGCGGCCGCGAGGATCGCCTCGGCGAT
The DNA here is from genome assembly GCA_036395035.1 of Candidatus Limnocylindria bacterium. Classification (GTDB taxonomy): domain Bacteria; phylum Chloroflexota; class Limnocylindria; order P2-11E; family P2-11E; genus JACPOT01. The sequence continues at coordinate 19,066 of DASWDY010000175.1, forward strand.
ACGGCTCGCCTCCTCGCGCAGGCCGTAACGCTGCAGTCCGAGCGCGATGAGCGCGTTGTCGTGCGGCCACACCGTCCCGCGGTGGTACGCGATCGGGCTGTACGCCGGATTGTCGCGCGAGAGCGTCCGGACCCCCCAGCCGCTCCACATGTCGTCCGCGAGCAGCCGCGCCGCGACGCGCCGCGCGCGCTCCTCCGACGGTACGCCGCTCCAGAGGAGGTGGCCGGCATTCGACACCACGCTCCGCACGGCCTGCTTGCGGCCATCGAGACCGAACGCGTACGTGCCCTGGTGCTCCATCCAGAACCGGTCCTCGATGCGCGCGCGCAGGTCCGCCGCGAGCGCGTGCAGATCGGCCGCGTCCTCCTCCATCACCTGCTCGCGCAGCATCGCCATGCGCACGAGGGCGTCGTACCAGTAGCCCTGGAGCTCGACGAGCGCGTACGGTCCCGCGGCGACGTCGCCGTGCTCGTCGACGAACGCGTCGTCCGAGTCCTTCCATCCCATCTGCAGGAACCCGCGCTGGCCGGCGCTCCGGAGGAATTCCTGGAGGCCGTCGCCGTCGCGGTCGCCGTAGCGCCGTGCCCATTCGAGGCAGCGCTCCGCGACCGGCATGAGCTCGCGAACGAGCTCGCGGTCCCCCGTCCAGCGCCACGTCTCCTCGAGGAGGATCGGATAGAGGAGCGTGGCGTCGGCCGTGGTGTACGCGGGGCGCTGCGGCGGGACGCGGAAATGCGCGAGCTGCCCATCGCGGAGCTCGTGCGGCATCTTCCCCGGCTCGGCCTCGCGCGGCGGGTCGACCGCGCCGCGGTGCTGGAACTCGGCGAGGCGGATGAGCGCGGCGCGCGCCGGCCCGGCATGGCCGTGCACGAGGAGGTAGCCGCTGAGGAGCGCGTCGCGCCCGAAGAGCGTCGCGAACCAGGGCACGCCGGCGGCGGGGAAGTACGAGCCGGCGACGGGCCGGAGGTGCAGCGCCGTGACGTCCGCGCGCGATCGCTCCCACGCGCGCATCACGGCCTGATCGGCGCAGCGCAGCTCCGGGTACGGCAGCAGCCGGTGCAGATGCTCCGGACCCTCGCCGTGCGCCTCCTCCGTCGGCGTCCGCACGTCGTCGCCGGCCAGGTCATGCTCGAAGGTCACGCGCACGCCGAGGCGCCAGTACACGTGCGGCGCGAGCACGCGATCGACGACGATCTGGTCGCTCATGCAGCGCGGGCGATCGCCTTCGTCGAGGTCGAACATGATCCGCATCGACCGCTCGAAGTCGCGGTCGCGATAGCGATACGTCAGCACGCGCTTCGACGCGTCCCAGTCGGTGAAGACGATGCGCGGGCGGCGCCGCTGGATCCCGCGCACCTCGAAGATGTCGTCGAACGCGGCGCCGAACGAGATCGCGAATGTGAACCGCGCATCGCCCCGCGCGAAGCTACGGATCTCCCATCGGTCGACGAGGTCCTCGTCCTCGATCTCGCGGACGAGCTCCATGACGAGCGTGCCCGCGGGCAGCTCCGTGCGGTACCCCCCGAGCCGAGGGTTCGTGAAGTACGACAGCGAGCGGTGGAAGTCGGTGTTCGTCGCGCACAGGAGCACGGGATCCGACCCGCTCAGCGTGACCTGGTACTGGTCGAGGTATCGGACGTCCCGGTGGTACAGCCCGCTGCGCCCGCCGCGGGCCTGCCCGCCGCGCTCCGTCACGAGGAACGTGTCGCCGTGGCTGATGGTCAGCTCGGGCGGCTCGGTCGGCATCACGTCGGCCATACGCGGGCGGAGATGCACGTGACGTTCCGAACCGCTCGCGGCGCGCGGGGCCGCCTCCTCGGTCGGGTTAGATCAGTCCGGCGATCGCGGCGGCGGGGTCGAGCGCGGGGGTACGAGCCTTCACGCGCTCGGCGGCGCGCGCGACGAGGACCGAGCAGTGCGCGCCGCCGAGCACGCGGTCGGCGGTGCTGCCTTGCAGCGGACCCCGGCGCCCACCACCCGACCCGAGCGTGATGAGGTCCGAGCCGTGCGCGGCCGCGCGCTGGAGGATGCCGCTCGCCGGGTCGCCGCGCGCGACCTCGATGCGTGTCGTGAACGTCGGCGGCAGCCGCGACGCGACGAGGCTGAGGAGATCGAGCGAGCGCGTGTTGTCCGTGCGGCCGTCGGGCGCCACGTGCAGGACGACGACCTCGGATCCACGCTGCAGCGGGATCGCCCACAGCGCGTCGACCGCGGCGCGCGAGTCCGGCGACCCGTCGACGGCGATGAGGATCCGCTGGGGCGTGTCGCGGCGATCCCGCACGACGAGCACTGGGACGGGCGAGGTCCGCGCGAGCGTCCGCGCCGTGCTCCCGAGGAGCGTCCCCGTGATGAGCCCTCGGCCGCGGGACCCCACGACGATGAGATCCGTCCGCTCGGTGCGCGCGGTATCGACGATCGTCTCCGCCAGGACACCCGTGGCCACGCGGCACTCCGCGACGATGTCGCAGCGCCGTAGGCGGGCGGCCGCGTCCTGGGCGATCTCGAGCGCGGCCTCGTACGCGTCGGCGACGTCGCCGAGCCCCGCGTCCAGGACGAACGGCGACCCCGCCGCGATCGTCACGACCGCGACGCGGTCCTCGTGCCCGAGGCGTAGCGCGCAGAGGACATCGAGCGCGGCGTCCGCGCCGGAGGAGCCGTCCGTGGCGAAGAGGATCCGCCGCGGCTGCCGGTCGTACATCGTGCGATCCTCGCGCGCACTCGCGGCGAGCGATAGGGAAGGACGGCCCGCAACGGCCGGGTCCGGGGGCGTCGGCGGCCCCGTGCGGTCCCGA
>DASWDY010000176.1:0-5163 GCA_036395035.1 Candidatus Limnocylindria bacterium
CTCGTCGCGCGCGCCGCCAAGCCGGGGCAGTTCGTCATCGTCATGTCGCACGCGGAGGGGGAGCGGATCCCGCTGACGATCGCCGACTTCGACACGACGGCGGGGACCCTCACGCTGGTGGTCCAGGCCGTCGGCAAGACGACGAAGGAGATGCAGCGCGATCTGCACGTCGGGTCGAGCCTCTACGCGCTGGTCGGCCCGATGGGCGAGCCGAGCCACCTCGACGGCGTGAAGAAGGTCATCTGCGTCGGCGGCGGGCTCGGGGTCGCGCCCGTGTACCCGCAGGCGCGCGCGTTCAAGGAGAACGGCGCCTACGTCATCGGGGTGATCGGCTTCCGCAACAAGGATCTCGTGTTCTGGGAGGACAAGTTCCGCGCGGTCTGTGACGAGCTCATCCTCTGCAGCGACGACGGCTCCGTCGGGATCAAGGGCCTCGTCACCCTCGGGATCGAGCAGGCGCTGGCGCGCCACACGGACGTCGACGAGCTCGTCGCGATCGGGCCGCCCGTGATGATGCGCGCGTCGGCCGAGGTGACGCGCCCGCTCGGGATCAAGACGGTCGTGAGCCTCAACCCGATCATGGTCGACGGGACGGGCATGTGCGGCGGGTGCCGCGTCCGTGTCGGCGGCAAGACGAAGTTCGCGTGCGTGGACGGGCCCGAGTTCGACGGCCATGCGGTCGACTTCGACGACCTCATGTCGCGGCTGCGCCGGTTCAAGGCGGACGAGACCGCCGCGCTCGAACGGTGGCAGCGGGAGTGCGCGGCGGCCGGAACGACCGCGGCGTAGGCGGCGGTGGCGAAGAAGCGGACCATCCGCAGCATCCCGCAGGACCGGACGCCGATGTCGGAGCGCCCGGCCCAGCAGCGCGTCGCGTCGTTCGTCGAGGTCAACTGCGGCTACACGCTCGATCAGGCGGTCCGCGAGTCAGAGCGCTGCCTCTACTGCCCTGACGAGCCGTGCATCCGCGGATGCCCCGTGGGCATCGACATCCCCGGGTTCATCGAGCGGATCGGCGCGAAGGACTTCCGCGGCGCGTACGACGTCCTCAGCGACACGACGCTGCTGCCCGCGATCTGCGGGCGCGTCTGCCCGCAGGAGACGCAGTGCGAGGGCGTCTGCACCGTGGGCGACACGCTCGAGCCTGTCGCGATCGGACGCCTCGAGCGGTGGGTCGGCGACATGGCCATCGCCGAGGGCTGGTCGAGCGCGCCGTTCATCGAGCCCGCCGGCCACCGCGTCGCGGTCGTCGGCGCAGGCCCCGCGGGGATGGCCTGCGCCGCGGACCTCGCGAAGGCCGGATGCGCCGTCACCGTCTTCGAGGCGTTCCAGCAGCCCGGCGGCGTCCTGCGCTACGGCATCCCCGAGTTCCGGCTCCCGAGCGCGGTCGTCGAGGCCGAGGTCGCGAAGGTCGCGCAGCTCGGGGTCACCTTCCGCTGCAACACGCTCGTCGGGCGCGTGTTCACGATCGAGCAGCTCGTCAGCGAGATGGGGTTCGACGCCGTCTTCGTCGGCGTCGGCGCCGGGACACCCGCGTTCAGCGAGATCCCCGGCGAGTCGCTGAGCGGCGTCATCTCCGCGAACGAGCTCCTCACGCGCGCGAACCTCATGCGCGCGCGGGAGTGGCCGCGGCACGACACGCCGCTCGGGCTCGGCCGGCGCGTCGCCGTCGTCGGGGCGGGCAACACCGCGATGGACGCGATGCGCACGTCGCTGCGGCTCGGTGCGGAGGCCGTCCTGTGCGTGTACCGCCGCTCGAAGGCCGAGGCCCCCGCGCGCGCCGAGGAGCTGCACCACGCGGAGCAGGAAGGCATCGAGTTCCACTGGCTCACCGACCCGGTCGCGATCCTCGACGATGGCCAGCGGAACGTCCGCGCCCTGCTGTGCCGGCGCATGGAGCTCGGCGAGCCGGATGCCTCCGGGCGGCGCCGTCCCGTCCCCATCCCCGGGAGCGAGCACGAGATCGCGTGCGACACGGTCGTGTTCGCGATCGGCACGAACGCAAATCCCATCCTCGGCCAGACCTCGACGCTCGAGCTCGACACGCGCGGCTACATCAAGGCGGACGAGGACCTCGCGACGTCGATCGCCGGCGTCTTCGCCGGTGGCGATATCGTCACCGGCGCGGCCACGGTGATCGAGGCGATGGGCGCCGGCCGCCGGGCCGCCGCGAGCATCAAGCGATACCTCGGCATCGCCGACAGCGACGTCGCATACGACAGCGAGCCGCTCGAGGCGACGCTGTTCGGCCTCGCGTCGCACCAGCGCGGCTTCGCGCGGGTGACGGCCACATGAGAGCGTATGAGGGGGCTGCGCCCCCTCAGACCCCCGGGAGAGCCGCGACCCTCGACAGGGGCGTACCCGCCGTGGGACGCGCGCTCACGCGCGCGATCGACGAGCACATCGTCGAGATCCTCAGCGACTCGGGCGAGGGGGCGCAGCGCTGCGGCCAGTCGTTCGCGGCGATCGCCGCGCGCTCGGGCCTCGGCATCTGGACCGTCGAGATCATCCCGGCGGAGATCCAGCCCCCGGCGCGCAGCGTCGCGGGCGCGAGCGGCAACCGCATCCGCCTCGGGTCGCGCCGGATGACGAACGGCGGCGACGAGGCCGACCTGGTCGTCGCGTTCAACGAGCAGCTCCTGATCGGGCGCGTCCAGGCCGAGGAGCTCCGCCCCGGCTGCACGATCCTCCTCGAGTCGATGTGGCGCACGCATCGCGACCCGTCGGTCGCCGAGTCGTACGCCACCGCCTACGACGGACTCGTCGCGCACGGCTACCGCGTCGTCGAGGTGCCGATGGACGCCGAGTGCCGGAAGATCGTGAGCGACCCGCGGCGCGGCAAGAACATGTTCGCGCTCGGGATGCTGTGCGCCATCTACGGCCTCGACATCGGCCTCGCGCGCGAGCAGGTCGCGCGCATCTTCGGGAAGAAGGACGACAAGGTCATCGCGGCGAACGTGCGGCTCCTCGAGGCGGGACGGGAATGGGCCGAGGAGCACCTCGAGCTCCGGTACGAGATCGACTCCGTCCCCGTGACCGCGCCGCAGACGGTGATGAACGGGAACACCGCGCTCGCTCTCGGGATCCTCGCGTCCGGCATGGACGTCTGCGCGATGTACCCGATCACGCCCGCGACCTCGGCCTCGCAGTACCTCACCGAGGTGTTCGAGCGCGTCGGCGGCGTCGTCCACCAGGCCGAGGACGAGATCGCCGCGTGCGCCTTCGCGATCGGCGCCTCGTACGCGGGGCGCTGCGCGGTGACGATCACGTCCGGTCCGGGGTACTCGCTGAAGCAGGAGGGCATCGGCCTCGCGGTGATGGCCGAGATCCCGCTCGTCGTGATCGACGTCCAGCGCGGCGGCCCGAGCACGGGCCAGCCCACGAAGCCCGAGCAGGGCGACCTCCTCAGCGTGATGTTCGGCTCGCACGGCGACGCGCCCAAGGTGGTCCTCGCCGCGAGCGACATCGAGGACTGCTTCTACTCGATGATCACCGCGCGCAAGATCGCGGAGACGTTCAACACCGTCGTCGTCGTGCTCTCCGATGGGAGCCTCGCGACGGCCCAGCAGCCGATCCCGCGGCCCGAGTTCACCGAGGAGTGGCTCGCGCCGCCGGTCGACCAGAGCCCCGTGCCCGAAGGCGCGCGCCCGTACGACTGGGACGCGACGACGGGCCTCATCCGCCGCTCGATCCCGGGGCAGCCCGGCGGCATGCACACGGTGACCGGGCTCGCGCACGACCGCTCCAGCGGCGTCGCGTATGACGCCGCGAGCAACGAGGAAGGCCTCCGGAATCGGAGCCTGAAGCTCGCGGCGCTCCAGCGGACCCTCGTGTGCCCGCCCGTCTTCGGCGACGAGGAGGGGGACCTGCTCGTCGTCGGGTGGGGCAGCACGAAGGGGGCGATCGAGGAGGCCGTCGGGCAGCTGCGCGCCGAGGGGCACCGCGTCTCGTCGCTGCACCTTCGCTTCATCCAGCCGATGCCGTCGGGGATCGGCGAGATCCTGCGCCGGTTCAAGAAGGTCATCACCGTCGAGTCGAACTGGGCCGACCGGACGAGCGACGCGCTCATCGACGACGAGAACCGCCGGTACGCGGCGCTGGCGATGCTGCTGCGCGCGCGGTACCTCGTCGACGTCGACTGCTGGACCGAGGTGCGCGGGCGGCCGATCAAGCCGGGCACGATCCGTGATGCGCTCCTGCCGCACCTGCCGAGCGCGAGGCCGTCATGACCATGCCGCCGTGCCTCCTCTACTCGCCCGGCGAGCAGCGCGAGCTCGCCGACTACCAGACGGGCGTGCCGCGCTGGTGCGACGGCTGCGGTGACAACGCGATCCTCGCCGCGGTCCAGCGCCTCTGCCGCGACGAGGGGCTGACCCCGGAGCGGACCGTGTTCGTCTCGGGCATCGGCTGCTCGAGCCGCCTGCCGCACTACATGCGGACGTACGGGTTCCACGGGACGCACGGGCGTGCGCTGCCGATCGCCGAGGGCGTGAAGATGGCGCGCCCCGACCTCACCGTGTTCGTGAGCACGGGCGACGGCGACTGCCTGAGCATCGGCGCCGCGCACTGGATCCACGCGATCCGCTACAACATGGATCTCACCGTCCTGCTGCACGACAACCACATCTACGGCCTGACGAAGAAGCAGGCCTCGCCGACCTCGCCGCTCGGCACCCGCAGCTACACGACGCCGGGCGGCTCGCAGCTCGCGCCGCTCAACCCGCTCACGGTGACGCTCGGGGTGCCGAACGTGTCCTTCGTCGCGCAGGCCGTCGACTGGATCCCCGAGGTCCTCTACCAGATCGTCGCGGCCGCGTACCGCCACAAGGGCCTGTCGTTCGTCCGGATCCTCCAGCGCTGCCCCGAGTTCATGCCCGGGATGTTCGATCCGTGGGTGCGCGACCCCGAGCGCACCCTGCTCCTGCGCCACGAGAAGGGCCTGGCGATCGGACCGGCGCTCGCGAAGGTCTACAGGAACCAGCGCGACCATGATCCGTCGGACATCGCCGCGGCGCGCGCGATCGCGTCCGAGGACGATCCGATCCCGGTCGGCATCCTCTACCGGGATCCCTCCGTCCCGCGCTATGAGGAGATCCGCCACGCGGGGCCCGTGCGGACGCCCGCGTCGATCCGCCGCGGCCTCGAGGCCGAGCTCGACAAGAT
>DASWDY010000177.1:0-5400 GCA_036395035.1 Candidatus Limnocylindria bacterium
GGTCCCGATCACCGTACTCGGACGGAGCGCGAGGGCCGGACACTAGGACCAACGGACGATGCCGAATAGCGCGTGACCGGCCTCCCCGCTCAGGGTCGCTCGCAGTCTGACCGACCCGTGATGCGGAGCTATATCAGCGCGGCCCTCGCAGGTACGCGTCGTTCCCGCTGATCCAGTCCTCGCGGCGCGGCGCGAAGAGGTCGAGGTCGTAGGTGTCCTCGAGGGCTTCGGCGGAGTGCGGCATGTTCGACGGGATGACGAGGATCTCGCCCGACCGCACGGTCACGTCGTCGCCGTCGTCGAGCTTGAACCGCAGCGCGCCGCTCACGATGTAGGAGACCTGCTCGCTCTCGTGCGTGTGCCGCGGGACGAGCGCGCCTTTCGCGATCCAGATCTGCGCGACCGTCGTGCGCTCGCCCGACACGAACCGGCGCTGGACGCCGGCCATCATCTGCTCGCGCGGCGCTTCCTCGAGCGTGTGCACCTTCCAGTCGGGCATCGCGGTTCAGTCTGCCAGCGGCACGAAGTCCACGTCGTAGCCGAACGCGCGCGGGCCGACGACCGCGAGCGCTTCGGGCGTGCGCAGAAGCGGATGCGACGGCAGGCCGAGCACCGTGACGCGATACCCGTAGCGCAGGAGCTCCGTCCCGATCGGCTCGGCGTCGTCGCTGGCGACGATGCAGACGAGGTCGGGGACGCTCGCCACCATTTGTCGCAGGGGGCCTTTGTCGCGGGGCCTGATCGGCCCCGCAGCCCGGCGCCCCCTTCCACCCCCGCGGGTCTCCCAAGCGATGAGGTGCTCGTTCTGGAAGTCGATCGCCAGCTCGGCGCCATCCCCGGCGATGCGCACGCGGCCGCGCGCGAAGCCGGCCGTCGTCCGCCGTTCGACGTCGACGATCTTCCCGCGCAGGAGCACGCGCCCACCCGACACGCCGAGCGCGGCCGCGATCGGGTCGGCCTTGCGCTCTCGCGCGTCGATCACGGCGCGGCCGAGCCGCAGCGCGAGCGAGACCGATCCCGGGATCGCGGCCCGCTTCACGTCACGCCCGCGCATCGCCTGCGCCATGCCCGCGCTGCCGCCCATCTCGATGCACCGCGCCCGCGCGACGCGCTCGAGCTCGCGCGCGTCCATCGGCGTGTCCCACAGCGTGACGGCGCCCTTGTCGTCCGCGATGGCCGCGGGCACGCACGGCACGCCGTACATCGCGAACGTCTCCATCTGCAGCTCCGGGAAGGCGCGGCCCATGCCGTCGGCGTCGAGCATCGGGATGCCCGCCTGCGCCGCGACGGCCATCGGGCGCATCGAGTTCGCGCCGCCGATCTCGACCGACACGACCGCGTCCATGCGCGCGCCGACGCGCTCCTCGAGCGCGCGCATCGCGCGCAGCTCCTCGTCGCCGCGCCGGAGCTTCTCGAACGACACCGTGGGCGCGCCGATCCCGCCGCACGAGGCGACCCACGCGTCGTCCGTGGTCTCCTCGAGCGGGCGCAGCGCGATCGTGCGTCCATCCTTCAGCAGCTGCCGGATCCACAGCTTCGCGACGTAGACGTTCCCGCCGCCGCCCGTGCCGAGGATGCCCGCGCCGACCGCGATCGCCTCGACGTCCGCCGCGGTGATGCTCATCGCAGCGGCCCGATCGCCTTCACGCGCACCCGCGCGGAATTGCTCGGCAGATAGGTGAGCGGGACCTCGTCGACCTCGGCGATCTCGACGCGCTCGCCGTCGGCGCCGGCGTCGACCGCGCGCTGAGCCGCCTCGGCCTTCGCGCGCGCGAGCACAGCGTCGCGCCCCTCGGCGAGCATGAATACGCGGTCGACCTCGCCCGAGACCTCGGCGATCGCCGCCCCGACGGCGTTCGCGACCTCGTAGTGCTCCGGCCGCACGATCCGCGACGCCACGGGCAGCGCCGGCGGGAGCAGGACGCTGCCGCCGCCGACGGCGATGACCGGGACGGGATCCGCGCTCGTCCGCACGCGGTCGATGGCCTCGTTCGCCATCGCGTCGATCCGCGAGAGCGCACGCGCGACGAGGTCGCGCCCGAGGTCGCGCACGCGCGCGGCGTCGCCCATGGCGGCGCGCCCCGCCGCGACCGCGACGTCGCTCGCGGTCAGCGTGGCGCCGCCGAACACGCGCGCCTCGCGCTCGAGGCGGTAGCCGACGCTGCGCGGGCCGACGGCGCCGTCCTCGACGTGGCTGCCGCCGCCGAGCCCGATCGAGAGCACGTCGGGCATGCGGAAGTTCGTGCGCACGCCGCCGACGTGCACGGCGACGCCGGCCTCGCGCGGAAAGCCGCGGACGATGGCGCCGACGTCCGTCGTGGTGCCGCCGACGTCGATGACGATCCCGTCGCGCAGCCCCGAGAGGAACGCCGCGCCGCGCATCGAGTTCGTGGGGCCCGACGAGAACGTGCGCACCGGATAGCGCCGCGCGTCGTCCGCGGCCATGAGCGTGCCGTCGTTCTGCGTGAGGTACAGCGGCGCCGGGAGGCGGAGCTCGCGCAGCCCGGCGACCAGCCCGTCGATCGTCCGCGCCGCGAGGTCGCTGAGGCACGCGTTCAGCACGGTCGCGTTCTCGCGCTCGAGCAACCCGAGACGCCCGACCTCGTGCGACAGGCTGCACGCGACGCCCGGGTCCGCCTGGCAGAGGATCGCCTCGGCCCGCCGCTCGTGCCGGTCCATGACCGGGCTGAACACGCCGACGATCGCGACCGCGCGATGGCCATCCTCGCGGATGCGCCGGCCGATGCGCCGCAGGTCGGTCTCGTCGAGCGCCGAGATCTCGCGCCCGTCGAACTCGTGCCCGCCCTTGATGACGTACGTCCGTGCGGCGATCGCGCTCCGCAGGTCCGCCGGCCAGTCCGTGAGCGGCGGGACCGACAGCGTCGCGGGGAGCCCGAGCCGCACGACCGCGGTCGGTGCGAGGCCGCGCCGCTCCACGATCGCGTTCGTGAATCGCGTCGTGCCCACCATGACCGCGCGCACCGCCCCCGGCGCGACACCGCTGTTCGCGAGCGCCTCGCGCACGGCGGCCACGAGGCCGCTCGTCGCATCCGGCGTGGTCGTCGTCTTCGCCCACGCCACCACGCGCGTCCCGTCCATGACGACCGCGTCGGTGTTCGTGCCGCCGACGTCGACGCCGACCCGGATCACGCCGTCAGTGTGGGCGCCGTCGAACGTAGACCGTTCTGACCATCGACCGGTACGTTCGTATGGCTCCCCGTATACGGCGGTTCGGCCTAGCGTGACCCCTCCTATAGACACGCCGGATGGCCCGAGCGCTCGGGACGTCGAGCTCACGCCACAGCAGCGCGCGCTGCTGCGCCTCGTCGCGGCCGGGTCCACGACGAAGGAGATCGCCGACCGCCTGTCGATCAGCCCGAGGACGGCGCAGTGGCACGTCTCGCGGTTGATGGCGATCTTCGAGGTGCCGAACCGAGCGGCGCTCGTGCACGCGGCCGAGAGCCATGGCTTCCTTGACGAGATCGAGGCAGAGCGGTGACGGCGGCGTAACGCAGCGCTCGGCCGCCCGGGACCCGCTCGATCACGCGAAACGTCAGTAGCGCCCGAGGCCCACGCGCGGCACGGTCACATGCGTGGGTGCCGTACGGGGCGCAGCTGTCGTCGTGCTCGTCTCGCTGCTCGCGGCCGTCGTTTCGATCGCCGCGAGCGCCGACGCGGCCCGCGGCGCCGCGCTCCCGAGCCACCGCGTCATCGTGCTGTTCGCCTCCGACGAGGCCCGCGCCCGGGGCCTCGCGGTCGCGACCGCGCACCGGCCGATCCCCGGCACCGGCCGCGACCTCCTCTTCGTGCCGGCCGCGTCGATCGACGCCGCCCTCGCGCGCGTCCGATCCTTCCCCGGCGTCGTCGGCGCCGAGGAGGACACGGCCATGCATCTCGACCTCATCCCGAGCGACGCGTACTTCCTGACGGATCCGTGGGGCGCGGGCGGGCAGTGGGACATGCGCATCACCGCGACGAACGCCGCCTGGGACCTCCAGCGCGGGAGCGCCGGCGTCACCGTCGCGGTCATCGACACCGGAGCGGACTACGCGCATCCCGACGTCGCCGCCGCGCTGCTTCCCGGCCGGAACCTCGTGAGCACGCCGAGCGCGGGATGCGCCGCGACCACGACGGCCCAGGACGACAACGGGCACGGCACCCACGTCAGCGGGACGATCGCGGCGGTCGGCAACAACGGGCGGGGCATCGCGGGGATGGCCTTCGGCGTGCGCGTCCTGCCGTTCAAGGTGTCCGACTGCAAGGGCGTCGGCTACACCTCCGACACGGCCACCGCGATCACGACGGCCACCGATGGCGGCGCTCGCGTGATCAACCTCAGCCTCGGCTCGGACAGCCCGTCGACGACGCTGCAGGCGGCGGTCGACCACGCGACGGCGCGCGGCTCGCTCGTCGTCGCGGCCGCCGGGAACTGCGGCGTCACGACGACGCGGTGTCCGACCGCGAACGTCGCGAGCTACCCGGCCGCGTTCCCGAACGCGCTCGCCGTCGGCGCGACCGACTCGAACGACCAGCCCGCGAACTTCTCGACGGCGGGCGTGAACGTCGCCGTCAGCGCGCCGGGGGTGGCGATCCTCTCGACCTATCCGACCACGCTGCCGAGCACCGTGCCCGGATACGCGATCTTCTCGGGGACGTCCATGGCGACGCCGCACGTCGCCGGCCTCGCCGCGCTCCTGCTCTCGAGCGTGCCGACCGCGACGGTGGCCCAGCTGCGCACAGCGATCGTCAGCACGGCGAAGGACGTCGGCCCGCCGGGCGTCGACACGAAGACGGGCAGCGGCCGGATCGATTCGCTCGCCGCGCTGCGCTCGCTGCGCGCGCTCGCCGCGACACCCGTCGTCACGCCGACACCGACGCCGGCACCGACGGCCGCGCCCACGAGCTGCACCTCGACCGTCGGACCCGGGATCCCGGCGCCCGTCGGTCTTCCCGCCGGCATCACCGGCTTCCATGCGAGCTGGTACGGGCAGTCGGGGTACATGACGCTCTGCCCCGGCCACAGCGCGACCGCGGTCGTCGCGTATTACAACTCAGGCTCGCGCGGGTGGGTGAAGGGCCGCATGGGTGAGGTCGCATACCTCGGCACCTGGGATCCGATCCCCGGTCAGGACCGGCCGAGCATCATCGGCGGCGACGGGACCCTGGGCTCGCCGAACACCGGTTGGCCACGCTACGACCGGGTCGCCGTGCAGCCCGCGGGCTACGTCGGGCCGGGCCAGGTGGCGTGGTTCCAGTTCACCGTGCGCGCGCCGACGGTCCCCGGAACGTATCTCCTTTACATCCGTCCGCTCATCGAGGGCGCGCAGTGGATGGAGGACTACGGCGTGTACTGGGTGGTGACCGTCAGGTAGCGGCGCGCTCATGCGTCGCCGCACTCCG
>DASWDY010000178.1:0-18824 GCA_036395035.1 Candidatus Limnocylindria bacterium
CCTCGAGCACGGCGGTCTTCACGCTTCGGATGTCGTCGACGCCGTGCTCGCGAAGCGCCTGCATCAGCTCGTCCTCGTCGACCCGCTCCCGCCGCAGGTTCTCGGGGATGACTGCGCCGGCGTGGATCAGCAGCGTCGGCACGCCACGGAAGCGTTCGCGCAGCCACGCGGAGCGAAGGCCGGCGCGATCGAGGGCCGCGTTCGCGACCAGCAGCGTCGCCGCCGCCGCGATGCCCGCGGTCAATGAGACGTTCGCTCCGACCATCGCGTTCTGGACCGCGTTCGAGATGATCAGGACGACGACAAGGTCGAACGTGGTCATCTGTCCGAGCTCCCGCTTCCCAGCCAGCCGCAGCAGGAGGAGGAGCGCGACGTAGACGGCGAGAGTGCGCAGGACGACCTCGCCGATCGAGCCTGGATCCAGGTCCAACGCACCCATCCGCCGGGATCCTACGGCGGCGACAAGCGAGGGATCGCCCAGGGATGTCATCTGGCCCAGCGCCTGCATCCGTGCCCGACGTGGCCACCATCGCGCTCCCCCGGCAGCTCCGCGACGTCCGGCTCGAAGGCTCGTGGCCGTGGATCGCTAGCGGCGTGCGAGCATCGGCGGCATGAGCGACCGCGGCAGCGACCCGACCGAGCCGATCGACGGGCCGCCCCCGAGCGAGCCTGTTCGGCGCGGGAGCTCGCACCTCGTCGGCGACCTCATCGCGATCCTGCTCGTGCTCGCGGTCGGCGGGATGGTCGCTTTCGGCGCGGTCCGCTCGCTCGTGCCGCCCATCGGCGGCGCGGTCGGGGCGTCGCCCTCACCGAGCCCGACGGTCGCGCCGAGCGCGTCGATCACGCTCCGACCGCTGCCGTCGTTCACGGCGACCCCGACTCCGACCGTCTCCCCGACCCCGACGCGCACCGCGACCCCGACGCCCCGCGCGACGCCGACGCCGCCTCGCACGCCCACACCGCTGCCGACGCTCTCCCCGCCGCGCACGCCGACGCCTCCGCCGACCCGCACGCCTTAGCGCACGAGCGGTCCGAGGAAGTCGAGCAGCCGCGAGCGGTACTCGTCCGCATGGCGCTCGGATGCGGCGACGTGGCCGCAGCCGGTCGCCATCCAGAGGCGTGTGTTCGCGTTCGCGCTCGCCCCGCGTAGGTCGCGCGCGTGATGCGGACGGACGACGGTGTCGCCGTCGCAATGGATGAAGAGGAAGGCCCGCTCGGGATGCGCGCGCACGACGGCCGCGGGATCCACTGCGGCCACATCGAGGCCGTAGAGCAGCTTCGCGGCGAGCACGATCGCCGCCGTGTACCAGTCGGGGAGGCCGGTCTCGAGCGGTCCGGCCTCATCGACGATCGTGCGCCCGTCGGCGTACGCGGAGTCGGCGACGACCGCGGCCACGTCCGGTCTGAGGGCCACGGCCTGGATGGCGATCGCGGCGCCCATGGACTCGCCGACGAGGGCGATGTGGCCGACCGGGAAGCCGCGGGCGACGAGGTGATCAACGGCGGCCGCGACGTCCTTGCGCTCGTGCTGGCCGAGCGAGAACCGGTCGCCCTCGCTCTCGCCGTGCCCGCGCAGATCGTAGAGCAGCAGGCTGAAGCCCGCGTCGCGTAGCCAGCGCGCCACGCGCAGCGTGTGGTCGCTCGCGAGCCGATCCGCATCCTTCCCGTGGACGAGCACCGCGGCCTTGTCCGTCGAGACCGGGACGAACCAGCCGCTCAGCGTGAGACCGTCCTCGGTGCGGAAGCGGACCGGCTCCGTCGCGGGCGACAGGATCAGGACCGACCGCTTCAGCGGAGCGCGGTCGACGCGCGTGACCTGATCCGCGACGTACACGGCGACGACCGCCCCGGCGACAACGAGCGTCGCGAGCGCGGTGGCGGCGAGCCGTAGCGCGCGCACCCGCGCATCATCACATCCCCATCGGCCGAAAGGTCACGTGTGTGCGAGCATGCGGTCATGCCCGAGGAGCGCGCCCGCAGCAGCAGCCTCCTCGACGGGCCGCGCCGCGCGCCGGCGCGCTCGATGATGCGCGCGGTCGGCTTCACCGACGCCGACTTCACGCGCCCGCTCGTCCTCGTGACGCACGCGTACACGGACCTGCAACCGTGCAACTTCAACCACCGCCGCATGGCCGACCTCGTGAAGGAGGGCGTGCGCGAGGCGGGCGGGACGCCGATCGAGGCGACGACGATCTCCGTCAACGACGCGATCTCGATGGGCACCGAAGGGATGAAGGCGTCGCTCGTCTCGCGCGAGGTGATCACGGATTCCATCGAGCTGTTCGCGCGCGGCCACCTCGTCGACGCCGTCGTCACGATCAGCGGCTGCGACAAGACGATCCCCGCCGGCGTCATGGCGCTCGCGCGCCTGGACCTACCTGGCTTGATGCTCTACGGCGGCTCGATCATGCCCGGCCGCTTCAAGGGGAAGGACGTCACGATCCAGGACGTCTTCGAGGCGGTCGGCGCGCACGCACGCGGCGCGATGACCGACGCGGAGCTCCGCGAGATGGAGATCGGCGCGTGCCCCGGCGCGGGCGCGTGCGGCGGGCAGTTCACCGCGAACACGATGGCGACCGCGTTCGAGGCGCTCGGGATCTCACCCGCGGGATCGTCCGGCGTCCCGGCGATGGACCCGCGGCGCGAGGAGGTCGCGCGCGAGTGCGGCCGGCTCGCGGTCCGCATGCTGCGCGAGGGACGGCGCCCGTCGCAGGTCATCACGCGCCCCGCGCTGCTCAACGCGATCGCGGCCGTCATGGCGACCGGTGGATCGACGAACGCTGTCCTCCACCTGCTCGCGGTCGCGCAGACGGCCGGCGTGCAGCTCGACCTCGACGACTTCGACGTCGTGAGCGCGCGCACGCCGCTCCTCGCCGACATGAAGCCGTGGGGCCGCTTCACCGCGCCCGACATGCACGCCGCCGGCGGGATCATGGTCGTGATGAAGCGCCTGCTCGAGGCCGGGCTCATCGACGGCAAGGCGATGACCGTCACCGGACGCACCATCGGCGACGAGGCGCGCGCGGCGATCGAGCCGTCAGGCCAGCAGGTGATCGCGCCCCTCGCGAAACCGCTCGCGCCGAGCGGCGGGATGGTGGTCGTGAAGGGCTCGCTCGCGCCGGAGGGCGCGATCCTCAAGGTCGCCGGCGAAGGCATGCCGTCGCACCGCGGCCCCGCGCGCGTGTTCGAGCGCGAGGAGGACGCGCTCGAGGCGATCACCGCTGCTCGCATCAAGGCGGGCGACGTCATCGTCATCCGACACGAGGGGCCGAAGGGCGGCCCCGGCATGCGCGAGATGCTCGTGGTGACGGGCGCGCTCCAGGGCGCGGGTCTCGGGAAGAGCGTCGCGCTCGTGACCGACGGCCGGTTCTCCGGCGCGACGCACGGGATCATGGTCGCGCACGTCGCGCCCGAGGCCGCGGTCGGCGGCGCGATCGCGCTCGTACATGACGGCGACACGATCCTCATCGACGCGAAGACGCGCACGCTCCATCTCGACGTCGATGAGCAGGAGATGACGAAGCGGCGCGAGAAGTGGACGCCGCCCGCGTCGCGCTACACCTCGGGCGTGCTCGCCAAGTACGCGAAGCTCGTGGCCTCCGCGTCGAAAGGCGCCGTCACCGGCTGATCGCCTCGCGGAGGATCCGATCGAGCTGATCCCACTCGATCAGGAACGCGTCGTGCCCTTTCGTCGAGCGGATGTGCCGGTACCGGGACGTCACGCCGGCGGCCCGCGCCGCGCGGACCAGGTCGCGGACCTGTGCCGGTCCGTACAGGATGTCCCCTTCGATCCCGACGCCCACGAGCCGGGTGCCTCCCGCCGTGAGGCGTCGCAGCGCGGCCCGGATGCCTCCCCGACCGCGTGCCACGTCGTGCGTGTCCATGGCGCCCGTGAGGATGCGATACGTCTCGGGGTCGAACCTGTCGACGAGCTTGCGGCCCTGGTGGTCGAGATAGCTCGCCACCGCGAAGGCGCCGTCGTCGGCCTGCGCCCGTCCGAATCGTCCATCGAGGTCGTCGTCGCTGCGATACGTGATCATCGCGATCTGGCGCGCCAGCGCCATCCCCTCGACGCCGAGCCGGCGCACGAGCGCGAGCTGGACGTGATCCCAGGCGATCGCCATGGCGCCCGTCGCCGCCGGTGCGGCGATCGGGACGACGGTATCGACCTCGGAGGGCCGTTCGAGCGCGACCTCGAGCGCGACCATCCCGCCCAGCGATCCACCGGCGACGAGCGCGAGCCGCTCGATGCCGAGCTCGTCGAGGAGCTGCCACATCGCGCGTGCCTGATCGCGGACGGTGAGGTCCGGGAAGCCCGCCGCATAGGGCCGTCCCTTCCGGGGGTCGATCGTCGTGGGACCGGTGCTGCCGTACCGGCCGCCGAGGAGGTTCGAGCACAGGACGCCGTACCGGTCCGTGTCCAGCGCGCGACGCGGGCCGATCAGCGGCTGCCACCAGTCGCCGGCCGCATCGGCCGACCCCGTGAGCGCGTGGACGAGGACGATCTGCGGAGCGGGCGGTGGCTGGCCGTCATGGCGGTACGCGATCCGCACGTCCGGGAGGACGTCCCCCCGCTCGATGGCCACGTCGCCGACGCGAGCGACGGTCACCTCCCCCGCGCCGAACGCGGAGGGATCCGGTACGAGGCGAGGGGCGGCGAGCGCGGTCACGCGACCTCGGCGATCACGGCCGGCCCGACGGCGAGCGCGAGCGCGCGGTCGAGGTCGGCGATGAGGTCGTCGACGTGCTCGAGACCGACCGAGAGCCGGATGAGATCGGGCGTGACGCCCGTCGCGCGCTGCTCGTCCTCCCCGAGCTGCTGGTGCGTCGTGGACGCCGGATGGATGATCAGCGACTTCGCGTCGCCGACGTTCGCGAGGAGGCTGAAGACCTCGACGGCGTCGATGAGCCGCTCTCCGGCCTCGCGGCCGCCGCGGACGCCGAACGTCACGATGCCGCCGAACCCGCCGCGGAGGTACCGCAGCGCGTTCGCATGCGCCGGATCCGTGGGGAGACCCGGGTAGCGGACCCACGTCACCGCCGGGTGCGCCTCGAGCCATCGCGCGATCGCGAGCGCGTTCTCGCTGTGCCGCGCGATCCGGAGCGGCAGGGTCTCGAGCCCCTGGAGGAAGAGGAACGCGTTGAACGGGCTGAGCGCGGGTCCGAGGTCCCGAAGGAGCTGCACCCGCAGCTTCACGATGAACGCGGCAGCTCCGAAGGTCTGGACGTAGCGCACGCCGTGGTACGAGGGGTCCGGCTCGACGAGATCGGCGAACCGTCCCGACCCTTCCCAGTCGAAGCGGCCGGAATCGACGACGAGGCCGCCGATGGCGGTGCCGTGGCCGCCGATCCACTTCGTCGCGGAGTGCACGACGATGTCGGCGCCCAGCTCGAACGGCTTCGCGAGGATCGGCGTGAACGTGTTGTCCACGACCACGGGCACGCCGGCGGCGTGCGCCACGTCCGCGATCGCGGCGATGTCGTGCACGTCGAGGCGCGGGTTCCCGATCGTCTCGAGGTAGACGGCCTTCGTTCGCGGCCCGATGGCCCTGGCGAAGGCCGACGGGTCGGAGCCGTCGACGAACGCGGTCGTGATGCCGAGTCGCGGCAGCGTGTAGGCGAACAGGTTGTACGTGCCGCCGTACAGGCTGGACGAGCTGACGATGTCGTCTCCGGCCCGGGCGAGGTTGAGGATCGTGAGCGTCTCCGCCGCCTGCCCTGACGCGACAGCGAGGGCGCCCACGCCGCCTTCGAGCGCCGCGATGCGCTCCTCGAGGACGCCGGTCGTCGGATTCATGATCCGCGTGTAGATGTTCCCCGGCTGCTCGAGCGCGAAGAGGCGCGCGGCGTGGGCCGCGTTCTCGAACACGTACGAGGTCGTCGCGTAGATGGGGACCGCGCGGGCTCCGGTGGCGGGGTCGGGGCGCTGACCCGCATGCAGGACGAGGGTCTCGGTGCGCTGGGTGCGTTCCATCTTGTCTTCCTCCCGTGTCGCCGTCTAGAAAAGGAAAAGGCCGCGATCCCGAAGGACCGCGGCCTCATTAGCGTTGGATCTGTGGTGACTAGGGCGCTTCGCTCACCGCGCACCAGCCGCCCACGACCTCCGCATAGCGGGGCCGCTCGGGCATACACATGCAGGCGCGCGCTGCCATGCGGGCGATGATCGCCGCGGCCGACATGAGCGCCTAGGGCTGGATGGCCTTACTCCGCGAAGGTGGGTGCACCTCGCACAGCGTCACCCCGCGCTTCGGCGCCAAGGCGCACGGCCGCGCTCAGCACGGCGCGCAGCGACGCGGTGAGGATGCTCGTGTCGATCCCGACGCCCCAGCGGACCTGACCGGCGGCGTCGCGCGCTTCCACGTAGGCGACCGCGGACGCGTCGGTCCCGGCGTTCAGGGCGTGCTCGGCGTAGTCGAGCACCTCGATGTCGAGACCGAGGTCCGTCCGCAGCGCGTGCACGAACGCGGCGATGGGACCGTTGCCCTCGCCACGGATGCGATGCGTCTCGCCGTCCACGCGGATGCGCGCCTCGACGGTCGCGCCGCCGGGCGTCGTGTGCGTGTCGTGCTCGAGCAGGTCGATGCGCGGACGCTCCGGCAGGTACTCCGCGGCGAACGCCTTCCACATCTCGTCGGGCGGGATCTCGGTACCCGTGTCCTCGGTGATCTTCTGGATGCGCCCCGAGAACTCGATCTGCAGCCGGCGCGGGAGGTCGAGCCCGTGCTCGGCCTTCATGATGTACGCGACCCCGCCCTTCCCCGACTGGCTGTTCACGCGGATCACGGCCTCGTACGTGCGCCCGACGTGCTTCGGGTCGATGGGCAGGTACGGGACCTCCCACACGGTCGCGTTCGGCGGCAGCGCCTCGAGCCCCTTCTTGATCGCGTCCTGGTGCGACCCCGAGAACGCCGTGTAGACGAAGTCGCCGACATACGGATGCCGCGGGTGGACCGGGATGCGGTTCGCGTACTCGACGACGCGCCGCAGGCCGTCGAGGTCGCTGAGGTCGAGCTCTGGGTCGACGCCCTGGCTGAACAGGTTCATCGCGACCGTCACGACGTCCAGGTTCCCCGTGCGCTCGCCGTTCCCGAACAGCGTGCCCTCGAGGCGATCCGCGCCCGCCTGCAGTCCCATCTCCGCGGCCGCGACGGCGGTGCCGCGGTCGTTGTGCGGATGGAGCGACAGGACGATCCGGTCGCGGTCGCGGACGCTGCGACCGAACCACTCGATGACGTCCGCATAGACGTTCGGCGAATAGCACTCGACGGTCGAGGGCAGGTTGAGGACGAGCTTCCGTTCCGCCGTCGGCTCGATCACGTCCATGACCGCGTGGCAGATCTCGAGCGCGAACTCGGGCTCGGTCGCCGTGAAGCTCTCGGGCGAGTACTCGTACCGCACGGGGGTGTCGGGCAGCGTCCGCTCGAGCGCGCGGCAGAGCCGCGCGGCCTCGGTCGCGATCCGCGTGACGCCGGCCTTGTCCTCGCGGAAGACGACGCGCCGCTGCAGGACCGACGTCGAGTTGTAGAAGTGCACGATCGCGCGCGGTGCGCCGCGCAGCGCCTCGTACGTCCGCTCGATGAGCTCGGGCCGGCACTGCACGAGGACCTGGATCCATACGTCGTCGGGGATGAGTCCCTCATCGATGAGCTGCCGCGCGAAGTCGAAGTCCGGCTTCGAGGCCGCGGGGAATCCGATCTCGATCTCCTTGAAGCCGGTGCGCACGAGCGTCTGGAAGAGGCGCAGCTTGCGCGGCGGGTCCATCGGGTCGATGAGCGCCTGGTTCCCGTCGCGCAGGTCCACCGAGCACCAGCGCGGCGCGGTCGTGACGCGACGGTCCGGCCACGTCCGGTCGGGCAGCCCGTTCTCGAGGGGGAGGAACGGCCGGTACGCGCGATACGGCATCGTCGAGCTCATGTCGTCCTCCCCACCTGCGGCATCCATGCGGGACGCCGTGCTTCATACGCCGCGATGTCGGCCTCGTGCCGCAGCGTCAGCCCGATGTCGTCGAGCCCTTCGGTCAGCCGCCAGCGCGTGAACTCGTCGAGGTCGAGCGGGGCGTCGATCCCGACCGACGGCACGCGCACGCGCGCGGCGACGACGTCGATCTCGATCTCGGTGCCCGCGTCCGCTGCGACCGCCGCGAGCAGCCGGTCGACCTGCGCGCGCTCGAGCCGCGCCGGGACGAGCCCGGTGCGCAGCGCGTTCGTGCGGAAGATGTCGGCGAAGCTCGGCGCGATCACAGCGCGGAAGCCCGCGTCGCGCAGCGCCCACGCCGCGTGCTCGCGCGACGACCCGCAGCCGAAGTTCGGCCCGGCGACGAGCACGACCGCGCCCGCGTAGCGCGGATCGTTCAGCACGAAGGTCGGATCCTTGCGCCACGCCGCGAAGAGGCCGTCGCCGTAGCCCGTGCGCTCGAGGCGCTTCAGGTATGAAGCGGGGATGATCTGGTCCGTGTCGACGTCCGCGCGATCGAGCGGCAGCGCGCGGCCGCTGATGCGCGTCACCTTGTCCATATCAGGCGAGATCCGACGGCAGCGCGAAGCTGCCCTTCACGGCGGTCGCGGCCGCGACGACGGGCGAGACGAGGTGCGTACGGCCACCGGGGCCCTGACGTCCTTCGAAGTTGCGGTTCGACGTCGACGCGCAGCGCTCGCCCGGACGCAGCACGTCCGGGTTCATCCCGAGGCACATCGAGCAGCCGGCGTTGCGCCACTCGAAGCCAGCTTCGCGGAAGACGCGGTCGAGGCCCTCGCGCTCCGCCTGCTCCTTCACGCGCGCCGATCCCGGAACGACGAGAGCGCGGACCCCGGAGCGGACCCGGCGTCCCGCGACGACGCCCGCCGCGGCGCGGAGGTCCTCGATGCGCGCGTTCGTGCACGAGCCGATGAAGACCGCGTCGACGCCGATGTCGCGGACCCTGGTGCCCGGCCGCAGCGCCTGGTACGCGAGCGCGCGCCGCGCGGCCTCGCGCTTCGACGGCTCGTCGAAGGCGTCGGGGTCCGGGACCACGCCGTCGATCGGCGCCGACTGCGCCGGGTTCGTGCCCCACGTGACGTACGGGCGCAGCTCCGCGGCGTCGATGCGCACCTCACGGTCGAACGTTGCGTCGTCGTCGCCCGCGAGCGAACGCCACTCGTCGAGCGCGCGCTGCCAGTCCGCGCCCTTCGGCGCGAACGGGCGCCCTTCGACGTATGCGAATGTCGTGTCGTCGGGCGCGACCATGCCGGCGCGCGCGCCGGCCTCGATCGACATGTTGCAGACGGTCATGCGGCCTTCCATCGAGAGCGCGCGGATCGCCGATCCGCGGTACTCGACGATCGCGCCCGCGCCGCCGCCGACGCCGATGCGCGCGATGATCCCGAGGATGACGTCCTTCGCGCTCACCTCGGCCGGCAGGTCCCCATCGACGGTGATGGCCATCGTCGCGGGCCGCGCCTGCGCGATCGTCTGCGTCGCGAGGACGTGCTCGACCTCGCTCGTCCCGATCCCGAACGCGATCGCGCCGAAGGCGCCGTGCGTTGAGGTGTGACTGTCGCCGCAGACGATCACCATCCCCGGCTGCGTGAGCCCGAGCTGCGGCGAGATGACGTGGACGATGCCCTGGTCGCGCGAGCCGAGCGGGTAGAGGCGGACGCCGAACTCGTCGCAGTTACGGACGAGCGCCTCGATCTGCTTCCGCGCGAGGTCGTCCGGCGTGCGGTCGTCGGTCGGCGTGTTGTGGTCCATCGTCGCGAGGGTCAGGTCGGGCCGCCGCACCGCGCGGCCGGAGACGCGCAGGCCGTCGAACGCCTGCGGCGACGTGACCTCGTGCACGAGGTGCAGGTCCACGTAGAGGACGTCCGGCTCTGCCATCTGAGAGCCGCTGGCGCGTCTGACGACGTGCCGGTCCCAGATCTTCTGGGAGAGCGTCGTCCCGGTCCTGCTCGATCGCCGTCGGCCTGCGGGCCGCGGCGAGTCGCTCCGCTCTTGTGGACTCGCTCGGACCGGCAAAGCCGGATCCTCGCTCGACCTATTGGCGAGCGCGGACACGGTCATACGCGCGGCGGAACCGGCGCACCCCCTCGGCGATGCGGTCGGGCGTCGGGGCGCAGTACGAGAAGCGGAGCGCGTCGCGGCAGCCGCCCGTCGTCGTGAACGCGTCGCCGGGCACGAATGCCACGCCTTCGTCGAGCGCGGCCTCGAGGAGCTCGCGCGCGTCCACGTCCGTGCGCACCCAGAAGTAGAAGCCGCCGTCGGGGTCGTTCCACGACACGCCGCGGACCCCACCGAACTCGCGCCCCAGTGCGGCGCGCGCGGCGGCCTGCTTCTCGGCGTAGAGACGGCGTAGCGCCACGAGATGCGCGTCGAAGTCGCGCGTCCGGTGGAACGCGATGACGAGGTGCTGGCCGAGCGTCGACGTGGACGAGTCGATGGTCTGCTTCGCGGCCGCCATGCGGCGCACGGTGACCGGGTCCGCGATCGCCCAGCCGACGCGGATGCCGGGGAGGAACGTCTTCGAGAAGCTCCCGAAGTGGACGACGCGGTCCCGCATGCGGGCGGCGAGCGGCACGAGATCCGCGCCGCGATAGCGCAGCGCGGCATAGGGGTCGTCCTCGATGACGACCGCGTCCTGGCTCGCCGCGAGCGCGAGCAACGCGTCGCGGCGCTCGTCGCTCAGCGTCGCGCCCGTCGGGTTGTCGAAGTTCGGGACGACGAAGAACAGCGCCGCGCGCTCGCCGCGCTGCCGGAGCGCCCGCGCCGCGGCGGACACGTCGATCCCGTCCTCGTCCTGCGGCACCTCGAGGATCCGCGCGCCGTGGTTGCGGAACGCCGAGAGCGCGTTCGCGAACGTCGGCGACCCCGTGACGACGAGGTCGCCTGGCCGCGTGAACACGCGGGCACTGAGGTCGATGGCCTGCAGCGCGCCCGCCGTGACGATCACGTCGTCGGCGGTCGCGTCGATGCCACGCGCGCGTGCGCCGCTCGCGATGATCTCGCGGAGCTCCTGCTCACCCTCGGTGACGCCGTAGTTCAGCGCGCGCATGCCGTCACGCGCGAGCACGTCGGTGAGGAGCTCGTCCACGCGCGCGAGCGCGAGCGCCTCGGCCGCGGGCGAGCCTGCGGCGAAGGAGACGATGTCGCCGCCACGGCGCGCGATGATCCCGATCGTCTCGTCGACGAACGAGCCGTGCTGGTCACGTCCGGCGGCCTCGAGCGGGGACACTCCGCCCGAGGCGATGGCTGGCTCGGCGCTCATACGATCTGGAGCATCTCCTTCTCGGTGTGGCGGTAGGCCTCGACGCAGATCGAGAGCAGCGCCATGTCGCTGATCTCGGCCGCGTCGGCGCCGTGCGCGCGCACGATCGCGGCCGCGCGCGTCAGACGGTCACCCTCGAGGCGCATGCCGAGGCGATCGAGCCTCAGCGACAGCTGCGCCTTCTCTTCCGTGTTCATGCCCTTACCTCTTCCTTCTGCTGCTCGGCGGACGCCTCCACCGCGATCCCCTTCTTCGGGAGCCACGGCATCATCGCCCGCAATCTCCGGCCGACCTGCTCGATGGGCTGCTGCTGCTCGCGCGCGCGCGTCGCCTTCAGCGTCGGCGCGCCCTTCTCGTACTCGGCGATCCACTTCTTCGCCCACGTGCCGTCGCGGACCTCCGCGAGGATCTGCCGCATCGTCGCACGGACGCGCTCGTCGATGACCTTCGGTCCCGACGTGTAGTCGCCGAACTCGGCGGTGTCGCTCACCGAGTACCGCATGTACGAGAGCCCGCCCTCGTACATCAGGTCGACGATGAGCTTCATCTCGTTCATGCACTCGAAGAACGCGATCTCCGGCTGGTAGCCCGCGTCGACGAGCGTCTGGAAGCCCGCCTTGATGAGCTCCGAGATCCCGCCGCACAGCACGGCCTGCTCGCCGAACAGGTCGGTCTCGACCTCCTCCGCGAACGTCGTCGCGATCACGCCGGCACGCGCGCAGCCGACGGCGCGGGCGTACGCGAGGGCGGTCCGCTCCGCGTGGCCGCTGCCGTCCTGCGCGACGGCGTAGAGCGCCGGCACGCCGCGGCCCTCGACGAACACCTCGCGCATGCGGTGACCCGGCGCCTTGGGCGCGACGAGGACGACGTCGGCGCCCGGGACCGGCACGACCTGCTTGAAGTGCACCGAGAACGCGTGCGCGACGACGAGCGTCCGGCCCGGCCCCGCGAACGGCCGGATGGCGTGCTCGTACACGGCCTTGTGATGCTGGTCGGGAACGAGGAGCGCGACGACGTCCGCGTGCCGCGCCGCGTCCGCGGCCTCGCGCACCGCGAGCCCGTCGGCCTCGGCCTTCGCCCACGACTTGCTCCCGGGAGCGAGCCCGACGACGACGTCCTGGCCGCTATCGCGCAGGTTCAGGGCGTGCGCGTGGCCCTGGCTCCCGTAGCCGATGACGGCGATCGTCGCGCCGTGCAGGATCTTCGGGTCCACGTCGGCGTCGTACTTGATCGTTGCCATGTCCTTCCTCCTACGCGTCGGATCGGGCGGTGCGGACGTCGATGAGCGCGCTGAGCTGGCGCAATGCGAGCGCGGCCTCGCTCTCGGTCGATGACGCGGTGATCGCGATGTCCCAGTGCCCGTCGGGGCCCTGGTCCACGGAGAACCGGTGCAACCCGAGGCCGCGCCGCCGGACGACCCCCAGCACGCGCTCGAGGGCGCCCTCGGCGCGCTCGACCGAGAGCCGGAACGTGCGGGTGCTAGCGCTCATGCGCCGGCTCCTCGATGAGGTCGGCGTTCGCGCCGCCGGGCGGCACGATCGGCCACACGTTCGCGTGGCGCTCGATGCGCAGGTCGAGGACGGCAGGGCCGGGATGGCGGCGCGCCGCCTCGAGCGCGGGGACGAGCTCGTCGCGCTCCTCGACGCGCGCGCCGAAGACGCCGTAGGCCTCCGCGATCTTCACGTAGTCGGGGCTCGAGATCGGCGTCTGCGAGATCCGGCCGTCGAAGAACAGCTGCTGCCACTGCCGGACCATGCCGAGATAGCCGTTGTTCATGATCGCGAGCTTCACGGGCAGACCCTCCTGGACCGCCGTGCCGAGCTCCTGCAGCGTCATCTGCACGCCGCCGTCGCCGGCGATGGCCCAGACCTCGCTGTCGCGGTGCGCGTACTGGACGCCGAGCGCCGCCGGTAGCGCGTAGCCCATGGCGCCGAGGCCGCCCGACGTGAGGAAGCGGTCCGGATAGGTGAAGCGCAGGTGCTGCGCGGCCCACATCTGGTGCTGGCCGACATCGGCGACGAAGTACGCGTCGGGCGCGGCGACCTCGCGGATGGCGCGGATCACCGGCCGCGGCGCGAGCGTGACGCGCGCCTCGGACGCCTCGAGCTTCGGCCGCGCCTTTCGGCGCGTCGCCTGCTCGCGCCACTCGGGGTGCGAGCGTCGCGGGACGCGGACGAGCAGCGCGCGCAACGCGTCGCGGGCGTCGGCGACGATCCCGAGCGCCGTCGGGACGTTCTTCCCGATCTGCGTCGCGTCGACGTCGACGTGGACGATCTTCGCGTGCGGCGCGAACGCCGCGATCTTGCCGGTGACGCGGTCGTCGAAGCGCAGCCCGACGCCGAGGATGACGTCGGCGGCGTTCACCGCGTGGTTCGTGGTCGCGCCTCCGTGCATGCCGAGCATCCCGAGCGCGAGCTCGTTGTCCTCGGACAGCGCGCCGATGCCGAGCAGGGTCATCGCGACCGGCGCGTCGATGCGCTCGGCGAGCTCGCGGAGCTCCGCATGCGCGCGCGCGAGCCGCACGCCGTGGCCCGCGATGATGAGCGGCCGCTGAGCCCGCGCGAGGAGCTCCGCTGCCTCGTCGATCTCGCGCGCGGGCAGGTCGGGGTCGAGGCGCAGCGGGACGCTCCGCGCGGGCATCTCGGCGAGCGCGTTCTGCGCGTCCTTCGGGATATCGACGAGGACGGGCCCGGGACGGCCCGAGACCGCGAGGTGCATCGCGCGCTCGATCGCGGGCACGATCTCGGCGACCGTGCGCGGGAGGAACGAATGCTTCGTGACGGGACCGACCATCCCGAGGACGTCGGTCTCCTGGAACGCGTCGCGGCCCATGAGCGAGGTGGCGACCTGGCCGGTGATCGCGACGATCGGGACGGAGTCCATGTACGCGCACGCGAGCCCCGTGACGAGGTTCGTCGCGCCGGGGCCGGACGTGACGAGGCACACGCCCGGACGGCCCGTGCTGCGCGCGTAGCCGTCGGCCATGTGCGCGGCGCCCTGCTCGTGGCGCACGAGGACGTGGCGGATGCCGGGGTGATCGGGGAGCGCGTCGTAGATCGGCAGGCACGCGCCGCCGGGGTAGCCGAACACGACGTCGACGCCGCATCGCTCGAGGGCGATGCATACGAGGTCAGCACCGCGCTGCGCCGCGGGTCGGGTCGCGGTGTCGGTCGCGATCGCCGTCGCCATGTCCGTGCTCCCCTTTCTTCCCTGAAATGAAGAAGACCTCTCATTGCTGAGAGGCCTTTCTGGATCGCCGAGGATCGTGAGTGGTGTGCCGCTAGCCTCCCAGCCGGTGTCGGGCCCCCCCAATAAGGAGGACGACGAGGATCGGGAGCGGGAGTACGCGGCTCATCTGGTCGGACCGTAGCCGCGCGCGGATGAGCGGGTCAACGTCCATCTGGTCGCAGTGTGCGTTGTGCACCTATGCCGTTCCGGCTTCCAGCTGGTCGAGCGCACGGCGGCCGAGCACAGCGAGGTGGAGGGCGAGGCGGGAATCCGCGTCGGAGAGGTCCGCGCGGGTGATCTCCGCGATGCGGCGCAGGCGCTGCCGCACGGTGTTGCGGTGCAGGAAAAGGCGGCGCGCGACCTCGTTCAGGCTGCCGTGCGCGCTCAGGTACTCCTCGAGCGTGCGCGCGAGCTCCTCGTAGCGCTCTGGATCCGTCGCGAGGGGGCCGAGGACGCGCTCGCAGAACTCGCGGATCTCGGACGGCGGCCGCCCGAGGACGAAGCAGTACGGACCGAGGTCCTCGAAGTGCGTCGTGCCGCCTTCGCCGTGCAGCGCGCGACCGACGGCGAGGGCGTGCTCGGCTTCGAGCATCGCGGTCTGCGCGCCGGCGGGTCCCTTCCGCGGGCCCGCGGCGCCGATCGACACGGGGCCGTCGCCGCGGAGGGCGTGCTCCGCGGTCGTGCGGACCGCGTCGGCCACCCCGCTGCGCGAGACGCCGTCCTCGGGCTCGAACAGGACGACGAGCGACGCGGTGCGCCGGCGCACACCGGTCACCTTCCCCGGCAGCGAGCCGTTCAGCGCGGCCGCAAGCTCGGCCGGCTCGCGTCCCGCCACTGCCACCGCGACGTATTCCGCCACTTCGCCTCCGAAAAAGAGAAACCCTCCCGTTGCTGGGAGGGCTTCGATCGCTCTGGCTCGTTCTGCTGCGCGCTAGCTGCTGCCTCCCAGCATGTGTCCGCCCCTCGTAAGGAGGAGCTCGACGATGACGATCGGCATGGCTACGGCGCGCATCAGGTTGCACACCCTATCGGGCCCATAGGCCGTTCGGCAAGAGCGGGAGGGCCCTCACCGTGCGATCATCGCCCTGATGGGCGGGGGATATCGCATCGCGGTGATCGGCGGCGACGGGATCGGCCCGGAGGTCACCGATGCCGCGCTCAGCGTGCTCGATGCCGCCGAACAGCGGTTCGCTTTCACCACGGAGCGCACGGCACTCCCGTGGTCGGCGCAGGCGTACATCCAGGGGCAGCGCGTGACGCCGGAGATGATCGAGCCGCTGCGCGCGTACGACGCGATCCTTCTCGGCGCGATCGGCCACCCCGACGCGCCGCGCGGCCTGCCGGAGCACGACATCATCTTCGGCCTCCGCCGCGGGCTCGACCTGTACGTGAACCTGCGCCCGATCGTCCTCTACGACGACCGGCTCACGCCGCTGCGCGGCCGCACGACGAAGGACATCGACCTCGTGATCGTGCGCGAGAACACCGAGGACGTGTACGGGCGTCCCGTCGCGCGCACCGGCGAGGGAACGGCGGACGAGGCGGTCACGAGCGAGATGATCTTCACGCGCCGCGGGACCGAGCGGATCGTCCGGTATGCGTTCGAGCTCGCGCGGCGCCGGCCGCGCAAGCACCTCACGCTCGTCGACAAGTCGAATGCGCTGCTGCTGCAGGAGATCTACCGGAGCGTCTTCGCCGAGGTCGCGCGCGACTTCCCCGACGTCGAGACCGACGCGATGTACGTGGATGCCGCGTCGATGTGGCTGGTGCTGCATCCGGAGCGATTCGACGTGATCGTCACGACGAACCTGTTCGGCGACATCATCAGCGATCTC
The DNA here is from genome assembly GCA_036395035.1 of Candidatus Limnocylindria bacterium. Taxonomy (GTDB): domain Bacteria; phylum Chloroflexota; class Limnocylindria; order P2-11E; family P2-11E; genus JACPOT01. The sequence continues at coordinate 16,300 of DASWDY010000178.1, forward strand.
GGCGCCGCGGTCGTCGGCGGCCTCGGCAGCGGCGCGAGCGGGAACATCCATCCGGGGAAGGTGTCGGTCTTCGAGCCGATCCATGGCTCCGCGCCGAAGTACACCGGCCAGGGGGTGGCGAGCCCGGTCGGCGCGATCGGCGCCGTGGGGCTCATGCTCGAGCACGTCGGCGAGCACGCCGCCGCGAAGGCCGTCGATGCCGCGCTACGCGAAGGCTTTCGCAGCGGGCGGATCAAGGGGCTCGACGCGGGCAGCGGGAGGACAATGGAGGTGACGGACGCGGTCACCCGCGCCGTACGAGAACGGGTCCCCCGGGGAGGGTGAAAGGCGCTGGCATGAAGGACGTCGTCATCCTCGAGGGCGCCCGCACCGCATTCGGCACGTACGGCGGCGCGCTGCGCGACGTGAAGGCCGCCGACCTCGCCGTCGTGGCGTCGAAGGCAGCCCTCGAGCGCTCGAAGGTCGAGCCCGGCCGCATCGACCACGTCATCTTCGGCAACGTCCTCCAGACCTCCGGCGACGCCATCTACATGGCGCGCCACGTCGGCCTCAAGTCCGGCGTGCCGAAGGAGGTACCCGCGCTCACGGTGAACCGTTTGTGCGGCAGCGGCCTGCAGGCGATCCTCCTCGGGGCGCAGGAGATCCAGCTCGGCCAGGCCGACTTCGTCCTCGCTGGCGGCGGCGAGGCGATGAGCATGGCGCCGCACCAGATCCATGGAGCGCGCTGGGGCCTGCCGCTCGGCGACCAGCACCTCGAGGACTACCTCTGGGTCGCGCTCGTCGACTCGTACAACGGGCTCGGCATGGCGAACACGGCCGAGAACCTCGGCCGCAAGTACGGCATCACGCGCGAGGCCGCCGACGAATTCGCGCACCGCAGCCACATGCTCGCGGCGAAGGCGCGCGAAAGCTGCCGCTTCAGCGAGGAGATCGTCCCGGTCGAGGTGAAGACGCGGAAGGGCACGGTGGTCGTCGACAAGGACGAGCACATCCGCCCGGACACCACGCTCGAGAAGCTCGCCAAGCTCGAGGCGCGCTTCGAGAAGGGCGGCACGGTGACGGCCGGCAACGCGTCCGGGATCAACGACGGCGCCGGCGCGGTCGTGCTCGCCTCAGCGGAAGCGGCCGCGAAGGCCGGCCTCACACCGATCGCGCGCATCGTCTCGGGCGGCGTCTGCGGCGTGGACCCCGACATCATGGGCATCGGCCCCGCACCCTCGAGCCGCCAGGCGCTGCAGCGTGCCGGCCTCACGGTCGAGGACATGGACCTCGTCGAGATCAACGAGGCCTTCGCCACGCAGTACCTCGCCGTCGAGAAGGACCTCGGCCTCGATCGCGAGCGCACGAACGTGAACGGCGGGGCCATCGCCCTCGGGCATCCGCTCGGCGCGTCGGGCGCGCGGCTCGCGCTCACCGTGATCTACGAGCTGCGCACGCGCCAGAAGCGGTACGGGCTCGCGTCGCTCTGCATCGGCGGCGGCCAGGGGATCGCCGCGATCTTCGAAGCCCTACCTTCGCAGGGGGCCTTCGTCGCGGGGCCTGATCGGCCCCGCAGCCCGGCGCCCCCTTCCACCCCCGCCTGATCTCGGCGCGGCGCCGCAGGCCGACACGTGCTGGGCATCTTCGTCAACGTCGTCCTGCCCGTCTTCATCGTCGCGGGGCTCGGGGCCGCGCTCGAGCGGCGCTTCCGCATCCCCATCGTCCCCGTGAACCAGATCGTCCTCTACCTCCTGATGCCGTGCTTCATCTTCACGGCCCTCCTGCCGATCGACCTGCGGAACGAGGAGCCGCTGCGGATCGGCGCGTTCGCCGTCCTGCTCACGGTCGCGATGCTCGCGGTCGGCGCCGCGATCGCGCGGATCCTCCGCCTCGATCGCGTGACGACGAGCGCCCTCCTGATGACGGCCGCGTTCCCGAACCTCGGCAACTACGGCCTCTCGATCGTCCTGCTCGCCTACGGCGCCGAGGGCGTGCGCTCCGGAACGATCCTCCTCGCGGTGCAGCTGATCTTCGGACTGACGCTCGCGGTCTTCATCGCGTCGAGCGGCAGCGCGTCGCTGCGCGCGTCGCTCGGCGAGGTCGCGCGCCAGCCGACGCTGTACGCCGTGATCGGCGCGCTGGCGATCGGCCTCGCCGGCCTGTCGGTCCCCGCCTTCCTGCTCGCGGCGCTCACGCTGCCCGCACAGGCGGCGATCCCGCTGATGCTGCTCGTCCTCGGCATGCAGATCTCGGGGACATCGCGCATCGAGGAGCGCGGGCTCGTCTCGGTGGCGATCCTGACGCGTCTCGTCATCGGCGCGCTCGTCGGCGTCGCGCTCGCGGTCGCGCTCGGCATCGGCGGCGTCGCGCGCGACGTGATGATCGTCGGCGCGGCCATGCCGACCGCGGTCTTCACGACGCTCACGGCGACCCAGTACGGCGCGCGCCCACGCTTCGTGTCTGACGTGGTCGTCGCCGGGACGCTCGTGAGCATCCTCACAGTGACCGCGGTCCTCGCGGCGCTCTCCGGGAGGGTCACCTTCCCG
>DASWDY010000179.1:0-4684 GCA_036395035.1 Candidatus Limnocylindria bacterium
GCTCGCCGAGGCCCTTCGCGCCGGTGTTGTTCGCCTCGGTGTCGGGGACGTCGACGAAGCGGACGACGATCTTCGGCACGTCCTTCACCGTCGGGACCTTGTAATTCTCGAGGGACGCGGTCATGACGCGCCCGGTCGGCCGATCGACGACGCGCTCCTCCGTGAGGGCGTAGCCGAGCGCCTGGATGACACCGCCCTCGACCTGCGAGCGCGCCGTCAGCGGATTCACGATCCGGCCGATGTCGTGGACCGCGACGACGCGGTCGACGAACACCTCACCCGTGGCCGCGTCGACCTCGACCTCGGCGAAGTGCGCGCCGAACGTCTTCAGGACGCGGTCCTCGGGGTTCGGCATCCGCGAACCCCTGCCGACGACCGTGTAGTTCTGCAGATCCTCGAAGATCTTCGCGATCGGCGTTCGCGCCCCGGCGCTCACGACGTACCCGCGCTCCATCCGCAGCTCGGTCGCGCTCACCTCGAGGATGCCTGCCGCGACCTCGAGCAGCTGGGCGCGCGCGTCCGCGGCGGCGAGACGGATGGCCGGCGAGATCGATGCGACGGTGAGCGAGCCCGCCGAGATCGGCGCGTACGGCGACTCCGTGTCGCCGATCTCGACGCGAACGTCCTCGATCGCGATCCCGAGCTCCTCGGCGACGACCTGCGCGACGATCGTGCGCGTGCCCGTGCCGATGTCCTGCGTCCCGATGCGCGCGATCGCGGTGCCGTCCGGGTTGAGGTGCACCGTCGCGTACGCCGGCGGGGTGCCGCCGCCGCTCCACATCTGCGATGCCATGCCCAGCCCGCGCCGGAGGCCGGGCGCGGAGCCGCGCAGGCCCTTGGCCTTCCGCCGCGACCAGCCGATCTCCTCCGCGCCGATGTCGTAGCACTGCACCAGACGCTTCAGCGAATAGCGCATGCCGCTCACCGGGTCCGTGTCGCTCGCCGCGTGCTGGCGCCGGAGCGCGAGGGGGTCCGCGCCGATGCGGTCCGCGAGCTCGTCGATCGCGGATTCGAGCGCGAACGTGCCTTCGACGTAGCCGGGCGCGCGGAACGCGGCGAGCGATCCCGTGTTCGCGACCACCCGGTAGGAGCGCGTCGCGACGTTCGCGATGTCGTACAGGCCCTTCGTCGGCCCGGTCGGATCCGCGACCCAGCGGCCCTGTCCCGCGTTCGACCACGAGTCGTGCGCGACGGCGGTGATCTTGCCGGCCTTCGCCGCGATCCGCACCTTCTGCAGCGTCGCCGAGCGGTTCCCGGCGGCCACGTTCTCCTCGTGGCGGTCGAGGACGCAGCGCACCGGCGCCCCGAGCTCGCGTGCGAACAGCGCGGCGACGATCGTGTACTTGCCGACGCCGCCCTTCGAGCCGAAGCCGCCGCCCATGTGGTCGCAGATCACGCGGATCCTCCCGTACGGGATGCGGAGCGCGGCCTGCAGGCCCTGGCGGACACCGAAGACGTGCTGCGTCGACTCGTGGACGGTGAGCAGGTCGCCGTCCCAGATCGCGACCGCGCCGTGCGTTTCGAGCGAGTTGTGCAGCTGCGTGGAGGTCTTGTAGACCGCCTCGACGACGGCGTCCGCGTCCTTGAACGCCTTCTTCACGTCGCCGCGCTCGTGGCGATCGGCGTCGTGCACGTTCCCGTGCTCGTCGATGCGCGGCGACGCGTCGTCGATCGCCTCCTCGAGGTCGACGACGTGCGGCAGCACCTCGTAGTCGACGACGATCAGCGCGAGCGCCTCGTTCGCGGTCTCTTCCGTGTCGGCGCACACCGCGGCGACCTCGTCGCCGACGAAGCGGACCTCCTCGCGGAAGATCGTCTCCTCGCCGCGGAACGCCGCCTTCGGCGCGTTGAAGCGGTGCAGCACGCTGCGCACGCCCGGCAGCGCGAGGGCCTTGCTCGGGTCCACCTTGCGCACACGCGCACGCGGGTACGGGCTCCGCAGCAGGCGCGCGTGGAGCATCCCGGGGAGGCGCAGGTCGTGCGTGTACCGCGCGCGGCCGGTGACCTTCGAGGCGCCTTCGATGCGGCGGTGGGCGTGCCCGACGATGCCGAGCGCTTCCCCCTCGCCCCACGCCTCGGCGTCCTCGCCCTGGACGAGCGCGAGCTCCTCGCTCACGCTTCCCTCGAACTCGACGCGCGTGCGGACGACCTTTGTCATTTGCTCTTCTTGGCAGCGGCCAAGGCGGCCTGGACGATGTTCGGATAGGCCCCGCAGCGGCAGAGGTTACCGGCGACGGCGCGCTTCACGTCATCGGCCGACGGCGCCGGCCGCTCGCGCAGCAGCGCGACGACGGACATGATCTGCCCCGGCGTGCAGAAGCCGCACTGGAACGCGTCGTGCGCGATGAACGCCTCCTGGACCGGGTGCAGCGCGCCGTCGCGCGCGAGCCCCTCGACCGTCTCCACGGCGCGGCCCTCGGTCGCGACCGCGAGCGTCATGCACGAGTAGACGGGCCGTCCGTCGACGAGGACCGTGCACGCGCCGCAGGTACCTTCGTCGCAGACCTTCTTCGCGCCCATGAGACCGAGGTCCTCGCGCAGCGCGTCGAGGAGCGTGCGGTGCGGCGGGACGTGGACCGCGGCGCGGTGGCCGTTGACCTCGAACGTCACGTCGACCGCGCCGGGACCCATGAGGGTGCTCGCTCGGGGCATGGTGGAAGCCTAGGTCGCTCACGCTGCGCGTGCTCCGCGTAGGCTGCGTCGCGCATCCTGAAAAGGGGGTCTGGGGAGATGGCGATCGAGCGCGTCGGCGTGGCGGGATTCGGGGCGATGGGCTCCGGCATCGCGCAGGTGTGCGCGCAGGCCGGCTTCCAGGTCACGGTGCGGGAGATCGACCAGGCCGCCATCGACCGCGGCTGGAAGGGCGTCGATACGTCGCTCGCTCGCGTCGTGAAGGCCGGACGCATGAGCGAGGACGACGCGAAGGCCGCGCGCGGGCGCATGCGCGCGTCGACGGCGCTCGCCGACCTGAAGGACAGCGATCTCGTCATCGAGGCCGTCCTCGAGATCGCCGACGTGAAGCGGCAGGTCTTCGAGGAGCTCGACCGGATCTGCCCGCCGCCGACGATCTTCGCCTCGAACACGTCGAGCCTGCCCATCATCGACATGGCGATCCGGACGAAGCGGCCCGACCGCTTCGCGGGGCTGCACTTCTTCAACCCCGCGCCGGTGATGCAGCTCGTCGAGGTCGTGCGCGCGCTCACGACGAGCGATGAGACGATCGAGACCCTGCGCGCCTTCGTGCAGAAGCTCGGGAAGACGCCGGTCGTATCGAAGGACGTCGCCGGCTTCATCGTGAACCGGCTCCTCGTGCCGTACATGCTCGACGCGATCCGCGTGCTCGAGCAGGGCATCGCGACGGCGGACGACATCGACACGGCGGTGAAGCTCGGCCTCCGCCACCCGATGGGACCGTTCGAGCTCCTCGACTACACCGGCCTCGACATCAGCCTCCACGTCGGCGACGTGTTCTTCGAGGAGTTCAAGGAGCCGCGCATGGCGCCGCCGGCGCTGCTCAGGCGGATGGTCGCGGCCGGCCACCTCGGGCGGAAGACGGGCAAGGGCTTCTACGAGTACGACGAGAAGGGGAACCGCAGGTAGTCGGAATGGCCGAGGCGCTCGACGCCCGCAAGGCCGCGGTCTGGTCGGTCATCGCGGGCGCGGCGCATGTCGCGGTCGTAGCCGTCGGTCACGTGGGCTATCCCTACGTGTACGACGCCCTCATCGCGGTCGGGTACGGCCTCATGCTGCCGGCCATCGCCGTTCTGCATCCGCGGCATGGGCGGATGCGTGAGAGCGGGACGATCCTCGCGACGATCGCGGGCACCGCAACGGTCACCGTCGGGCTCGCGGGATCGGTGAACGTCGACCTGCAGCCCGCCGCGCTGTTCATCCTCGGCATGTGGTGGTGGACGATCGGCAAGCTCTGGGCCGAGACCGAGATCCTGCCGCGACCGCTCGGCCGGACGACCGCGGGCCTCGGCGCGCTCACCATCATCAGCGGACTCCTCGCGGCGGTGAGCGTCGGGCTCTCCGTGATCCTTCCGAGCTTCCCCGACGTCGCGGTATGGACGATGGCGCAGGGCGCGCTCGGCGTCTGGCTCATGATCCTCGGCGCGACCCTCTCACGCGCGGCCGCGGACGTACCATCGCGCTGATGGCGGTCCGCGCGCGAACACCATCCGCGAAGCCGAAGCCTCGTCACGAAGCGCTCGGGCTGACGCTCGACGACGTGAAGGGCATGTACCGGAAGATGCTCGAGTGCCGGATGCTCGGCGAGCGGATGATGCAGCTCAACCGCATGGGCCGTGCGGCGTTCGTCGGCGTCGCCGACGGACACGAGGGCGCGGAGGTCGGCTCGGCGTGGTGCATCCGCCGCGGCGTCGACTGGGTGCACCCGTACTACCGCGACGTCGGCGTCGCGCTCGTGCTCGGCCAGACGATGAAGGACCAGTTCCTCGGCGTGTTCGCGAAGGCGACGGATCCGAACTCGGGCGGTCGCCAGATCGTGAACCAGTTCAGCGACGTCGCGGCGAAGATCGTCACCGGATCGGTGAACATAGCGACGCAGTTCCCGCAGGCGGCCGGGATCGCGCTCGCGATGAAGATGCGTCGAGCGGCTGCGCCTAAAGGCGGCGGCGAAGCCGCTGCCGATGAGAGTGAGCACGCCATCGTCTTCACCTAC
>DASWDY010000180.1:0-5969 GCA_036395035.1 Candidatus Limnocylindria bacterium
CGCGTTCGCGCGGAACCTCATCACGAGCGGAGCGGTGCGCGGGCTCTCGCCGCAGGGCGGCCACGTCCGCCGCGGTCCGGGCATGGGGCGGCCGACGCACGAGGTCCGCACGGATCGAGCGGGACGGAAGGTGATCGAGCGCGTCGGGTTCGACGCCACGGGACGGTCCGGATGACGATCGCGACGTGACCGAGCGAGATGGCACGGCCGAACGGCCGGCACAACAAGGAGGCTGATCATGGCGGACATCCTGGAGTCAGCACACGCGGCGGTCGCCGATCTCGGGCGCTCGAACGAGGAGGAGCTCTATCGCCTCCTCGCGGTACGCCTGAAGGCGATGGAGCGGGATCCCCAGCGAGTGGCAGTGTTCGCGCCGAAGATCGAGGCCAAGGAGCTGGGGATCGCCGCGGGCGACCTCTTGGGCTTCGGCAAGACCGCGTTCGCCCAGCTCGCGACCGCCGGCCATGGGGTCATCTGCGGATCCGAAGCCCAGCAAGGGTTCCAGCTGCAGCGCCTGCTCTCGTCGTTCAACACCGACGTGAGCCGCGTCACCGCCGCGGTCGCCACGGTCCTCATCGGGCAGCTCGCGATGGCGCCGGCCATCGCGACCGTCGTCGCCACCCTCGTCATCGGAAAGGTCGCTCCGACCTCCGTGGATGCGCTCTGCCGCCTGTGGGGCAGGAAGATCGGGGCCGCGGAACCGCCTGCCCCTCCGGCGCCACCTGCACCCCCTGCACCCCCGACGCCGCCGAAGGCGTGAGCGTCCGTCCATCAGGTCGTGCGCGCCGAGCTCATTCGCGGGTCTCGTCCCGGAGATAGAAGAAGAGCACGAACGGCGTCGCCGCCATGCCGAGGACATGCCATAGGCCGTGGCCCTGGAGCGCGCTGTCCGGGGCGCAGAGCGGCGCGCCGGTCCACGACAGCCGCCACACGACGAATGCGACGCCGAACGTGACGAGGGCCACGAGCAGCCATGGCGTGAAGCTTCGGCGCAGGCCGCCCGGTCGCCACCCGAGGATCGCGATCTGGGCGATCACGGCCGTGACGGCGAGCACGGTGAAGGCGACCGTCCCGGTCCCATCGACCAGCCAGATCAAGATGCCGAAGAGCACGTTCACCGCGGCGTAGAGGCCGATGACGAGCGCCTTGCTCCCCTCGAAGCGGAAGATCCTGCTCGCGTCGTACAGGACCAGGAACGAGACGTACAGGACCATGGACATGTTGTCGAGCCAGCCGCCGAAGCGCGTGAGCCCGGCGTGGAAGAACATCGCACCGGGTCCGAGGAAGACGGCCAGCGCGCCGTACGCGATCGCGTAGAAGCCGCCGTCGCGCATCGGACCGGCCCCCGCCGGCTTCGACGCCCGGTCGCGATCGGCGATCGCGAGGAGGATCAGTCCGCCGAGCGCCGCGACGAGGCCGCTCCACGTGTTGACGGGCTGCCGGACGGGGACCGGATCGGCTGAGTACGCTTCGCAGTAGCAGTTCCCGCCGGCGAGCGTGCACGAGTCGGGCTCGCCGCGCCAACCCAGGACGGCGAAGACCAGCCACACGGCCATGACGAACGCGAGACCGACCGCTCCCCAGAACCAGGCCCGCCGGGGGAGATCACCCATTCGGAGGGGATCCATGACCGAGCGATCCGGCGACGCCCCGCGAGAGCTCCTCGTGATCCTCACGACGGAGGGCACGGCGCGAACGCTCGATCTGATCCGGGAGCGTCATCGCGTCCTCCAGCAGGCATCCCCCAGGGTCGTCCTCATCGGCGCTGGGCCCGCGGACGCGGAGCACGTCAGCGCGCTCCCGGGCGTGAAGGCGGTGACGAGCGGGGACCTCCCGAGCCTCGAGGGCCTCGACGACGGCGAAGCCCTCTTCGTTCGAGCCTGGGTCGCTCGCACGAAGGAGCTGCCGTCGAAGCGGCGGCGCGGCGGGGGACTGTCATGGGACGCTCCCGGATCCGAGCCACCCGACCCGCGGCGCCGCCCCTTCAGGCGCGGCACGAGAAGCCGACGCGCTTGAGGGTCGGCCGGCCGCGATCCATGCGGACCTCGTGCGTCGCCGTCCGCCGGGGCGCCGTGGCGCCGAGCGGCGGCGCCTGAAGGCGACGCGCCACGCGCGTCGGCATGCGGACGTCGCCGTTCTGGACGAGCGTCCGCACGAAGGCGCGTGCCTCCGTGTCGACCTCGGCGGCGGCGGGCTGGACCTCGCCGATCGTCCCCGTGATCGATCTGCCGCGCCGCGTCACCCGTGCCGACGCCGGCACGTTCACCTGGACGCCGGGCAGATCCTCCGTCAGCTGGAGCGGGCGATACGCGGTGACGTGCGCGATCTCGCCGTGCAGCTCGGACTCGATGGGCGTGATCTCCATCTCCGCATCCGGGGGTACGGCCATGCGCCTGCGGAGCTCCGCCAGCCCATCTCCCCGCGTCCGTCTCTCGAGCGGGACGGGGATCGATGCCATCGGCGCCGGTAGCGCCATGCCATGGGCGGCGAACGCGGTTCGGATCGCCGTCGCGTTCGCGCCGCCGTTGAGCGTCGCGTCGGCCTGCATCATGCGTCGTCCGACGCCTTCGAACGCCCGAGGCGCGGCCGGCACCGTCCGGATCGCCGCGAGGAGCAGCTTCCCGGCGCGTAGCGCCGCGTCGTGGAGACCGGCCGAGGTCCGCGGACCCGAGTTGTGCATGTTGCGGATGAGGTCGTAGAAGGCGCCGACGAAGACCCGGGCGAAGCTGTGCACCTCTCCACAGATCCGATCCGCGGGCGCGTTCCCCGGCAGGCTCGTCGGATCGGCCCAGCGGAACTGGTTCAGCGCGTGGCGGAGCGCGCCGACCTCGACGGTCCCCGGACCGAACTCGCGCAGGATCGCGTCACCCAGCTGCTCCGCCAGCGACTCGACGAAGTGGCTCGCTGAGAGATCGCGCGAGATCGCGATGACACGATCCCGGGTCGCCTTGTCGCCCAGGGCGGTGATCAGCGCGATGCAATCGCCGAACGCCTCGTGGAGCGCGCCGATCTCGATGAACGGGACCTCGAAGAAGTCGGGCCGGATCGCGTCGAGCATCGCATGGCCCTGCTCGTGCGTCACCACATCGACGCTCTCGCAGGAATGCACCGTGACCCCGCCGAACGTGTGAGAGAAGAACTGGAGGCTCGCGCGGTCGTAGAACGCGTTCAGATCGTCACCCGCGTTCGTGTGGACCGGCAGGCTCGTCTGGTCGCCGAACCAACGCTTCGGGTACTTGCCGTCGACCGCTTTCCAGGTCTGCAGCCCGGCGATGAGCGCCAGCTGTGTCTGCCAGTAGTCGAACTCCGGTGTGTGGGGCTGGTATGCCCCCGCCGCGGCCGTGGGCTGGACGCTGAACTTCGCCGAGCCTGCCGGGAACCTTCCAGGCGTGACCTTCCGCTGCGGCGGTCCACCGACCGCGAGCGGATCGTTCGGTGTGTAGGCGACCGTGGCCATTCGATGCTCCTTCGCAGGCGAAATCGATCAGCGCCCGGCTGCTCGCGGCTCGGGTCCGCGTTCGGCGGGCCAATCACCCCGCTGCCCCGTCGGTGGGCTGCTCGGCATCGGGCCGAAGGGGGATCCAGCGTCAGCCGGCGCCGCGGCCGCTCCGGTCTTTTTCGCGACATTCCCTTCGATCCACTGCTGGAGCTTGTCGGCGTACCCGCCCGGATGTCGGATCGCGGACTCCACCAGCTGCGCCCCCTCGGGGGACGTCATGATCGCGCGGATCGTGGCTTTGACGTTCTCTTCGATCTCTGCGTACGGCACGGTCTCTCCTTTCGTCGCCAGAAGGATCGCGGCGTAGTTCGTGATGCCAGGGTCGGATCGGAAGAACGGGCCATGCGTCGCGAGCGACGCGTGCGGGATCAGCGGAAGCTCAGGTCGTGGCCCGAAGAGCGTGCGGGCGACCTCGAGCTGGAACGGTGTCAGCGGCTCCGTCGCGAAGCCTTCGAACTCGATGCCCCACGCGACGAGGTTCGGGTTCGTGCCGTCGTACAGTGGCGTGACCGGATCCGCGACGGCACCGGCGTGCCACATCGCGTCGTTCAGGTCCCCGAGCCGGTACCAGTCCGGACCGTTCTGGGGTACGAGCCATGTCGCGGAGACCATCGAGTCCGGGTTCGTCAGCCAGCCGAGGCTGTTGGTCCCCTGGGTCGTATGGAGGACGCAGTACCGGACCTGCGTCAACGCGCCGGGCCATCGGTTCGGACTGAGTCGGACGACCTCTGCCATCACATCACCTCGTCGCGGCCGTCACCGGGACCGGCTCCGCTGCGCCCGCCGCGCCTCGCGTCGCACCGCTCGGCGGCCGTTCGAGACGGAGGCCCGGATGGCCGAAATATTGGTACGCCAGGTACGTCGTCGAGATCGTTCCGGGTGAGTCGTGGAACGCCGCGCGCTCGCGGCGCAGGATGTCGGCGGCCGTTCCGCCCTTGAGCGCGCCTTCGTAGAAGCGACGGGCGATCGTCCGCGCGACGTGGTCGTCCACGGACCACAGCGGCGCGATGACACCCGAGGCGCCCGCGAAGAGGAAGGCCTCCGCGAGCCCGGCGTGGTCCCCGAGGATCTGCTGGCCCTGCCCGACCTGGCACGCGTTGAGGAAGACGAACGGCGTCCCTTGCAGCGGCGTCCCCCGCACGGCGAGCGGTCCGAGCGCCGTGCCGTCGACGAGGATGAGCCCGTCGTCGGTCCCTTCGGCGTCGACGTTCCCGTGGACCGCGAAGTGGATCAGGTCCGCGGATGGCTGGCCGCGCAAGAGATCCAGCACCCCGGTCGTCGTCGCGTCGACCGACGACGCCGCGAGGTCGCTCGCGATGTCGGCCGCTTCAGCCTCCGCCTCCAGGAGGCGCACCCAGCCGGGGAGCTCGTACTTCCCGGACACGACCGCCACGGCTTCGACCGTCTGGGTCGCCGGTGGCGGCAGCTTCGGCCGGCTCTGCCCGAGCACCCACCGGCCGACGTTCGCCTGCGCCGAGAGGAACGGGGGAGCCCCAGGGTCGAGCGGAGGGTCGACCACGGCGAGCTCCCAGGGCACGTACGGCTCGGCGGAGAGGAACAGGATCGTCGGCGGCCGCCCGTTCAGGCGCGATGCGACCTCGTGCAGGACGTCCCAGAACTCGCGCGGTAGCTGGTCGGCGATCGTGAGTCCGATCCCGCGAAGGGTCACGTACTGCGTCGCGGTGCCTTCGACCTTGTTCATCAGCGCGATGACGTGGCGGAGGTCGGCCGCCGGCTCGCCGCCGATGTCGACCGGGATCGGCGCGTGCGGGAGCGGGATCGTCTGATCGGCGGTCAGCAGCTGCACCAGGAGCCGTCCGCTGGCCTGGGAGTCGGCTCGCTCGATCCGAACCGTGAGGTCGGGGGCGACACCTTCGGGCAGGTTCAGCGATATCGCGGCCCCCGCCGGCTGGCGCGGCGCGTCGCGGAGCAGGCTTGCATCGCGCACGACCGCGATCGAGCGGACGGCGAGGCCGATCGGCTGACCGGCGACGGAGTACATCGCGCGGATCGACGACGGCCGGACGGGGACGGCGCCCGGCTGTGCGGTGAGGTGCAGGGTCCGAGCCGGATACGGATCGCGCGCGGAGACGGGCAGCTCGAGCCGCCACGACTCGTCCGGTCGCAGCGCGTACCCGTCGGCGACGACCTGGACCGTCATCGTGTAGGGGCCCACGACCCAGTCGGGGAGCCGCATCGGGCCACCGGTCACACGCGGGTCGGGCCGATCCATCAGCCCGACGATCACCTCGAACTCCGCTCTTTCGACCACGACGTCGGGGCACTCGAGCCGCGCGTAGCTCTCTCGTGGGAGCTCGGATCCCGCCTCCGCCGTCGCGCCCGCGGCCGCTCCGTCCATGTCCGCCACGACGTCCCCGGTGACACGGCCCGCCTCGGTGACCGGTGGCGCGGCCGGCGGAGGCGCGGCCGGAGCCGTCGCGTCCACACCGACGTCGAGATCGATCGTCAC
>DASWDY010000181.1:0-9246 GCA_036395035.1 Candidatus Limnocylindria bacterium
AAGAGCCCGGCATCACGCGGTTCGAACCGCGCCACGGCACGGCCACGGGGCTCCTGCGCGGCCAGGACGGATCGATCGCTCCGGCGCCGAACGCCGACACAGCTGAGCCGCTCGTATGGGCTGTGGACACGCGCCACGTTCCGCTGTTCTGGTTCCCGCGCGACTGTCCCCGTGCCACGTTCTGGGCGCGACCAGAGACGAGCGATCCCGACGTTGAGGTATTCCTCGACGGCGACCGGTCCGGTCGCGTGCACGCGATCGAGTCCGCGTGGCTGGAACGCATGCGCGCCGCGCGCGTGTACGCCTACCGGCTGCCCGAGGCGACGTTCCGGCCGCACGCGACCGTCGGCGGCTACTGGGTGAGCGCCTCCTCGGTCGAGCCGACCCAGGTCGTGGATCTCGGCGACCTGCTCGCGCGCCATGCGGATGCGGCCATCGAGCTGCGCGTCGTGCCGAGCCTGTGGCCGCTCTGGGACCGCGTCGTCGCGTCCACGCTCGAGTTCAGTGGGATCCGCCTCCGGAACGCCGCGCCGAGGACGGGATAGCCGGACGTCGAGCCGGGACACACAATGCCCGCGTGCCGGAGGAACGGAAGCTCGCGACCATACTCTTCGCCGACATCGTCGGATCGACCGCTGCGGGGAGCGCCCACGATCCGGAGGTCGTCCGGCGCACCCTGGGGCGGACGTTCGCGGAGATGCGCGAGATCCTGGAGGGCCACGGGGGCACCGTCGAGAAGTTCATCGGCGATGCGGTCATGGCGATCTTCGGCGTACCCGCCGCGCACGATGACGACGCGGACCGTGCCGTCCGCGCCGCGTTCGCGCTGCGCGCGCGCGTGCAGGAGCTGACCGCGGCGGGACGCATCCCGCTGGAGCTCCGGATCGGCGTCAACACGGGGCAGGTCGTCGCCGGCGTCGAGGGCGAGACGCTGGTGACGGGTGCCGCGGTGAACGAGGCCGCCCGGCTGCAGCAGGCGGCGAACCCGGGCGACATCGTGGTGGGCGCCCTCACGCAGCGTCTCACCGCGGGCGGCGTCCGGTACGGGCCGGCCAGGACCGTCGCGGCGAAGGGGATCGGCGAGCTCGCCGCGCATCCCGCTGAAGCGCTGACGACCGCCGTGCCCGAGCAGCACCGCGGCATCGCCGGACTGCAGGCGCCGCTCGTCGGACGCGACGAGGAGCTGCGTCTCCTCGTCGACAGCTTCCGGAAGACCGCGACCGACCGGCGCGCGGCGCTGATCACGATCTTCGGCAGCGCCGGCGTCGGGAAGTCGCGGCTCGTGCGCGAATTCGTCGACGCCATCGGACCGGAGCGTGTCCGCCGCGGACGCTGCCTGCCGTACGGCGAGGGCATCACCTTCTGGCCGATCACCGAGGTCCTGCGCTCGGATGCACAGATCACGGCCGCGGACACGCGCGAGCGGGCCCGGTCGAAGCTGCGCGCGGCCGCGCTCACGGCGTTCGGCGAGGCGAGCGCGGACGCCGACGCCGTCGCGCGCCGCCTGACGGTGCTCGCCGGCCTCGCCTCGCCCGACGAGCTCCTGCCCGAGATCGGCGGCGAACAGCTCCAGCAAGAGCTGCGCGTGGCGTTCCGCCGGTACCTGGAGCGCCGCGCCGACCGGCAGCCGCTGCTCCTCGTGTTCGATGACATCCATTGGGCGGAGCCGCCGCTGCTCGACCTCATCGAGCACCTCGCGGAATGGTCACGCGCCCCGCTGTTCCTAGTGTGCATCGCGCGGCCCGAGCTGCGCGACCGTCGTCGCGGCTGGGGTGGTGGCCTGATGAACGCGAGCGCGATCGTGCTCGACCCGCTCTCGCCCGAGGAGTCGCGCCGCCTCGTCGCGGACCTGCTCGACATCGACGACCTGCCCGAAGAGCTGCGCGCGCAGGTGGTCGCGCGTGCGGAAGGGAATCCGCTGTACCTCGAGGAGTTCCTGCGGATGCTGATCGATGCCGGCCACATCGGGCGCCGCGGCGGCCGCTGGGTCGCGGCCGCGTCGATCGCGGATCTCGTCGTCCCGCCGACGCTGCAGGGTCTCATCGCCGCCCGCCTCGATCAGGCGCCCCCGGACGTGAAGCGCACGCTGCAGCACGCTGCCGTGATCGGCAAGGTCTTTTGGACGAGCGCGCTCACCGCGCTGGACGGCCGGGGATCCGTGGACGATGCCCTGCTCGAGGCCGCGCGACGCGAGATCGTCATCGAGCTCGACGAGCGAGGCCCCGGAGGCGGCGCGACGTACCAGTTCCGGCACATCCTCATCCGGGACGTCGCCTATGACTCGATCCCCAAGGAGCAGCGCGTGCATCTGCACGACGGCTTCGGGCGATGGCTCGAGGGCGCCGCCGGCGAACGGATCGAGGAGTACGCGGACATCGTCGCGTACCACGCGGAGCAGGCGTTCCGCCACGCGGACGAGCTCGGTGAGCCAGATGCGGAAGCGCTCGGCGCGCGCGCGTTGGGACTCCTGCTGGCCGCGGGGCGAAAGGCCGTCATCCGCTCGGACCTGCGCGGACAGATCAGCTTCTACTCGCGAGCCGCCGGTGTCGCCTCCCGCATCAACGCGGTCGCCAGCGATCTCGCGGAAGCGACCCTCTATATGGCCACCGCTCGCGACGCCGCCGAGAGCACGTCCGAGACGACGGAGCAGCTGCGCCGCGCGATCGGAGAGCATCGCGCCGCGGGGCCGAGCCCGGCGCTCGTGCGCGCGCTCCTCCAGCTCGCATATCGGACGGTCCAGCTCTCCGCAGAGGCGGAGGCCGAGGCGGTCACGATGCTCGATGACGCGCTCGCCGTCGCCGGCGACACCGCCGATCACGAGCTGATCGCCGAGGCGATGACGGTCCGTGCGACGATCCACTGGTGGCGCGGCGAGCTGGACGAGCATCGGCACAGGCTCGAGGAAGCGCTGGCGTACGAGCGCGAGCACGGCATGCAGCGCGCGCTCAGCGAGACCCTCAGCTGGCTCGGGGCCAATGCCGCCGTGCAGGCCCAGTACGAGCGCGCGCTATCGTTCCGCCGCCAATTCGTGGAGCTCGCCGAGCGCAGCGGGTCGCTGCTCCACCTGCGTCAGGCGAAGCAGGGCGAGGTCAGGATCGCGATCAGCAATGATCGGACCGCCGACGCCGTGCGGGCGGCGCACGAGGCGATCGCGGTCTCGCAGCAGCTCGGCAGCCGCGAGTTGCTGGGGCGCGCGTACGAGCTCCTCGGGGACGCGCTCTTCTACGCGGGCGACCTCGAGGCATCGCGCGACGCGTTCCTCGACGGCCTGCGCGCGTACGATCCGAGCCAGCGCGCATCCCTTCCCGAGACGCAGTGGCGGCTCGCGCGCACGTACCTCGCCCTCGGCGACATCGGTCGCGCTCGCGACCAGGCCGAGGCGGGGCGCGCCAGCGTGGTGGCCAGCGACGTGTTCTCTGTCGCGACGACCACGGCGCAGCTCGCTGCGGTCCGCTCCGCCGAAGGCGCGCTCGTCGATGCGGAAGATCTCTTCCGCGAGGCGCTCGAGAACCTGCGCGGGACCGGCTACCGCGCCGCGCTCGGCGAGATCGAGCTCGTGTACGCGGACCACCTGATCGCTGGAGGGCGTGCCGCCGAGGCGCGTGAGGCGCTCCAGCGGGCGAGCGTGATCTTCAGTGACCCGCTCGCGGCGCGTGTCCGCCGCGAGATCGAGGAGCGGCTCCGGAAGCTCGAACCCGCGACGGCGTAGCCACCTAGGAGGGCCCGCCCTCCGGACGTTCGTCGGTCATTCCTCTTCCTCCTCGTGGGGTCGCGCGATCACTTCTTCGATCACGTCGTAGGAGAAGCCGCGCTGGACCAGGTACTGATGGATCTTGCGCTTGCGTTCGTTCTCGTCCATCGCCTGCCACCGCGTGATCGGCCGTCTGATCACGTCACGGGCACGCTTCACCTCGCTGTCCGGTTCACGGTCACCCATCGCGAGCTCGATCGCGTCGCGCGAGACGCCCTTCTCGAGCAGCTCGCTGACGATCGCGCGCTTGCCCTTGGGCCGGAAGCGGTCGCGCTGCTCGACCCAGTACTTCGCGAACGCTTCGTCGTCGATGTAGCGCTGCGCGCGCAGCTTGTCGATCGCCTTGTCGATCGCCGCGTCGTCGAAGCGCTTCGTGCGGAGGTGCCGGCGGATCTCGCTCACGCTGCGCGGACGCGGCCCGAGATAGCGCACGGCTGCGTCATAGGCGTCGCCCGGTGCTGCGGTCGGCCGCGATGCTCGAGAGCGCGTTGGCTGTTAGTCCTCCGCGCCCGCCGCGGCGATCGCCGCATTGCCGGACGCTGCGCGGATCTTCGACTCCACCTCGGCCGCGACGTCGGGATGGTCGCGGAAGAACTGCTTCGCGTTCTCGCGGCCTTGTCCGAGACGCTGCTCGCCATAGTTGAGCCACGCGCCGTACTTCGAGAGCACCTCGGTCGCGAGGCCCATGTCGATGAGCCCTCCCTCGCGCGAGATGCCCTCGGCGGCGAGGATCTCGAGCTCGGCGATCTTGAACGGCGGCGCGACCTTGTTCTTGACGACCTTCACCTTGACGCGCCGCCCGATCACTTCCGTGCCTTGTTTGATCGGTTCGATGGGTCGGATGTCGAGGCGGACGGACGCGTAGAACTTCAGCGCGCGCCCACCGGTCGTCGTCTCCGGCGAGTTGTGGACGACGATGTCGTTAACCAGATAGTTGTGCGTGCCCGTGACCCGGATGTCGTACCGGTCACGCTTTGTGTAACGCCCCATCTTCTTCGGTCGGATCTCGGCGATCTCCGCAGGAACGAGTCGCCTCTCCGGCTCCATGAGTTCAACCTGCACCGCGGACTGGCCGCGGTAACGTGGAAGCAACTTGTATTGCATCGACTCAGGGACGTAGGGCGCGATGAGTTCATGCAAGCGCGTGGTCGCGGCCTGATCGAGCCTCAAGATCGCGTTGTCTGCGACCACATCAACGCGCGAGTAGATCCCGAATCGTTCCTGAAGAACATTCACGAGGCGCTCCTGAGTGTTCTGTGTCATGCCCTGGACACAGATCGCGACCCGGCCGCGCTCAAAGCTGGGCGCGCGAAGGTCGAGACTGCCGTCATCCATGTACCAGATGGCCAGTGAAAGTGGTGTAAGGCGGTCGAGATAGGCCTGGTCGAAGTGCTTCCGTCCGTTCTGGTAGATGCCCTGTCGCGGTTCGAACAGCTCTACGAGCGGGGTGCTGTCCCAGAAGGAATCGCCGTCCTTGTTGCGCCACGCGCAGCCGGGGATGTTGGCGAGGAGCGATCTCTTCCAGTCGAGGTACTCGGCCTGCTTCGCGCCATGCCCCAGCCGGAACTTCACGCTCCTCGTGTTCCGGCTGAAAGGCTTGCTTAGGCTGCCATCGCCCATGAGGCTTCCCGCGACCAGTTCCCACTGTTGCGGGCTGAGTCGGAATACCTGGGCACTCATGACCTGATCGCCGGGCCGAAGGTCGCGCGCGCGGGCGAATCCTTCGGGGGTCAAGATCTCGTGGTCAGGCGTGATGGAGAAACGGGCTCGGCCGATGCCCGCCGGTCGGTGGACTGACATGACAAGCCAGTCGCTCGTGCGGCCGTTGTTGTACCAACCGACGACCGGCTGCGATCTGACTGCGCCTGATCGCATGTCGACGGTCAGGACGTCCACTTGACGACGCTGATTGACCAACTGACCGATCTTCGCCCGGCGACCATTGCTCAAGGTGACGGACGCGTCATATGTCAGGCATCCAAAGAGGACCCCTATCTTCTCGCGCAGCTGGTTGATGAAGATGACCGTCGTCTTCGTCTTCGAGACGGTGCCGGTGATCTTGCGCAGCGCCTGGCTCATGAGGCGCGCCTGCAGACCCATGTGCGCGTCGCCCATCTCGCCCTCGATCTCCGCCTTCGGCACGAGCGCCGCGACGGAGTCGATGATGACGAGGTCCACCGCGCCGGAGCGCACGAGCGTGTCGGCGATCTCGAGTGCCTGCTCGCCGTTGTCGGGCTGCGACACGAGGAGCTCGTCGGTGTTCACGCCGCAGATGCGCGCCCAGCCGGCGTCGAGCGCGTGCTCGGCGTCGATGAACGCCGCGGTGCCGCCGCTCTTCTGGACGCTGGCCGCGGCGTGGAGCGCGAGCGTCGTCTTGCCCGAGGCCTCGGGGCCGTAGATCTCGACGACCCGGCCGCGCGGCAGGCCGCCGACGCCGAGCGCGAGGTCGAGCGGCAGCGACCCGGTCGGGATCACGTCGATGCGCTCGCCGGCGGTGCCGCCGAGCCGCATGATCGAGCCCTTCCCGAATTGCTTCTCGATCTGCGCCATGGCCTGATCGATCGCCTTGGACCGCTCCGTCACCGCCATACCGTCACTTCCTCATTTCGCGCATACGTCGCCGCTGGACTCGGCGTCACCTTGCACGAGGAAGCTCCGGCAAGGGTCGGCAAAGGCCCTAGAAGTCGCGCTCTTTGCGCTTCGGTTTGATGACCTCGAACGTCATGGACTCCACGGGGGCGAGCGACGAGCGCTTCTTCATCTCTCGCTCGAGCTGTTCCCTGGACTTCTTCTTCTGCTTCTTGTCCTTCGGACTACCGCCACCTGCTGGCATGATCTCACCCCCTCCTCGAAGGGCAACGATAACCGGCCCATATGATGCCCGTCGATGGCGCGGCGCGCGCGTGTGACCACGCGGACCGGCGACCGCGGCGAGACCTCTCTCTTCGGCCGCGAGCGCGTCCGCAAGAGCGACCCGCGCATCGAGGCCCTCGGCGATCTCGACGAAGCGCAGGCCGCGCTCGGCGTCGCGCGCGCCACCATCCGCGGTCGCGACCGCACCGTCGTGCTCGAGCTGCAGCGCGGGCTCTATCGCGCGATGAGCGAGGTCGCGACCCCGAAGGCCGCTCTGGCGCGACTGCGCGAGCGGATCGACGCGGCCTCCGTCACCGAGCTCGACACGCTCGTCGAAGGCCTGCGGGAGCGCGCCGACGTCGAGGGCCGCTTCGTCGTCCCCGGCGAGGATCCGGCATCCGCCGCGCTCGATCTCGCGCGGACCGTCACGCGCCGCGCGGAACGGTCCGTCGTGCGGCTCGTCGACGCCAAGGCCATCGGCGGAGAGCACCTGGTCCCGTGGCTGAACCGCCTGTCGGACGTCCTGTTCCTGCTCGCGCGAGCGCTCGAGCGCCGGCGGACGCCCGCCCGCGCGCGCTCGGCTGCACGCTAGCGAGGACGAGACCGGAAGCTTGCTACCGGGTGAGGACGAGCGACGCGTGTATGAGCGAAGCGACTACCGAAGCCAGGGCGGCGGCTCCCAGCGGTCGGGCAGGACCGTGACCTTCACGGGGGTCTCCGCGGCCTGCTCGGCCACGGATTGGATCTGGTTGATGAGCATCGGCCCGTAGGGGCAGAACGGCGTCGTGAGGACCATGCGGACCTCCGCCTCCTCGGGGTCATCGAGGCGGACCTCGCGGATGAGATCGAGGTCGATGACGGACAGCCCGATCTCGGGGTCGAGGACGGCCTGGAGCGCGTTCAGGATCTTCTCCTGCTTCTCCGCGTCGCCCTTGATCTTGTCGGCGCCGGTCGCTTCCGTCGCTTCGGTCTTCTGCTCGTCAGCCATCAGGAACATTGTCCCACCAAAGACAAAGGCCTCCTGCCACGCACAGGCTGCGTGGCGGGAGGCCCGTCGTGAGGTCCGGTGTCCGACCTTCCCCGAAGTAACGGGGCTAGTCGGCCTGGGCGCCGCCCCCCGCGCTCGAGCTGCGCATCGGGACGATCTTGTCCTCGAGGTCCTCCATCTTGGCGCGGCCCTCGAACACGACCCCGCGCTCGACCATGAGCGACGGCGTCGCGACGTCGCCCTTGACGCGCGCGGGCTTGTGCAGCTCGACCGCCTGTGTCGCCTTGATGTTCCCGTTGACCTCGCCGTGGACGACGATCGTCCCGCACGAGACCTCGGCCGTGACCTTCGCGCTCTCGCCGATGATGAGCATGTCGCTCGTCGTGATCTCGCCGGTGAAGGTGCCGTCGATGCGGACCGTCCCTTCGAAGGCGAGCTTCCCGTCGAACTCCGAGCCCTTGCCAAGGAGCGCGTTCAGCTCCCCCGTGCCTGTGCTCGCCGCCGTGGTGCGGTCCTGGTACCTGTCGACCATGTCGTCACCTTCCCTCGCTCTTGCGTCCGTGTGTGTGTCGGCGGCCGCGGCGCGCGGCGCTTCCGCCTCCGCCGGACCTTGCTTCTGGTCGCTGCTCCCGAAGCGCTTGAGCATCTGTTCTTCCCTTCAGCTACGTCGGACGGGCGATGGTAGGACCCGCCCCTACTGACGCTCCCACAACGGCGCGCCCCCCGGTGGTGTCACGCCTAGGTGCTTGTACGCGCGGTCCGTCGCGACGCGGCCGCGCGGCGTCCGCTGTAGATAGCCCTGCTGGAGGAGGTACGGCTCGTAGACATCCTCGATCGTCTCGGCGTCCTCGCTGACGGCGGCGCCGAGGGTCTCGAGCCCCACGGGGCCTCCGCCGAACTTCTCGACGATCGTCCGCAGCAGCCGGCGGTCGTTCGCGTCGAGGCCGGCCTCGTCCACCTCGAGCGCCGCGAGCGCCTCCTTCGCGACGGGCAGGTCGATGCGACCGTCATGGAGCACCTGCGCGTGGTCGCGCACGCGCTTCAGCCAGCGGTTCGCGATGCGTGGCGTCCCGCGGGAGCGCACCGCGATCTCGTGGGCAGCGTCGGGCTCGACGTCGATCGCGAGGATCCGCGCCGACCGCCCGATGACCTGCTCGAGGTCCTCGGGCTCGAACAGGTCGAGCCGGTACTGCGCGCCGAAGCGGTCACGGAGCGGCGAGCTCAGGCGGCCGATGCGCGTCGTCGCGCCGACGAGCGTGAAGCGCGGCAGCGGGAGGCGGAGCGTCCGCGCGCCCGGACCCTTCCCGAGGACGATGTCGAGGTGGTAGTCCTCCATCGCCGGATAGAGGACCTCCTCGACGATGCGCGGTAGGCGGTGGATCTCGTCGATGAAGAGGACGGTGCCGGGATCGAGGTTCGTGAGGATGGCCGCCAGGTCGCCGGCGCGCTCGATGGCCGGCCCGCTCGTGACGCGGATCGGCACATTCAGCTCGGCGGCGATGACGTGCGCGAGCGAGGTCTTCCCCACGCCCGGCGGTCCGTAGAGCGCGACGTGCTCGAGCGTCTCCGACCGGCGGCGCGCGGCCTCGATGAGGATGCGCAGCTGGTCCTTGACCTTGCGCTGATCGATGTACTCGTCATCGGTGAGGCGCCA
>DASWDY010000182.1:0-3663 GCA_036395035.1 Candidatus Limnocylindria bacterium
TACCGGCTCTCCCCCCTCCGCGGCTGACCGTGCGCTTCGCGCTGACGCGCCATTCGCGAAGATGACACGGTATTCGCGAAAAGCTGCCGCACTATCCGCGAATCCACAGGGAGACCTGTAGCCCGTACCGGATTCGAACCGGTGATCTCAGCCTTGAGAGGGCTGCGTCCTAGGCCACTAGACGAACGGGCCGGGGAACCTCCACTTTAGCGGAGTAGTGACCGTCGGAACAGCCGTCGCCCCCGGCGTCCGACTGATCGCGCTCCCGCTCCCCCTCGCGCTCCGGATCGTGAACGCCTACCTCATCGAGGGACCGGGCGGGTGGGCGCTCGTGGACACCGGCCTGCATACCGAAGAGGCCGAGCGTGCGCTCCGCTCGGCGCTGTCCGAGAGCGGGATCGAACTGGCCGACGTCTCGCGCGCGTTCGTCACCCATGTCCATCCGGACCACATCGGCATGGCCGGCACGCTCGAGGCCGCGGGCGCGCAGATCGTCATGCACGGGCCCGAAGCGGACCACGCCCGGGTGCTCTGGGCCGGCGACTCGAAGCTCGCCGACGAGTCCGCGGCGTTCTTCGCGGGCCATGGGATGCCACCCGATGTCGACGACCAGATGCGCGACGCGTGGCTCGGGATCGGTCGTCGCGTGGACCCGCTCGGCCGGATCGAGCGCGTCGACGACGGCGACCGCATCGAGCTCGCCGGTCGCGTGCTCCGCGTGATCTGGACGCCGGGGCACACCGATCATCACGCCTGCCTCTACGACGAGACCGATCGTGTCCTGTTCGCCGGCGACCACGTGCTCCCGCACATCACGTCGAACATCAGCGTCTATCCGTGGTCACGCGACGATCCGCTCGATGACTTCCTCACCGCGCTGAAGGCGGTGCGCGCCTTGGACGTGCGGCGCGTGCTGCCGGCGCACGGCGACGCGTTCGACGATCTCGCCGGGCGCGTCGATGAGCTCCTCGAGCATCACGAGCTGCGGCTTGACGCGACGCTCGCGTTGACGCGCAAGGACGAGCGTCCCGCCTACACGATCTGCCGCGACCTCTTCCCCGTGCTGCGGAACGCGCACGAAGAGCGCTTCGCGCTCGCGGAAACGCTCGCGCATCTTCGGTACCTCGAGCGGCGCGGCAGGGTCGAGGCGATCGCCGGGATCCCGATCCGCTGGCGAAGGACGTCATGATGCCGAAGGCCGAGACGGACGCGTGCGCGGAAGTGACGCCGCGCCGCTGACAGGGAGGTTCGCATGAGCGTGTCCGATCGCATCAGCCCAAAGGAGTTCTTCGACGCCGGGGGTGTCGAGGATTGGCGACTCGTCGGCAGCGATGGGGCGTGCGCGTACTTCCGCGCGGCGTCGGTCGCCGAGAGCGCCCGGCTCGTGCAGGCGATCGGCGAGGTGCCGGGCGTCGACGCCCACCACGTCGCCATCGACGTGCGGAACGACGGCGTGACCGTGAGCCTCATCACGATCGAGGGTGACTACTTCGGCATGAGCCGGCGCGACGTCGAGCTGGCCCGGCTGATCTCGGCGGCTGCGCGGAAGCTCGGCTTCCCTGCCGACCCGTCGAAGGTCCAGAGCCTGCTCGTCATCCCCGGCGCCCCCGATACCGCGGCGGTCATGCCGTTCTGGCAGGCCGTGCTCGGGTACGAGCGTCGCAACGACACGCCCGACGAGGACCTCGTCGATCCGCGCGGTCGCGGGGCGGGGTTCTGGTTCGAGCGGATGCGTCAGCCGCGCGCGGACGGCGGTGGTGCGATCCACATCTGCGTCTGGGTGCCGTACGAGCAGGCCGAGGCGCGCATCGCTGCGGCGCTGGCCGCGGGCGGCCGGATGGTGCGCGACGAGTTCGCGCCCTCCTGGTGGACGCTGGCCGACGCCGCGGGGAACGAGGCCGACATCGCCACCATCAAAGGCCGCGACTGAGCGGGTGGCGGGAGTCGAACCCGCGTATCAACCTTGGAAGGGTTGTGCCCGGCCGCTAGGCCACACCCGCGGGGGACCCCCACATTATCGCTAAGGCTCGGCCCCTGCCCGTCTTGGCGAGCGAGGTGGCACGACCGATGCATCCGACGCCCGCGTGCTCACGCCATTCGCGAAGGCATTCGAGTCGAACGAACCGGGCGAGCCGAACGTGCCCGAGGTCGTGCCCATCGATGAGCTGACCGGCGAGCGGATCGAGGCGGCGGAAGCCGAGATCGAGGCGGAGGAACAGTGGCCCCGGACCGTCTGATCCACTGGATCTGCACCGCGTCATTTCATCGGCGCACCAGCGAGCTCGGACTGACGCACCACGACGGTCAGTGGGCGATGTGCCCCGAGCTGATCGGCGATGGGCACGAGTGGCTCGACATCGGCGGCGTCGAGGTGAGCGACGCGGTCGCGCGCTGGCAAGAGGCCGCGACCTTATCGGGACCGCAGAGCACCGCCGCCGCCTGAGCTACGACGCGCGCGTCCGCTCCACCACCACGGGACGCGCGTCGCCGCCGTACTCCTCGGGGAAGTACGCCTTCGCCTGCATCGAGAACAGCTCGGCGTAGCGGCCGCCGAGTGCCATGAGCTCCCCGTGCGTCCCCTGCTCCACGATCTCGCCCTCGTGCATCACGTAGATGCGGTCGGCCGAGCGCACGCTCGAGAACCGATGCGAGATGAGCAGCACCGCCCGGCCCACGAAGAGCTGGCGCATCCGGTCGAAGAGGTCGTGCTCGGCGCGCGCGTCGAGGGCCGCGGTCGGCTCGTCGAGGATGACGAGCGGCGCGTCGCGGAAGAACGCGCGCGCGAGCGCGATGCGCTGCCACTGCCCGATCGAGATGTCCTTTCCGCCGACGAAGACGGGGCCAAGGACGGTGTCGTACCCGTTCTCCCACTCGCTGACGAACCGGTGGGCGCCGGAGCGCTCCGCCGCGTCGACGATCGCGTCGATGTCATCGATGCGCTCGACGCGGCCGAGGCCGATGTTCTCCTTCGCGGTGAGCATGAAGCGCGCGAAGTCCTGGAACAGGACCGCGACGCGCCGGTGAAGATCGTCGGGATCCATCGTCGCGACGTCGACGCCGTCCCAGCGCACGCTGCCGCGCTCGGGCCGGTACAGACCCGAGAGCACCTTCGCGAGCGTCGTCTTCCCCGATCCGTTCTCGCCGACGAGCGCGACGACCTCGCCCGCGCCGATCTCGAGCGACACGTCGCGGAGCGCTGGGCGCTGCGGCTCGCGCCGCCGCATCATCACGCGCGCCCCGCCGCCGATCGCGGGCGGGCCACCAGCGGATGGCATCCGCACCGGTCCGCCGTAGCCGATCTCCATCGCGATAGGCCCCGACAGCATCGGCGTCGGCGTCTCGTCGGCGGACGGCGTCGGGAGCGAGCTCGGATAGCTGAACTCCACGTGCTCGACCGTGATCCGGTCGAACCGCTCGGGCGCGGCCGCGGTCCCGCGCTGGAGGCGCAGCGCCGCGAGCACGCCGAGGAAGATCTCAGCGTCGAAGAGGAAGAGGCTCGATTCGTAGAGCTGCGTCGCCGACCCGACGAGACCGCCGAGCCCGCCGCGCAGCTGCCCCGCGGCGGCGGCCGCGGCCCCGGCCTCGGGCAGCCCGAGGCGCCCGGTGACCGTGAGGTACCCGAGCAGCCCGTAGCCGACGGCCTGGAGGAGCGACGACCCGAGG
>DASWDY010000183.1:0-6057 GCA_036395035.1 Candidatus Limnocylindria bacterium
CGTGCCGCAGTACGCCGCCCATTCCTTGTCGAACGCCTTCACGTTCGGTCCGATCGTGAGCTGCATGCCCTCGAGGATCTCGTCGATCGCGGCGCGCACCTCGTCCTTGATCGACGCGTAGTTCGCGCGCAGATCGACGAGGGGGATCTGCATCTTCGTCTTCGTCAGGGTCATCGGGAACTCTCCTTTTCAGGCGCAGCCGCTTCCTTCGCCTTCTCGGGTAGGTCGCTGAGCCACGAGTACGCGTGCGGGAAGATCCCCGCGAAGCAGGCCAGGTCGCGGATGTCGCCCTTGATCAGGGTCGCCGGGTTGCCGGCGACGACGCTGCGCGGGGCCACCGCGCGCCGCACCACACTACCCGCGCCGACGAGCGCGTCCTCGCCGATCTCGACGCCGGGCAGGATCGTGGAGTTCGCGCCGATACGCGCGCGCCGGCGCACGGTCGCGCCGCGCACGCAGTCGAGGTACGCGGGGCACTGCGGGTGCGGGTCGTCCGTGAACACGACGTGCGGGCCGAGGAAGACCTCGTCCTCGATCGTGACGAGCTCGAGGAAGCAGCCCGTGTGGATGCGCACCTTGCTGCCGATGCGGTTCCCGAACTCGACCGCGGCGTGCGTTCCGACCGAGACGTCGTCGCCGATGACGTTGTCCTCGCGGATCGACGCGCCCTGCCCCGTTTGCAGCCCCTTGCCGATGGTCGTGCCGCCGTAGATCGTCGTGAACGGCCGGATGACCGCGCCCGCGCCGATGACGAGCGGCGCCTCGGCCTCGCTCTTCCCGCGCGGCGCCTTCCCGAGGACGACGTACTCGCCGACGACCGAGCCGCGGCCGAGCTCCACGTTCGGACCGACGACCGCGGTGGGATGGATGACCGCGCCGAGGCTCGTCATGTCGCGGGCGTCGCCACCCGCTCGGGCTCGGCCGTGTACGCGACGCGCACGCCGCCGAGGCGCAGCGAGTGCGACCCCGCCTCGAGCACGCGCACGACGCGCAGGCCGGCCTGGCCGTCGGAGATCGGCCGCGTCCCGTTCTGGATCGACTCGATGAAGTGGCGCGCCTCGACCTGCAGCGCCTCCGTGACGGGGACGCGCGGGCTGAGGATGTCGCCCGCGCGGTACGCGCGGCGCAGCTCGTCGGGCTCGAGCCGCTCGACGCCCTGGTCGAAGATCTTCACCTTCTCGACGGCGCTGACGTCGTCGTACACGGCCATCTTGTGCGAGCCGATGACGGTCATCGTGCGGATCTTGCCGGGCGCGAGCCATGACAGGTGCGCGTGCGCGATCGCGCCCGAGGGGAACCCCATCGTCAGCCACACGACGTCCTCGATGTCGTCCTGCACGAAGCACCCGCCGATGGTCTGGACCCAGACCGGCTCCTCGCCGAGCCAGTAGAGGGTGATGGACACGTCGTGCGGCCCGAGGTCCCAGAGGACGTTGAAGTCGAACTGGTGCAGCCCGAGGTTGACGCGCTGGCTGTCGATGTAGTGGATCTTGCCGAGCTCGCCGCGCTCGATCGTGCGCCGCACCGCCGTGACGGCCGGGTTGTACACGAACGTGTGCCCGACCATGAGGGTCTTCGCGGCCCGCTCCGCGGCGCGCACGATCGCCTCGGCATCCTCGATGGTCCCCGCGAGCGGCTTCTCGACGAGGACGTGCTTCCCCAGCCCGAGCGCCTCCTCGCAGAGGCCGCGGTGGGTCTTGATCGGCGTCGCGATCACGACGGCGTCGACCCCGCGGTCGTGCAGGATCTCGCGGTGGTCGGTCGTGACGCGGATCGACGGATAGCGCTTGCGGATCGGCGCGAGGCGGTCGGCCGAGAGGTCGGCGACCGCGACGACGTCCGCTCCCGGCGCCTCGTTGAAGTTGCGGATGAGGTTCGGGCCCCAGTACCCGGCGCCGATGACGCCGACGCGGAGCGCGTCAGGGCTCACGCGAAGACACGGTCCTCGTACGGGATCTTCGCGATCGCCTCGCGCTTCGTCCGGCCGGAGAGGATGTGGTCCGCCATCGAGAGGCCCATCTCGGATGCGATGTCCATGTCCACGTACTTATACAGGCCCTGTCGACCGCCGGTGAGCACGTTCTCGAAGCGCATGAGCTCGTTCATGAGCGTATCGATGGCCTGTTCGTACCCGACGACGTAGACCGGGTAGCCGAACGTGGTCCGGAGCGCGACGCAC
This sequence comes from Candidatus Limnocylindria bacterium, assembly GCA_036395035.1. GTDB lineage: Bacteria > Chloroflexota > Limnocylindria > P2-11E > P2-11E > JACPOT01. The sequence continues at coordinate 2,180 of DASWDY010000183.1, forward strand.
TCCTGGACCTCGTCCATCTTCAGGAAGCCTTCCTGCTCGAGCTCCGTCGCGCAGCGGCGTCCGAGCTCGCTCGGGTCCGCGGTCCAGATGCCGTCACCGACGTCGCACGTGATGTCGCAGAGGAGCACGGTCTCGTCGGGGCCGCACACGTCGGACCCGCCGTAGTTCCGCGTCTCCGAGAGGCGATTGAACGTCTTGTCCTGGAAGTAGATCGACTGCGCGGGGAGCGCCTGCGGCCGCCGCACGCGCAGGCCGAGGATGGTGAGCGCGCGGAAGCGCAGGACGTCGGCCGCGGCGGTCGCATCGGCGGAGACCGCGCCGCCCATGAGCCGGAACAGGTGGGGCAGCGGCATCGTGTTCACGACGCCGTCGCACGCGATGCGCTCCTCGGGACCGTCCACGGGGTGCGTCACGTCCATGAGACACAGCTGGCCGTCCAGGTTCGACGGCGGCACGCGCTTGTAGCGCACGCCGACGACCCGTCCATCCTCGACGTCGAGCCCCGTGACGAGAGCGCCCGTCTCGACGCGGCCGCCCTTCGCGCGGATGCGATCCGCCATGCGCTCGCTGATGAGGCCCGCACCGCGCGGCGGGTAGTACAGCTCGACGACGAGCGGCGCGTAGCGGTGCTCGGTCCCGCTGATCTTCGCGCGGCCCCTGCGCAGCGAGGTCTGGATCACCTTCCAGAGCGAGATGTGCGGGATCCGGTGCTGCGCGAAGGACGCGGCGAGCCGCGAGGGCGGGATGCCCCACACCTTCTGCGTGTACGGACCGAAGAAGAGCCCGTACAGCGTTCGGCCCATCGCCTGCGTCACCCAGTCCTCCGCCGACACCAGCGTGCGCGGCCGCACCTTGCGGCGCACGACCTCGCTCAGGTAATCGATGAACGCGCGCGCCGCGAGGAGCGGATCCATGCTCCGCGCGAGATCCATCGCTTCGAGCGGGTACTTGTAGTAGCGGCCGCGGAACTTGATGCGCACGTTCTTCGACCGCGCGGGGAAGCCGTCGTACGCGATGTCCTTGAACATGTCGAGCACGCGCTGGTTGCGCGCGTGGTAGGCGTGCGGACCGAAGTCGAAGCCGGCACCCGTGCTCCCTCGCAGCGTGGTCGCGAGACCACCGAGGAAATGCTGGGCCTCGAGGATCGTGACCTGCTGCCCGTGCTCGGCGAGCTGCATGCCCGCCGCGAGCCCGCAGATCCCACCACCGAGGACGACGACGTGGGACATGCGCTCCTCATTGTCGCGGGGGTCCTGATCGCGCGCTCGCGCGCTGCTCGTCAGGCTGCTACTGGTAGTGGCGAGTGCAGCGAAGGAGCAGCTTGCGGCCTCCTTCGAGCCGTACGAACGTGATCCGCAGGTCCTCGGAGGCGCTCGCGGACCAGATCCCGGTCATGTCCCCGCTCAGCTGGTGAACGCGCAGCGAAGGATGCCGTTCGTCCTCGTCGAGGTAGCGCATCGCCTTGAAGAACCGCTTCTGGTCGGCTGCGGGGAACCCGATCAGGGTCTCGATGAAGTCGAGGGATGACTCGAGGGTGCTGAAGCGCCGCGCTATGCGCTCTTCCTCTTCGCCGCGCGCCGCTCCTGCATCCCACGGCGCACGCGCGCCGGCAGCCGCCCCTTCTTGACGATGTCATCCCACTCCTTCGACGTGAGCCGGTACACACGCCCTGCCTTCACGTCTTCGAGGGCGCGGCGGAGCCCGGCCCGATTCTCAGGTGTGTATGCCCACGCGTCCTCAGCGGGGATCACCTGCGCCGGCCGCATCGTGATGCGACCGTTGTCGACGGCGACCTCCAGCCGCGAACCCTCTTCAAGATGCAGTTCTCTCCGCACCTTGGCCGGCAGCGTCACGCGGCCCTGCGCGTTGACGGCGACGAGCGTCCTAGCCATGGCCCAACGGTGACGTCCGTGTAACGAAATGTCAATTCGTCAGGTCGCGCGCAGTGCGATGCGTGCGGGCGCGTTCCCGCGCTCACGTAGCCAGCAGATCCCCTCCCACACGATGTCGACCTCGACGACGTACTCACCGGGTCGTTCCGGCGCGATCACTGGCAGCGTCATCGCGCGCTCCTGGCCTTCCGCGAGCGGTGGGATGAACCACGCGCGCGCGTTCTCATATCGCTCCACACCGCCGTCGCCGCGCAGAACGTGATACGACAGCCCGAATGGCGAGTCGCTCCACTCGAGCGGCACGTTCGAGCGGTTCCGCACCGTGACCGTGAGGGGCACGGCCATCCCGGGCGACGCGATGAGCGCCGACACGTGCGGCTTGAGGTCGACGCGCAGCACGAGATCGCGCGCGACGAGGCTCGTCGTCGTGGAGCGCGCAACGTCGACGTACTTCGCCACGCCCGAGCCGAAGACGAGCACCTCGCCGCCAGCGAAGACCGCGCGCGTCCGCGGGATGAACGGGTAGCGCTCGACGAACCGCGCGTTGAGGTCGCCCGCGTCGCCGCGGCGGAAGATCACCTTGTTCGCTCCGATCGCGAGCGGCACGAGCGCGCCGGGATGGTCGAGGAGGTACTTCACGGTGCCTTCGGAGACGCCGGGGAATGACGGATTGAAGTAGTCGTCGAGCGCGACGAGCCCGCCGCGGATCGAGACGGCGGTCGCGAGCGAGAGGTCGTGATACGTCTCCTCGACGGAATGGCCGCCGTCGATGTGGAAGAACGACACGGGCGGCTGGGTCGCGAGGTCGGCGGCGCTGAGCGTGCGCGAGTCCGCCTCGATGACGCGCAGCCACTCGACGTCGCCGTATGCCTGCGACATGTTCCGGCCGAACGTCCCCAGATCCGTGCTCATGCCGCCCGAGGCCGTCGCATCGCCGCTCGCGCCGAACGTGTCGATCGCGATCATCGGCGCCTTCTGCGCGCGCAGCGCCGCGAGCGCGATCGCCGACAGGCCGTGATGCACGCCGATCTCCACGACCGCGCCGCGGATCGCGTCGCTCAGCGCCGCGTATGCGAAGAAGAGGAGCGCGGCGTCCATCGTGAACGCGCCGTGGATGCGGCCGAACGCGCTCGCGTACATGCGCAGGTCGAGATCACGCATCCGCCGTCACCTCCGCGGGCGCGTCGATGAGCACGACCCCCGCCGCCGCCACCGTGGCGGCGTACACGAAGTAGCTCTGCGTCGTCCACTTCGCGAGCAGGAGCGGCACCACGAGGACCGCCGCGCCGAGGAGCGCCGCGGAGCCGATCGTCGTGAGCCGCGCCCGCAGGCCGACGACGACGAGGGCGGTGGTGGCGACGATCTCGAGCGCGAAGAACGCGGCCAGCAGGCCGTCCACCGTCCCGAAGCGCAGCAGCGTGTTGAGCAGGTTCAGGCCCCACACCTGATCGTGGAACGTCAGCGCCTGCCATTGCTGGGAGAGGAACGCGCCGGGCGACCAGAGGACGAACGGGAGGGTCATCGCGGCCGCGACGCCGCCGGAGACCAGCAGGTAGCGCCGCCAGGGCGCGCCCGCGACCGCGAGGTGCCGCAGCGCGAAGGGCCACACGAGGACGGCGAACTGCTTGAACGCGAGGGCCCACCCGAAGGCGACGGCTGAGACGGCGAAGGCGATGCGGCCGCGCGGCGCCGGCAGCGACGTGAACGCGAGCGCGACGAAACCGACCACGACGAGGAGGCCGGCGGAGACGTCGTTGCCGCCGTCGGTCGTGCGGAACGCGGCGATGCCCCACACCGCGTACAGCATGGCGACGAGCGCGGCACGGCCCGCGCCGACGCGAACGCCGGCGACGACGAGCGCGGCGATCGTGAGGATCCCCGCCCACGTTTCGACGCGGCCGATCTCGCCGAAGCCGCGGTACGGCAGCAGGTAGTAGAGGAACTCGCCGGGCGGGTACACGAACGGCGACCCGAGCGGGTCCGTGC
>DASWDY010000184.1:0-10853 GCA_036395035.1 Candidatus Limnocylindria bacterium
GTGCAGTGCAGGAACTCGGCGGCGCGGCGGCAGAGGATCATGCGCGAGAGGAAGATCTCGAAGTACTCCATGAGCGGCGCGACCTCGGTGTCGATCGTGAGGTAGAGCGCGATCTGCTTCTCCTTGCGGCTCACCTTGATCTCCGCGGAGGTCGCCGCGTAGTTCACGCGGTCGTGGATGTCGAACGCCGTCGACTTCGGATTGCGGACGCGGCTGCGATGCACGTCGCTCTTGTCGGCGAGGATCACGGCGGCGGACACGGCGCTGATCGCGGTGCCGCCCTCCTCCTCCTCGTGGTTCGCGATGGCGCCCATGACCGTCGCGATCTCCTCGTAGTCGAACCCGAGGTCCTCGAGGATGTCCTTCGCGAGGAGCGCGCCGGTCTGCCCGTGCTTCTCGCGCGTGACGACGTTGCCGATGTCGTGGAGGTACGCCGCGATCGCGGCGAGCTCGCAGCGGCGCGCCTCGTGTCCGAGCGAGCGGAGGATGAAGCGCGCGCCGTCAGCGCAGGTATTGGCGTGGCGCTCGCCGTGTTCGGTGTAGCCGATCGCGCCGGTCTGCTGGTTCGCTGAGCGGATGAACGTCTTCACCCGGTGGTCGGCGCGGATCGCGTCGAGCGTCGGCCCCTGGCGCTTCGCCTCGACCGCCGTCTTCGTCTTCGTCTCGGTGCGATGGACCTTCGCGCGCGTGTCCGCCGCTTCGTCGGGTCGTTCGGCGCCGGGACGCGGCGCCGATGCCGCTTCGGTCATCCGGCCGACGCTACCACCGGCCTCAGCGCGGCGCGTCCGCGGCGCGGGCCGCCGCGTACCCGCGCTGGAGACGCTCCGCCACGGTCTGGATCCAACGAAGCTCGTTCAAGCCGGCGCGGCACACGACGAGGCCGCGCGTGAACGCGAGCCACGGCTTCAGCGTCCCGCCGATGAGGCCGAGCCACGTCGCCGCGGTCGCGTCGACCTTGGGGCCTTTGCCCTTGGTGTCGGATGGCTCGACGTGGAGGCGGCCTTCGCCCGCCTGGAATTCGATCGCCGCGCCGGCGTCCGTGATGCGCAGCAGCGCGCGCGACGGCGCGACGTCGGCGAGCGCTTGCGTCACCTCGCTGGTGTCCGATGCCGCTCCGAGGATGCGCAGGAGGAGCGGCGCGACGGCGCCCGCGTCGTCGTCGATCCGTGCGGCGCGCGCGGCGGCCTCGTCGAGCGCCGCGATGAGCTCGGCGCGGCTCACAGCGCCAGCGGCATGTTCGAGCGCACGAGCGTCGGGATGCCGTCGGCGCGGTGGCGCATCGAGTAGAACGCGGCCGCGCCGATCATCGCGCCGTTGTCGATGCACAGCTTCGGCGGCGGCACGCGCAGCGGGAGCGCCACTCGCCGCGCGATCTCCTCGCGCAGCGCGAGGTTCGCGGCGACGCCGCCGCCGAGCATCACGGTGCGCACGTCGAACTCCGCAGCCGCGCGCGCGACGCGCTCGGCGAGCATCTCGTTGACCGTCCGCTGGAAGGAGGCGGCGAGGTCGGCCACGGGCAGCGCGCCCTTCGGCTCGAGCGACCGGACGAGCCGGAGCATCGCGGTCTTGAGCCCACTGAAGGAGACGTCGTAGCGGGATCCGGTCTCCGCCTTCGTGAGCGCGAAGGCCTTCGCGTCGCCGTCGCGCGCGGCGCGCTCGATGAGCGGGCCCCCCGGGAAGCCGAGGCCGAGCAGCCGCGCGACCTTGTCGTACGCCTCGCCCGCCGCGTCGTCGACGGTGCGTCCGAGCAGGCGGAACCGGCGGTGATCCTCCATGAGGACGAGATCGCTGTGCGCGCCGCTCACGACGAGGACGACCGCGGGCAGTTCTGGCTCAGGAGGGGGGTCTGAGGGGGGCGAAGCCCCCTTCATGGGCTCATACAGCCAATTCGCGTACACGTGGCCCTCGAGGTGGTTCACGCCGACGAACGGCTTCCCCGACGCGAACGCGAGGCCGCGCGCGTAGTTCGCGCCGACGAGGAGCGCGCCGATGAGGCCCGGGCCGACGGTCGCGGCGACGGCGTCCACGCTCGCGAGCGTCGTGTCCGCGCGAGCGAGCGCCTCACGCGCGATCGGGTCCACCTGGCGCAGATGCTCGCGGGCGGCGACCTCGGGCACGATGCCGCCGGTCCGCTCGTGCACCGTCTGCGACGCGACGACGTTCGAGACGATGCGCCGGCCGTCCTCGACGATCGCGACGCCCGTCTCGTCGCAGCTCGTCTCGACGGAGAGGATGCGCGTCATTCGTCCAGCGCGCGCTTCAGCTTCGCGAGGCGCTCCCGGACCGCGCGGTCCTTGATGCGGTCGGTCCACATGATGAGCGCGTCCTCGTTGTTGTCGGAGTAGTAGCGGCGCCGCACGCCCGCGCGGCGGAAGCCGTACTTCTCGTAGAGCCGCTGCGCGCCGATGTTCGACACGCGCACCTCGAGCGTCAGCCACTCCGCGCCCATCTCCTCGGCGATGTCGAAGAGGCGCTGCAGCAGCCGCTCACCGATCCGCTGGCGCCGATGCTGCGGGAGCACGGCGAACGTCGTGATGTGCGCCTCGTCGACCATGAGCCACAGGCCCGCGTAGCCGACGATCTCGTCGCGCTCGCGCGCGACGACGTACCGCGCGTTCTTGTTCTGCGTGAGCTCGTGGCGGAACGCGTTCGCGGGCCACGGCACCGGGAACGAGGAGCGCTCGACCTCCTGCACGCCGCCGATGTCCTCGAGGGTCATGTCGTCGATGACCACGGGCGCCGTCGACACCATCAGACGAGCTCCCCGGACTTCCCGCGGATCATCGGCGGCCGGATGTAGAGCGGCTCGAGCGCGCCGGCGTGCGCGCCCTCACCCGCCTCGGCGCGCTCCCACGCGATCTCGGCGAGATGACCGGCACGGCGGATCCGCGCGCCCACGGACGGCAGGATCGCGCGCGCGCCGACGCGCTCGCGGAGCTCCGCCGCCGTCGCGTCGTCGATCTCGCCCGCGAAGATCGTGTCGGTGGCGATGGTCCGCGCGAGATCGGCGACCGTGCCGATGTCGATCCCGGAGGTGCGCTCCCACGCGCCCCGGCGGCGCCGGTACATCGCCGAATAGTGCTCCCCCCGGCCGGCGGGGATGAGGGCACAGACGCGCAGCCGCGCGCTGGCGAAGGGCCACGCCGCGACGTCGATCGTCGCGACGCCGACCGTGGCGGCGTCCGACGCGCGCGCGATGCCCTGCGCGGCCGCGATGGCGACGCGCACGCCCGTGAACGAGCCCGGTCCGATCGCCACGCCGACACGTGTCACGTCCGCGAGCGCGACGCCGCCGAGCGCGAGGAGCCGATCGATCTCCGGGAACAGGTGATCGTCGTGGCGGCGCTGCGCGTACCAGGTCGCCTCCGCGAGGACCGTGCGGCCGTCGTACAGCGCGACCGACGCGTGCGCCGTCGATGTGTCGATCGCCAGCAGCGTCATCCGGGGAGCGCCGCGTCGCGCAGCCGCGTCGCGCGCGGCCCGGTCGGCTCGAACCGCAGATGGCGCTGCTCCTCGCCCGTGGTCGTGAGGCGCACGTCGAGGCGGTCCGCGGGGAGCCATCGCTCGACGCGGTCGGGCCACTCGATCGCGGTGAGGCCGCCGCTCGCGAGCGCCTCCTCCCATCCCGTCGAGGGCGTGTCGCCGGGCGCGAGCCGGTATAGGTCGATGTGGAACAGCGGCAGCCGGCCGCCGTCGTGCTCGTGGACGATCACGAACGTCGGGCTCGTCACCTCGCGCTCGGTGATGCCGAGGCCGCGCGCGATCCCACGGACGAGCGTCGTCTTCCCCGATCCGAGCTCGCCCCATAGCGCGACGACGTCGTTGGCGCGAGCGGCGCGCCCGATGAGCTCACCGACGTGCTCCGTCTCTTCGCGCGACCCGGTGGTGACGCCGATCCGGCGGACCTGCGTCACGCGGCGCGCTCGAACGCGCGCTGCTCGCGCCAGATGCGAACGAAGTAGCCGAGCAGGAGGCCGAGCAGGGCCGACGAGAAGAAGGGGAAGAGGCTCTGCGGCAACGACGTGCAGGCCGCGGTGACCGCGAGGCATTCGATGGAGAACAGGAGGGACAGGAGGAAGCCCGCGAGCACGATGTTCCGCGCGCGGCGCAGCCGCGCCATGCGCGCTTCGTGATCCGCACGGCGCTTCCCCGCCTCCTTCTTCGCGGCGGGCCGCGACGGCGGCGGCTCGGGATGATCCGTCTGGCGCGCGCGCCGGTCGCGGCGCCGCCGTCGTGAAGGCATCCTCTTAGCGATCCGCGTCGAGCAGCAGCACGTTCGGCCCTCGCACGTCGTCGACCGGGCGGACCGACGCGTGATCGTCGGCGAGCCCGAGCGCCGGCACCGATGCCGGCGCCGCGGTGCGATCGGCGGCAGCAAGGACGAACAGCCGGGCCGAGGCGGTGTGGATCGCAGCGCGCTCGCCCGCGAGCGCGACGAGCGGCTCCCACACCTCCGCGGGCAGCGCGGCCGAGCCGAACCCGAGCAGGCACAGCACGGTGGCGCGGTCGTCGAAGGTCGCGCGCCCGCTCGCGTCGACGTCGTCGCCGTACACGACGCGTAGCCCGCCGGCGGGCGCGGCCCCCGCCACGACGCCGGCGACGCCGCACGCATGAGCGCGCGTGATGGCCTCAGCGGCCATGCGCGCGCCGCCGACGAGGATGCGGCCGCGCAGCCGGACGTCGAGCCGAGACGGCGCGAGCGGGTCCGCGGGTCCGTCGACCGCGAGCGCGAGCTCGCCGATCGCGTCCGGCCCGTACGCCGCGAGGCCCTGCAGCGCCCAGCATTCGCCTTCGACCTCCACGACCGCGGCGTCCGAGCGCGTGACCACGCCGTCGATCGTCGAGCGGACGCGCCACTCGTCGACGACGGGCGAGATGCAGAGATCGCCATCGACGGTGATGTGCACGAGGCGGCCGTCGATCGGGGACGTCGCGGCGCGCGCGAACCGGCGGCCGGTGCGCGCGAGGATGCTCCCCCGCCGGACGTCCGCGACCGGCCGGACGCGGAGCACGCGGTCGAGGTCGCCGGGCGTGACGCCGACGCGCCTCGCGCCATCGACGAGGTGCACCTGCGTCACGGTGCCGCCGCTCGCGATGACGGCACCCGCGCGCACCTGCTCGCCCTCCGGTACGCGCTGGGCCGCGCCGACGGGCAGCGGGTGCTCGACGCTCCAGCGGCCGTATCGCCAGCTCATCTCGCGACGCCTTCGGCCACGAGCGCGCCGACGCTCTCGTACCAGCGCGATACCGCGGGCACGCGCTCGGCGTCGCGCTGCGGCAGCGCCAGCGGGCGGGGCCGCGCGTCGAGGATGAGGCCGACGGGGCCGCTCGTGACCCGCGCGTGCGTGACGCCGGGGCCGCTCACCGCGAGCGCGCCGGTCAGCGGCAGCACGAAGAACGCGCCGCGATCCACGCGCTCCTCGCGTGTCCCCGCGGCTGCGACGATGCGCACGAGGCTGCGCCGCGACGTCGCGACCGGGACGACCGCCGCGACCGGCTGGATGCCGCTCCGGATGGCGTCGTCGAGCGGCGCGTGGTCGCCGGACGCGACCGCGGCGGCCGTCCCGAGGAGCGCGTCGCCCTCGTCACGCGCGATCGAGAGGGGATCCGCGGGCTCGAGCGCGTCGACGACCACGAGCGCCGCCCGCTCGGGACCGGCGAGGCCACTGAGGAGACCGGTGAGCACGACCGTGCGGGCCGACCGCAGCGCGGGACCGATGCCCGCGGCCGTCGCATCGGCGAGCGCGTGCGCGACCGCCTCGTGCGCGAGCGCGATCTCGAGCGCGAGCGTCTCGCGGTCGCTCGCCACCGCGTCGGGCCAGCGCGCGCGGTTGAAGACGCGCTCGAGCAGCGTTGGCTGGTCGACCGCCCACGGGATCCATCGCCGGACGCGGTCGAGCCCCGCACGCGCGACGACGTGATCGGCGCCGCGCCCGATCCCGAGCGGGCGCGCGTGCACCGCGAGCGTCGCGGCGAGCGGCTCCGCCCGAACGAGCGAGGTGGACGACGACGTCACGTCGATGACGAGGGCGGTCTCCTTGAGCACCTCGGCGATGCGGCGCGCGAGGATCTCGAGGGCCTCATCGCGCAGGACGCCACGCTCGCGGCGCAGCTCGCGCAGGCGCGTGACCAGCCGCCGGCGTCCGTCGTCGGTCCGCAGGTCGGGCACGACCTCGACCGGGAACGGCACGGCGAGCTTCGTCTCGCGGGCGACGGCGCCATCGTCGCCGCTCGCGATCACGATCTGCGGCGTGGGCCGCTGCGCGCCGCAGCCGAAGCGCAGCGCCTCCACGAGCAGGACGAGGCGGTCGGCCTCGCCGCGGTCCGCGAGCGCCATCACGACGACGTCCGGCCGCGCGTCGCGGAGCGCCTGCGCTCGCTCTCCGAACGATCGCGGATCGCCGACCCCGAGCGCCAGCACGACCTCGACGCCGCCCGCGAGGAGCGCGCGCCGCGTCGCGCGCTCGAGCGTGCCCGGGTGCGCGGCGAGGATCGCGACGCGGATCGGCCGCCCGTGCGCGACGTCGACGAGCGTCGGCGCGCTGGAGATCACCGCGCGGGCACTCGCCCCGCGACGCGCACGAATGCGTCGAACAGGGCGGCGCCGTTGTTCGGCACGCCGTCCTGGACCCGCTCGGGATGCCACTGCACCCCGACGACCCAGTGCTCGCCGGGGATCTCTGCGCCCTCGACATGACCGTCGGCCCACGCGACCGGGACGAGGTCCCGGCCGAGACGGTCGATCACCTGGTGGTGCCGCGAGTTGACCATGAACGATGGGCCGCACGCGTCGGCCAGCCGCGACGCGGGCTCCACCCTGACCGCGTGCGGCTTGACGTCGTTCTCCTTCGCGCGGTGCGCTTCACCGATGTCCTGGATGAGCGTGCCACCGAGGTGGACGTTCAGGACCTGGATCCCGCGACAGATCGCGAGGATGGGCAGCCGCTCCGCGAACGCCATCGGCAGCAGCTGGTCGAGCTCGAGCTCATCGCGGCGAAGGTCGGGCTCGCCCGATCCGGCGTTCGCCTGGGCGTACCGCTCCCACTGGACATCCGGGCCCCCCGAGAGGCACACGCCGGCGACGCCGCGCGGGATCGGATCCCCGGGCATGACCTCGATCGGCTCGGCGCCCGCGGCCCGGATCCGCTCGACATACGAGCGGATGGGCAGGGGACCACGGCTGATGGCGATGCGAGGGGGCACGCGTCAAGTATCGCGGAGGACGGCCGTGCCGCGCGGTGGCGACCCCGCCCTATGGCCGCAGCGATCCCCGGTCGATGAGCTCGATGAGCACGCCGTCCGCGGCGCGCGGATGGAGGAACGCGACCATGCCCTCGGCGCCGTGCCGCGGCTCGCGGTCGATGAGCTCGACGCCCTCGCGCGCGAGATCGCGGAGACGCGCGGCGAGATCATCGACGGCGAAGCAGACGTGGTGCAGCGTCGGCTTGCCGCGCTCCGCGAGGAACCGTGCGACCCCCGAGGTGTCGTCGAGCGGCTCGAGCAGCTCGATGCGTCCGGTCCCCTCCCCGAGGAACACGACCCGCACCGCCTGATCGGACATGTCCTTCGTCGCGCCGGCGGCGAGGCCGAGGGTGTCCCGATAGAACGGCAGCGCGGCGGCGATCGACGGCACGACGATGCCGACGTGGTGGAGCTCAGCGCTCCTGATGCTCACTGCCGCGGGACGTGCGTGCCGAACACCGCGCGCAGCTCGTCGGAGATCTCGCCGAGCGTCACGTCGGCCTCGACCGCGGCGAGGACGAGCGGGAAGAGATCGCCCGAGCCTTCGGCGCCGCGCCGCAGCGCCTCCCTCGCGCGAGCTGCCGCGCCGCCGTCCCGCCGCGCGCGCACGTCTCGCAGCCGGTCGCGCGCGCGCTGCACGACCCGCTCGTCGACCTTCTGGATCGGAGGCACGGACGGCGCCTCGGTGCGGTACGCGTTCACGCCCACCACGATGCGCTCCTTCTTCTCGACGGCCTGCTGGTACGCGTACGCGGAGGCCTCGATCGCCTCCTGCTGGTAGCCCGCCTCGATCCCACGGAGCGCGCCGCCGAGCTCGTCGATCTTCGCGATCTCCGCGAGGGCGCGCTCCTCGATCTCGTCCGTGAGCCGCTCGACGAGGTGCGATCCCGCGAACGGATCCACCGTCTCCGTGACGCCCGACTCCTCCGCGATGAGCTGCTGCGTCCGGAGGGCGATGCGCACGCTCTCCTCCGTCGGCAGCCCGAGCGCCTCGTCGAACGCGTTCGTGTGCAGCGACTGCGTACCGCCGAGGACCGCGGCGAGCCCCTCGATCGCGGTCCGGACGATGTTGTTCAGCGGCTGCTGCGCCGTGAGCGTCGATCCCATCGTCTGCGTATGGAAGCGCAGCTGCCACGAGACCGGATCCGTCGCGCGGTAGCGGTCGCGCGCGATCCCGTGCCAGATGCGCCGGGCGGCGCGGAACTTCGCGACCTCCTCGAGCAGCGTCGAGTGCGCCGCGAAGAAGAAGGAGAGCTGCTTCGCGAACGAGTCCACCGCGAGACCCCGCGCGATCGCCGCGTCGACGTACGCGATGGCGTTCGCGAACGTGAATGCGAGCTCCTGCACGGCGTCGGCGCCGGCCTCGCGGATGTGGTAGCCGCTGATCGAGATCGGGTTCCAGCGCGGCAGATGCTCCGCGCACCAGCCGATGAGGTCCGTGACGAGCCGCATCGACGGTCGCGGTGGGTAGATGTACGTCCCGCGCGCGATGTACTCCTTCAGGATGTCGTTCTGCGTCGTGCCGCCGACGCGGTCGAGCGGGACGCCCTGCCGCTTCGCGAGCGCGACGTACATGGCGAGCAGCACCGGCGCCGTCGCGTTGATCGTCATCGACGTCGTGACGTCACCGAGCGGGATCCCGCTGAACAGTCGCTCCATGTCGCCGAGGCTCGAGATCGACACGCCGACCTTCCCCACCTCGCCCGCGACGCGCGGGTCGTCCGCGTCGTAGCCCATCTGCGTCGGCAGGTCGAAGGCGACGGACAGCCCGGTCTGGCCGTGCGCCAGGAGATAGCGGTAGCGCTCGTTCGTCGCCTCAGCGTCCGCCATCCCGGCGTACTGGCGCATCGTCCAGAGGCGCCCGCGATAGCCGGTGGGATGGATGCCGCGCGTGTACGGCGGCTCGCCCGGGAAGCCGATGCGGTCGTCCGCGCCGTCCGGCTCGGCGATCGGCGGCAGCGGCGTCCCATACGTCGTCTTGAACGGAGCACGCTCGGGTACGCGCTTCGTCGTCTCCGCGTACGTCGTGCGGTCCCACTCCTTCGTGTCGCGGCTCCGCCGGCGCTTCGTCACCGGGCCAGTATCACCGCGCACGCAGCACGAGCTCGCCGTCGGTGCGGCCGATCGCCGGACGCGTGAACGGCAGGCGATGGACGAGGCCGAGCTCCCACAGCGGCGCCTGGTCCCCGAAGTGCGCCGCGGTCCGATGGCCGGACACGCCGTGCGACAGCGCCGACCGCGACGTGTCCACGTCGGCCAGATCGACGAGGACGCGCGCGCCTACCGCGGCGGCGGGGGTGCCGAGAAGGGCGCGCATCGTCTCGAGGTCCACGCCCTTCGCGCGCTCGAGCGAGGTCACGAGAGCGGCCCCGCGTCCGCCGTCGCCGCCGAGCACGGCAGGCCGGTCCGCGGGGACGAACGCGGCAAGGTCGCGGTCGGTCCCGCCGGCGCGTCCGTCGACACCCGCGACGCATGCCGCGACCCCGCTCCGCCGCATCGCGCTCGCGAAGTCGACCGACGTGCGCGCGGTCATCGCGTCGAGGAGCGCGCCGAGCGTCGATGCCGGATCGGACGCGCGCCGCGTCGAGGGAAGGAGCGCCCATGCGACCCACGCGTCGTGGCCGGCCGCTATCCCCGGGACGCCCGGGAGCGACTCGCCCACCGCGCGCACGCCGCCGCCGTCGATCCCGATCTCGTACCAGCCCGGTGCCGGCGCGTCGAGGTACACGTCCGCGGCGAGGAGCGGCCGGCCCTTCAGCGTCACGGTCATCGCCGCCGACGCGCAGACGGAGCTCGGTGGGATGCGCTCGAGGTACGCCGCAACGATCGCGAGCGAGTCCGCCGGTCGCCAATCCGCGGGGCGACGGCCGGCCAGGATCAGCTCACCGGGCAGCGCGCGCGCCTCGGCATGCTGATGGATGAGCTTCGTCACGCCGGCGGCGTACGCCTCGAGCGCCTCGCGCAGCGCCGGGTCGGCGCGGTCGACCGCGGCGTCGGCGGCGGCGCCCGCCGCAGCGACGGCGCTCGACCGCAAGGACTCCATCTGCGCCAGCCGGTCCTGCGCGGTGACGTAGCCCTGGAGGAAGAAGACGTCGTGGCGATCGCGCGCGTAGATGCGCGGGATGCCGAAGAGATCGCGAACGACCTCGCCGCGCTCGTGTAGCCCGAGCAGCCGGTACGTCCCGTCGATCGTCGGGAGCGGGCGAAAGAAGATGAGCGCCCACGTGGTCGAGAGCGCGAGCGCCGCGAGGGCCGTGCCGACCGCGAGGGCGCGCAGCGCGCGGCTCACACGGGCTCGTCGACGAGCACCGCGATGAGCGCGCCGCTCTCGACCTTGGCGCCCGCGCCAGCGGCGAGGCGCTGCACTTTCGCGCGTGCCGGCGCGCGCAGCTCGTTCTCCATCTTCATCGCCTCGAGCGTCGCGAGCGCGCCGCCCCGCTCGACGACGTCGCCCTCACGGACATGCACGGCCTTCAGCAGCCCGGGCATGGGCGCACGCACCTCATGACGGCCCCCGCCCGCGAGCGCGCGGTCGCGCCGCGCCGCGAGCGTGCGCTCGTCGTAGGCGACGACGACCGCCTCGCGCCCATCGACGCGCATGCGCTGCGGAT
>DASWDY010000185.1:0-4876 GCA_036395035.1 Candidatus Limnocylindria bacterium
ACTATCGTGTTCGTCGCGCGGGCGCGCAGACCGAGGCGCCGCAGCGACGAGGTCGAGCACCCGCGCCCGAGGGAGGGCGTTGCCCGACCGAGGGTCGGAATAGAACGTCCCCGATCGACGACCGGCCGACGGATCACGCACCTTGAGGCGATCTCGGTAGCGCTCCCCCGGACGGCCCCCTCTCGGGGACGAGCGCGAAGGCTAGTCCGCCGCGCGACGTCGACCACGGTCTCATCCACGATCCGATGAGGCGGATATCCACCATCTGCGGAAGTTATCCACCGAGGGGTGCGCCCCTACCATCGACGAGTGTCCGACCCGATCCTCGACGTACTGAATCCTGAGCAGCGTCGGGCGGTCACCCACGGCACCGGCCCGCTGCTCATCCTCGCCGGCGCCGGCTCGGGCAAGACCCGTGTCCTGACGCACCGCATCGCCTATCTGATGCGTGACCTGAACGTCCCGCCGCACGCGATCCTCGCCGTCACCTTCACGAACAAGGCCGCCCGCGAGATGCGCGAGCGCCTCGAGCGCCTCGTGCCTGCGGCTGCCCTGGAGGAGCTGACGGTCGGTACCTTCCACGCCTTCTGCGCCCGGCTGCTCCGGCGGCACGCTCGGGTGGTCGGCATCGAGCCGAGCTTCGCCATCTACGACGAGGCCGACCAGCGCGCCGTGCTCCGCCAGGCCATGGAGGACGCCGGCCTGAGCGACCGCGTCGTGCCGCCCGGCGCCATCGCCGCGACGATCTCGACCGCGAAGAACGAGCTCCGCGGGCCGGCGGACCTCGCCGCCGGCGCGCACGGGCAGCTCGAGCGCGTGACCGCGATCGTCTGGCCGCGCTACGAGGCGCGCCTCCGCGAGAACAACGCGCTCGACTTCGACGACCTGCTCCTCTTCGCGGTGCGTGTCTTCGAGGTGGACGACGACGCGCTCAACAGGTGGCAGGACCGCTTCGAGCACATCCTCGTCGACGAGTACCAGGACACGAACCGCGCGCAGTACGCCCTGCTCCGCTACCTCGCGGGATGGAAGCAGAACCTCGCGGTCGTGGGTGACGACGATCAGTCGGTGTTCTCGTGGCGCGGCGCCGACCTGCGCAACATCCTCGACTTCGAGCGCGACTTCCCGAAGACGACGGTCGTGAAGCTCGAGCAGAACTACCGCAGCACGCAGCGGATCCTCGACGCGGCCCACTCCATCGTGCGCAACAACTCGTCCCGCAAGGAGAAGCGCCTCTGGACGGACCGCCGCGGCGGGGAGGACGTCGTCGTCATCGAGGCGTACGACGAGCACCACGAGGCCGAGCTCATCGCGCGCGAGATCGAGCGGCTCAGGCGGGAGGGCGAGGCGAAGGCGCCGCGCGACATCGCGATCCTCTACCGCACGAACGCGCAGTCCCGCGCGATCGAGGACGTGTTCCGCGAGTTCGGCCTCGCGTACCAGGTCGTCGGCGGCGTGTCGTTCTACGAGCGGCGCGAGGTGAAGGATGTCATCCACTACCTCCGCCTGCTGCGGAATCCGCGGGACAGCGTCGCCTTCGGGCGGATCGCGAACGTCCCCCCGCGCGGCATCGGCGCGAAGTCGCTGGCGGCGATCCGCGGCGGCGACCCGACCGCGCTGCCGCAGCGGCAGCGCGCGGCCCTCGGGGAGTTCGAGCGCATCCTCGCGGACCTGCGCGCGGCGGTGGCCGAGCACGACCTCGCGGAGCTGCTGGACGTCGTCCTCGCGCGCTCGGGCTACGCCGCGTACCTGCGCGACGGGACGGAGGAGGGGGAGGAGCGCTTCGCGAACGTGCTCGAGCTGCGCAGCCTGGCCGAGGAGTTCGTGCAGCTCCCGCGCGAGGAGCAGCTCCCGGCCTTCCTCGAGCAGGTGGCGCTCGTCTCCGACCAGGACCAGTACGAGGACGCGCAGCCGGCGGCGACGCTCATCACGCTGCACGCCGTGAAGGGGCTCGAGTTCCCGATCGTCTTCCTCACGGGAATGGAGGAGGGGGTCTTCCCGCACGCGCGCTCGCTCGAGGAGGAGGAGGAGCTCGAGGAGGAGCGCCGCCTCTGCTACGTCGGCGTCACGCGCGCGATGGACCGGTGCTACCTGTCGTGGTCCCGGCAGCGGATGCTCTTCGGCCGGACGTCATCGAACCCGCCCTCGCGTTTCCTGCGCGAGCTGCCGCACGACGGCGTCGAGCGGCGCGGCGGGTCCGAGGCGGAAGAGCGCGACGTCTGGGCCGAGCTCGACGACGAGGCCGTCCGCGCGCGCTACGAGGAGCGCCGCGCGGCACGCCGCCAGGGAGCGATGGAAGGATTGCCGTCGGTCTGGAGCGGCGCGCGCGGGAACGGCGGACGCGCGCCGGCCGAGCGCGTGCCGGCGGAGCGCCTACCCGCCACGACGCGCTTCCGCGCGGGCCAGAAGGTGCGCCATCCGAGCTTCGGCGAGGGCATCGTCGTCTCGAGCGCGGCCCGCGCCGACGACGAGGAGGTGACCGTGGCCTTCCCCGGCCAGGGCGTGAAGCGGCTCATGGCCGCGTTCGCCGGCCTCCGCCAGCTGTGACCGTGCCCGCGGCTACGATCGACCGGTGAACGTGGGGATGTGGATCCGCGCGCTGCGCGTGATCCCCCGCATCGACAAGCCGGAGTGGGACGCGCTCGACCTCGTGTCGCGGTGGCTCATCGCGTCGCGCGGGGCGGTGCTCGTCATCACGTTCATCTCCGCCGGGATCGCCGGCCTGCTCGCCGCGCGCGACGGCCGCTTCGATCCGGTGCTGTGGACCCTCACGACGGCGGGCCTGCTCCTCGCGCACGCGACGAACAACCTCGTGAACGACCTCACCGACCATCGCAGGGGCGTCGACCGCGACAACTACTTCCGCGCGCAGTACGGACCGCACCCGCTCGAGCACGGCCTGATGACGCAGCGCGAGCTCATCGCGTACGCCGTCGTCACCGGCGCCGCCGCGCTCTCGATCGGCCTCGCGCTCGTGAGCATCCGCGGTCCCGTCGCCCTCGCGCTCCTTGCGGCGGGAGCATTCTTCGTGCTCCTCTACACGTATCCGCTGAAGTACATCGGCCTCGGCGAGCTCGCGGTCCTCCTCGTGTGGGGACCGCTCATGATCGGCGGCGGCTACTTCATCATCACCGGCACGTGGGACTGGGCCGCCGCGGCCGTCGGCCTGCCGTACGCGCTCGGCGCGACGACCGTCATCTTCGGGAAGCACATCGACAAGATCGACGACGACCGCGCGAAGGGGATCGGCACGCTCCCCGTCATGGTCGGCGAGCGCGCGGCGCGCTGGATCGGTATCGCGCTCATGGTCGGCATGTACGTCTCGCTCGGCGCGCTCGTCGCGATCGGCTACTTCACGCCGGTCGTCCTCATCGTGCTGCTCGCGCTGCCGAAGCTGCGCGACGCGCTCAGGGTCTACGTCGCGCCGCGTCCGAAAGCGCGCCCCGACGCGTATCCCGCGGACGCGTGGCCGCTGTGGTTCGTCGCGTACGCGTTCGCCCACAACCGCCGCTACGGCCTGCTGCTGCTCCTCGGCCTCATCGGCGACGCGCTCCTTCGCACCATGCGGTAACGGCGGTCGGTCGCTCGCCCGGCGTCGAACCGCTCCGGCGGGATGCGCGTATGTAGGAGAGCGGCGAGATCGCTACGGGAGGACGAGCGTGAACGACATCCAGCGATATCTGGTGGAAGAGCACGTCGAGGACTTCCACGATCGGCTCATCGATCGGCGCGAGCTCTTCCGCAGAGTGACGATCATCCTCGGGAGCAGCGCGGCCGCGACGGCGTTCCTCGCCGCGTGCGGCGTCCAGCCGAGCGGACCTGCGACCGCCAGTGCCCCGGCCACCGCCGCGCCGACCGCGGCCGCCACCGTCGCGGCGAGCCCGGCGGGCCCATTCGCGACGCCGCCGGCGGCGGCGACGACCGACGGCATCACCGTGAAGCCGGACGACCCGCGGATCACCGCGGGGCCGGTGACGGTGAAGGCGGCGGACGGCGCGAGCCTCATCGGCTACATGTCGCGCCCGAAGGCCGACGGGAAGTACCCCGGCATCCTCGTCATCCACGAGAACCGCGGGCTGCTCGAGCACATCAAGGACGTCGCGCGCCGCTACGCGACCGCCGGCTATGCCGCGATCGCGATCGACCTCGCGTCGCGCGACGGCGGGGCCGACAAGCTCACGGATCAGGCCGCGTACAACGCGGTGCTCGGGAAAATGACCCCCGCCGGCATGGCCAAGGACCTCCAGGACGCCATCGCGCATCTGAAGACCCAGACGTTCGTGAACACCGCGAAGATCGGCGCGACCGGCTTCTGCTTCGGCGGCGGGATGACGTGGAGCCTCCTCAACTTCGCGCCTGCGTCGGTGCAGGCGGCCGTCCCGTACTACGGGCCGGCGCCCACGGACGTCGCGGGCATCGGGACGACGAAGGCCGCGGTCCTCGCCGTGTACGCGGAGCAGGACACGCGCGTCACGTCGGGCAAGGACACCATCGAGCCGCTGCTGAAGCAGGCCGGCGTGCCGTACCTGATCAACGTCTACCCCGGCGTCAACCACGCGTTCCACAACGACACCGGCACGCGATATAGCGCGGACCAGGCGCGCAAGGCGTACGCCGACACCGTGGAATGGTTCAAGAAGTACCTCGCCTAAGCTCGATCGCCTAGCATCGGCGGCATGGCGACGGGATCCCTCCAGCGCCGCGCCGCCGATCTGCGCGCCGCGATCGAGAAGGCGAACTACGAGTACCACGTGCTCGACGCGCCGACGATCAGCGACGAGCAGTACGACGGCATGCTCCGCGAGCTCATCCGGCTCGAGACCGAGCATCCCGAGCTCGTCACGCCGGAGTCGCCGACGCAGCGCGTCGGGGCGCC
>DASWDY010000186.1:0-5208 GCA_036395035.1 Candidatus Limnocylindria bacterium
CCGGCACGGGTTCGACTGGGATCACATCGCCGCGATCACCGACATCACGAGCACGACGACGACGGGGCACGCCGACGTCGACGTGCCGGCCGGCGCGCCGGTCGCCGCGCGGGGGCACGGGGAGCACGTCACCGAGCACGCCCATTCGCACCACGAGGCGAGCGCGAGCCATGTCCTCGGCGAGTCGCGATTCGCGCACGAGCAGCGCCACGCGATCGGCCTCGCGTCGCTCTACGCGCTCGGGCACGCGTCGATGGTCATCGTGCTCGGCGTCGCCGCGATCGCCTTCGCCGCCGTGTTGCCGGACTGGATCGATCCGATCCTCCAGCGCGTCGTCGGCGTCACGCTCGTCCTGCTCGGCGCGTGGGTGCTGTTCTCCGTGGTGCAGGCCGTGCGCGGGCGCGGCGACATCCGCTTGCGGAGCCGCTGGATGCTCGTCTTCGATCTCGTCCGCAACGGCTGGGGGCTGCTGCAGGCGCGCATCCACGGGCACGAGCACCGGCCGACCGCGCACGCCACCCAATACGGGCCGTCGACCGCCTATGCCGTCGGCGTCATCCACGGGATCGGCGCCGAGACCGGGTCGCAGGCGCTGCTGCTCGCGGGCGTCGCGGGCGCGACGGGGACGGGCGCGGGCATCGCGATCCTCCTCGCGTTCACGGTCGGCCTGCTCCTCGCGAACACGCTCGTCGCGGTCGTCAGCGCGACGGGGTTCATCGGGGCGCAGCGGATGCGGCAGATCTACCTCGGGCTCGGCATCGTGGTCGGGGTCGCGAGCCTGTACATCGGGCTGCTGTTCGTGGCCGGTCTCGGGACCGCATTGCCCGATCTGCAGGGGATCATCTTCGGAGGTCGCGCCCGCTAGCCGCGTACGCTGGGCGGCCGTGCCGCCCGTGCGCTGGATCCCCTTCGCGCTCGTCCTGCTGCTCGCCTCGTGCGGCGACGTGAACGCGGGCGCGTCGGGCACGGTCGTCGAGGCGCACGTCGTCCACGTCGTGCAGACCGAGCAGCGCGCCGTGCCCGGGGTCGAGCGCGCACAGCTCTTCCAGCGCCTCGAGCTCGAGCTCGACTCGAGCCTCTACCGCGGCGAGAAGGTCACGGTCGACTGGGGCGGCCGCCGCGCGCTCAATACCGGCGGCCTCTTGCGCGAGGGCGACCGCGTCCTGCTCACCCTCAGCCGCGAGGGCACGCAGCGGACGTACACGATCGCGGAGGTCGTGCGGCTGCCGTCCCTCATCCCGTACGTGGTCCTGCTCGTCGTCGTGCTGCTCGGCATCGCACGGCTCGCCGGCCTCGCCGCGCTCGGTGGCCTCGCCGCGAGCATCGCGGTCTTCCTCCTCGCGATCGTGCCGGCGATCCAGCGCGGCGACGACCCGCTCGTCGCGACGGTGGTCGGGTCCATCGCGGTGCTCGTCGCGTCCGTCTTCGTCGTCCACGGCTTCGGCGGGAAGAGCGTCGCGGCGCTCGGCGGGACGATCGCGGGCCTGGTCATCGTGGGCGGGCTCGGCGCCATCGCGCTCGCGGCGTCACGCATGAGCGGCTTCACCGGCGAGGAGACGATCTTCGTCTCGGTCGCGACGGAGGGCCGCCTCGACGTCGCGCGCCTCGCGCTCGCGGGCGTCATCGTCGGATCGCTCGGCGCGCTCGTCGACATGAGCGTCGGCCAGGCGTCGGCCGCGTTCGAGCTCGCTTCCGTGGACCCCGAGCTGCGCGGACGCGCGCTCTACCTCTCGGCGCTGCGCGTCGGCCGTGACCACATCGGGTCGCTCATCAACACCCTCGCGCTGGCGTACTTCGGCGGCGCGCTGCCGCTCATCGTGCTGCTCTCGCTCGGCTTCCAGCCGCTCTCGGTCGCGGTGAACAGTGAGGAGATGGTCGAGAGCATCCTCACCGTGATCGTGGCGAGCATCGGCCTCGTGGTCTGCGTCCCGGTGACGACCGCGTTCGCGGTCGCGCTCGCGGGGGAGCGGCGGTAGGAGCTCAGTCGTCCTCCACCGCCACGTAGCCGTCGAGCACCACCAACCGCGAGCCGCGGTCGAGCGGCACGTAGTGGATGTCGACGCCGTTCCCCAGGGCGACGGTGCGGGTCTTCGTCTGCGGGTGAGCCTGCGGCTCACCGAGGAAGAGCATCGCGCGGCGCACCTCCGGCCCGATCTGCAGCGTCCGGCGCGTCACCGGCGATCCCGCCGGCACATAGAAGGTGCGGTACTCGGAGAGGTAGTAGCGGGCGTGCTGGTAGCCGCCATCCGCGATGATGACGGTGTCGGTCGCGGGGAAGCGCGCGCGATACTCAGCGAAGCGGATCGCGAGCCCGGCGTCGTGGCCCTCGATCGCCCGCGCCGAGAAGCGGCCGGCGCCGAGCACGAACGAATGCGCGTTGAGCACGATGGCCGCTCCGATCGCCACCGCGATCGCAGGTCGAACCATGGTCGATCGCACGGCCTGCATGAGCGCGGTGCCACCGACCGCGGCCAGCAGCGCGAGCGGGACGGCCACCGAGAGGGTGTACGCCCATTCGCCGATGTGGAAGACGAGGTACGCGAGCACGGCCGGCGTGATCCAGAGCGCGAGCGGCCACAGCGCGCCGCGCGCATCGGCACGTCGAAAGAGCATCCACGCTCCCAGCGGCGCAAGACCGACCAGCCAGTGGAGCTGCCAGCGCAGGCCGATGGCGATCATCAGCGCGTTCTCCCGGAAGCCCTGGGGCTCGGATCCGCCGATGCTGGACACGCCTGCGACCTGTGACGCCGTGACGGCCAGGTAGCGATCGAGCCCGCCCGACGACCACGCCGAGGGCGCGAGCCACATCAGGCATCCGAGCGCGAGCGCGGCGACGTTCCCGAGGGTCGCGGCCGGCGAGCGGCCGGCGAGGGTCCAGACCCACATCGGCCCGAGGAGCAGCAGCAGGTCCTGGCGGAAGCCCGCCGCGAGACCGAGCGCGAGCGACGCCCCCAGGGCCCGGCCGGCCCCGCCGCCCCGTGACCTCCACAGCAGCGCGCCGACCGATCCGCTCAGCACGGCGAGGACCGTGTACGGGTATGCGACCTCGCTGTAGTGCCACAGGAGCGGGTCGGCGATGAGGATGGCGGCCGCGAGAACGCCCACCGCCGCCCCGAAGATGCGCGCGCCGATGAGGAAGCCTGCGGCGCAGGTCGCCGCACCAGCGATCATGCTCACGAGGACGAGCCCTGCGTTCGCTTCACCCGTCGACCACGTCGCGGCTCGCGCGAGCAGCACGTAGAAGAGGTAGCCGGGAGGATGCGGACGCCCGCTCGCGACGTCGAAGTCCCCGATCGCGCGGGCGTAAAGGACGGAGTCCCACGCCCAGAGGTACCCGGACGCGAAGACTGCGCGGAACGCGAGCGCGATCACGAAGACGACGACGGCGCTCGCGAGCGGCGACCGGGCGACTTGTGACATCCCACCATTCGCCCAGCCTCGCCGGGCGTCCCGGCGACATCATGACCGTGGCGGGGGAACGCGGCTAGGCCTCGGCCTTCCTCCGGCACGCTGCGCACTGGCCGTAGAGGTCGAGACGCGCGTGGTCGACCGTGAAGCCGTGCCGCTCGCGGACGCCCCTCAGCATCGACGCGACGACCGTCTCGTCGACGTCCTGCACGCGCTGGCAGCTCGTGCAGACGAGATGGTGATGGTGCTCGGGGGAGCAGGCGATGTACGCGTAGACGTGGCCGGGGCGCTCGAGGCGCTGGGCCATGCCGCTCTCCACCTGCGCCTCGAGCGCCCGGTACACGGTCGCGAGGCCAAGGCGCGGATGACGCGGCCGCAGCTGCTCGTACAGCTCCTGCGCGGAGGTCGCCATCCCGGTACGCGCGAGCGCCTCCGCGACGACCACGCGCTGCCGCGTGAGCCGCCTCCCGCGCGAGGTGATGCGCGAGGCGAGCGCCGCGGAGCGCCTGGTCATGCGACGATCATAGGTCGCCGCGGCGCTACTTGACAATGGTTCTCATACTGTTGATGAGAAACATTCTCAGGGAGGGCGTCCATGCGTCTGCGGCCGTTCGCGCTGCTCCTGGTGCTCATCGTCGGTGCCGCGTGCGCGGGTGCGGGGGCACCGGACGGCGGCGGTGTGAAGGTCGTCGCCACCACGACGATCCTCGCGGACCTCGCCAAGAACGTCGGCGGCGACCGCGTCTCGGTCTCGTCGATCGCGCCTGCCGGCGCGGAGATCGAGGAATACAGCCCGAAGCCCGAGGACGCGCGGAAGGTGAGCGAGGCCGCGGTGATCCTCGTGAACGGGCTGGACCTCGATACGTGGTCCGAAGACCTGCTGAAGAACAAGAAGCCGAGCGCGGTCGTCATCGTGCTCACCGAAGGCCTGCCCGCGATCGACGAGAACCCGCACATGTGGTTCGACGTCGAGCTGACGCGGGCGTACGTCGCGAAGATCCGCGACGCGCTCATCCAGGCCGACCCGGCCGGGAAGGACGTCGTCACGGCCGCGCATCTCAAGTACGACAACGAGCTCGTGAGACTCCACGGCGAGATGAGGCGGAAGGCCGCCGAGGTCCCGGCCGCGAAGCGCAAGCTCGTCACGTCCCATGACGCGTTCCCGTACTTCGCGAAGGCCTATGGATTCGAGGTCGTCGGGTTCGTTCAGCCCGAGGCGGACAAGGAGCCGTCGGCCGCGGAGCTCGGCGCGCTCGTGGAGAAGGTGAAGAACGCCGGCGTGCCCGCGATCTTCGTCGAGTCGCAGGCGTCGCCGAAGCTGAGCGAGGCGCTCGCGAAGGAGGCCGGCGTGAAGAGGATCGTCACGGACATCCCGACGGACAGCCTGCAGGACCAGCCGGCGGATACGTACGTCGGACTGATGCGCACCGTCATGGAACGTATCGTGACGGCGCTGAAGTGACCGAGCCCGCGATCCTGCTGAGGCGCGTCGCCGCCGGCTATGACGGGATGCTCGCCATCGAGGGGGTGGACCTCGAGGTCCGGCCCGGCGAGCTCGTGGCGCTCGTGGGCGCGAACGGCTCAGGCAAGTCGACGCTCCTGAAGTTGATCGTCGGTCTCCTGCGGCCTCGGCACGGGGACGTCCGCGTCTTCGACGGGGATCCGGCCGCGGCGCGCTCGCGGATGTCGTATCTGCCGCAGCAGGAGCACGTCCGCTGGGACTTCCCGCTCACGGTCGAGAGCGTCGTGCTGATGGGACGCATCGGGCGGCTCGGCGTCGGGCGCGGCCCGCGGCGCGGT
>DASWDY010000187.1:0-4273 GCA_036395035.1 Candidatus Limnocylindria bacterium
GAGCGCGATGTAGCGCGTCGCCCCGGGCCGGCGGACGGTCCGCCAGGCGATGTCCCAGACCGCGAGCCATAGCGCGAGCGCGACGAGGCCGGCGCCCGCGACGCGCGCCGCGCCCGAGACCGTGAGCGCCGCAGCTGCACCCGCCGCGAGCACGGCGCACGCGAGGACGAAGGCGGCGCCGGCCCACGCCGGCGGACGCGAGAGCTTCGAGAGCTCGAGCCGCTCGCCGACGACGGTGAGCACGAGGAACGCGGCGATGAGCGGCACGATGCGCGGCATCTCCGCGCCGATGACGAGCGCCAGCGCCGCGGCGATCCACGCGAGCCCGCCGAGCCCCATCGTCGCGACGGAGAGGTCCGGTCGCACGCGCAGCATGTACGCGTTCGCGCACGCGAAGGCGACCGCGGCCGCGAGGAGCAGCCACGGTGCGACGGAAAGGCCCAGCAGGAGCGCGACCGTGGCGATCGCCGCGATCGCGGGGACGGCGTACGCAAGGCGCCGCCGCAGCGCGTCGGCGCGCTCGAGGCCGATGACCGTGCCGAGGAAGCCCATGGTCATGAGGAGGCCGTGCCCCGCCGCGAAGGTCGGTGGCGCGCCGACGTCGAGACCGAGCCGCGCGAGCCCGCCCCACAGCCCCGCCAGGAGCGCGAGCCCCCGCCGCGAGGAAGGGCGCGCGTGCCCGGATCACGCCGCGGAAGTGTCACCCATGCGCACCCGGCGCAGCGCGAGGAAGAGCGTCGCGAAGACGATGAGGTGGAGCGCGGTGCACCACTCGCAGATGCGGCCGATCACCGCGATCTCCGCGTTGATGAGGTAGAGCGCGACGAGGACGCCCGCAGCGGCCCACGCGAGGTGCGCCGGCCGCAGCCATGGCGGGTCGGCGCGCAGCGCGAGCGCGCCGCCGGCCGCGCTCGCCGCGGACCAGACCAGCCCGGCGAGCGCGACCGGGATCTCGGTGTACGGCACGAGCGAATACGAGCTCGAGGTGACGGCGTCGCAGTCGACGAACGCCGCGCTGACGCACGCGAGCGTCCCGCCCGCGTAGTGCGTGACCGTGAGGTACGCGGAGATGAGGACCCCGGCGATGCCCGCGACGACGAGGCCGATCGCGGGGCGGTCGCCGCTCACTTCGACCGGGTCGCGTGCACCCCTGGCGAGTCGCACACGTTCGCCGGCTGCCCGCCGGTCTCCTCGCAGATCGCGGCCGTGATCCAGTTCGCGTTCCCGATGACGCCGCGCGCGAGCGGCGTCGACGGATCGCGCATCTGCTCCGCGATCTGCGCCCACGTCCGCCCGCCGAGGACGTCGGGGCGATACCCGCTCCCGATCGCGACGTAGCGCTCCGCGATGCTGAGGAACGGGATCGAGCCTCCCGGATCGGAGCGATCCATCGCAGCCTGCTGCACGGGCGTCGTGTCCGCGACCGGCCGGCCCTGACGGTCCGCGGTCTCCACGGCGCTCAGCTCGACGTGGTCGCTGCGGTAGCTCGCTCCGCGAAAGGTGAGCGTGGGCGTGTCGGGGTACGCGTCCGTGCTCGACGACGTGCTGAGCGAGAGCCCCTCGAACGTCCCGAAGCGCGACAGCGCCGCGACGAGGCTCCAGCGCTCCGAGGCGCAGAACGGGCAGTACTCGGCGCCGACGTAGATCACGACCGGCTTGCCGCTCGCGCCGCGGAGCGTCTCGAAGGTCGTGGCGCGCAGCGGGCTCGCGAGCCCGCCGGCGCCGACGCGGTCGAAGACGTCGGCAGGGATGGTCGTCACGCTCGCGACGACGGCGTCCGATGCGGCCGCAGTGAGGGTCGGCGTCGGGCCGGCGCGCGACAGGATCGACCACGCGATCGCGCCCGCGATGACGAGGGCCGCGGCGAGATAGGGGAGCGGGCCGCGCCACACGCTCGGGCGCTCGGCGTGGCGCGCGCGGCGCGAGCCGCGCCCCGTCACCCGGCGCTCGCGTCGCGTGCGGGCCGCCTCCGTGCTGCCGCTAGCCCTGGACATGCCTCTCGGCCGGACCGGTGTAGATCTGCCGCGGGCGGGCGATCTTCTGGTCCGGGTCGAGGAGGCCTTCCTCCCACTGGGCGAGCCAGCCCGGCGTGCGCCCGATGGCGAACAGCGACGTGAACATCTCGACCGGGAAGCCCATCGCCTGGTAGATGATCCCTGAGTAGAAGTCCACGTTCGGGTAGAGCTTGTGGCTCACGAAGTACTCGTCCTCGAGCGCGATCCTCTCGAGCTCCATCGCGATGTCGAGGAGCGGGTTGCGCCCGGTGACCTCGAAGACCTGATCCGCGACGCGCTTGATGAGCTTCGCGCGCGGGTCGTAGCTCTTGTACACGCGGTGGCCGAAGCCCATGAGCCGCAGCTCGCCCTTCTTCACGCGCGCGATGTGCTCGGGGATGCGGTCGACCGAGCCGATGTCCTCGAGCATGCGCAGGACCTGCTCGTTCGCGCCGCCGTGGAGCGGTCCGTACAGCGCGCCGACGCCACCCGCGACCGCGGAGTACGGGTCGGCCTTCGAGCTGCCGACGAGACGGACGGCGCTCGTGGAGCAGTTCTGCTCGTGGTCGGCGTGGAGGATGAACAGGACCTCGAGCGCGCGCTCGAGGATCGGGTCGGGCCGGTACTTCAGCTCGGTGGTCTTCCACATCATGTTGAGGAAGTTGCCGGCGTAGCTGAGGTCGTTGTCGGGATACGCGTACGGCAGGCCGGTGGCGTGGCGGTAGGCGAACGCCGCGATCGTCGGCATCTTCGCGATGAGCCGCACGATCTGCTTGCGCCGCGGCGCCTCGTCGGCGATCCGCTTCGCCTCGGGGTAGAAGGTCGACAGCGCGGCGACGGTGCTCATCAGCATCCCCATCGGATGCGCGTCGTGCCGGAAGCCGTCGATGAACTTCTTGATGTTCTCGTGGATGAAGGTGTGGTGCGTGACCTCATCCGACCACTTCGCGAGCTCCTGGTCGTTCGGGAGCTCGCCGTTCAGCAGCAGGTAGGCGACCTCGAGGAACGTGCACTTCTCCGCGAGCTCGTCGATGGGGTAGCCGCGGTAGCGGAGGATCCCCCGGTCGCCGTCGATGTAGGTGATGGAGCTCTTCACCGCGGCCGTGGCCATGAACCCCGGGTCGTAGGTGAGCATGCCCAGGAGATCGTCGGGCGACCCCTTGATCTTGCTGAGATCGCTCGACTTGATCGTGCCGTCCTCGATCGTGAGGACATACGTCTTCCCCGTTCGATCGTCGCGCACCGTGAGCGTCTGGCCCTGAGCTGGCGCGTCCCGCTGCGGGGCTGCCTGAGCGATGGTCATGTGGTGACCTCCTTCGGGACCCCTCTTCGTTCCGCTAGATAGGATCCGCTCCCCGCCCTCGACCGGGCAGGGTCGCGCGTCCCTAACGACTGCATCCCTTCGGCCCTACGGTGCGGTCGGACGGCACCCCACGCTCTTGGACGATGGAGCAGGGTGGGAACGGCTTCCCCGGGCTCCCCGGGGGGTCGTTCGAGATCAGGTTCGAGTCGATCGGCGGCCTCGGTGCCCACGCCGCCGGGCAGATCCTCGCGACCGCCGCCGTCCTGCGCATGGGCCTGAACGGCGCTCACTTCTCGTCCTACGGCTCGGAGAAGAAGGGCTCGCGCATCCGCTCGTTCGTCCGCCTCGGCCCCTCCGACGAGCCGATCCGCACGAGCGCCCCGGTCGAGGCCCCGAATGCGATCGTCGTGTTCCACGCGGCGCTGCTCCGCGATCCATCCACGTTCGCCGGCCTCCGGGCCGAGGGCACGTTCATCTACGACGCTCCGGCGGGGCCCGTGCCCGAGAGCCTGGCCGCGCTGCCGCGCACCGCCCGCGTCGTGCGCGTCGACGCGCGCGGGATCGCGGCGGCCGAGCGCTCGCGTCCGAACGCGGTCCTCCTCGGGACCCTCTGCGCGGCGTTCCCGTTCCTCCGGACGGACGTGATGCTCGAGGCGCTCACAGAGGAGTTCGCCGCGCGCCGTCCCGAGGCCGTCGCCGCGAACGAGCGCGCGTTCCGCAGAGGCGCCGTCGACCTCGAGGAGATCACGGGCGTGGGCCGCGCCGAGGGCGACCTCCCCGTCGTCCGCCCCGAGCCCGCGTGGGGCTATCGCACGCAGCCGCTCGGCGGGGTCATCCCATTCCCGGGCAACACCGCCTGGAACGACATGTCGTGGTCGCGGACCGGGACGATGCCCGTGCTCGACATCGAGAAGTGCGTCCACTGCGCGAGCTGCGACATCGTGTGCCCGGACCTCTGCTTCGTCTGGGACGCCGG
>DASWDY010000188.1:0-3521 GCA_036395035.1 Candidatus Limnocylindria bacterium
CGCATCCCCAGGACGTACCGCTACCGCGTCACCGACCCGGGACTCCGTCAGGCGCTCTTCCTCGCCCGCGCGCACGCCCGGCTCATCCGCCCCGGACTCGCCGAGATCAAGTCCACGGCATCTCACGCCTCGCCGCTGCGACGCCGCCTTGACGCATTCACCGATGCCGTGCACCGCTACGTCGACGACGTGCACCTTGCGGCCTGACGACTTGACGCGTTCACGACGACAGTTCCGACCCAAGGCCCCTAGCGGGCCCAGGTCTCCTTCAGCACGCGGATGACGTTCCCGCCCGCGACCTTCGCGATGTCCTCGTCCTTCCAGCCTTCCTTCACCATCCAGCCGACCGCGTTGCGCATCGCCTCGCCGGGGTTCTCCATGCCGTCCACGTAGGGCACGCGCTCGTACGTGACGCCCTCCATGATCCGGCCGATCGAGAGCGCCTCCGCGAACGCATGGTGCAGGCCGACGTGGTCGCCGAAGAGCGTGTCGGGCCCGAGCGCGACGTGGTCGATCCCGACGAGGTCGACGCAGTACGCGACGTGCTCCATCACGGACGCGAGCGAGTGGCGCGGCCGCCGTTGCGTGATCGTCGTGTGCGGGGCGGCCTCGATCCCGATGATGCCGCCCTTCGCGGCGAGCGCCCTGATGACGTCGTCCGGCTTCATCCGCCGCGTCGGCCACAGTGCTCGCGCGCCCGCGTGCGTGATCGTCACCGGCCGGTCGGAGAGCTCGATGACGTCGAGCGACGTGCGGTCGCCGACGTGCGCGAGGTCGATCGTCATCCCGAGCGCGTTCATGCGCCGCACGACGGAGCGCCCGAGGTCGGTGAGCCCGCCGTCGTGCTGCTCGCGGAGGCCTGTCCCGAGCGCGTTCGCCTCGCTGTACGTGATGCCCATGCAGCGGATGCCGAACCCGTACAGCACGTCGACGCGGTCGACCTCGTTCTCGATCGCGGTCGCGGCCTCGAGGCAGGCGACGAACGCGATGCGGCCGCTCGCCTTCGCCGCGAGGACCTCGTCGACCGTCGTCGCGACGTACACGAGCGCCTGGTGCGCGATGTCCGAGAGGCGCATCCCGAGGTCGAAGACGACGTCGTCCCACTTCCACCCGTGCTTCGACGTGATGAGCGCCGTGCCGTCCATGAAGTTCTCGAAGAACACGTCCGTCCCGGACGCGGCCAGCCCGGCGTACCCGGTCCAGTCGCGGCCCTGGCGGCGCTGCTCGAGCAGCTCGCGCGGATCCTCGGGGGCGATGGCGGTGTGGTCGTGCATCGAGACGATCGGGTGCGCGGCCATGATCCGGTCGGCGCGCCGCTGCTGCTCCTCGCTCAGGCCGAGGTCATGCGCGGCGACGCGGCCGACGTCCTTCGCGAGCGCGAAGGCGCGGTAGTCCTCCCCCTCCCGCAGGTACCGGAAGGAGCGGTAGCCGTCGTACCGCTTCGCGGTCACCGGGCCGTCAGGATCGCAGCGCCGCCGCTTTGCGCTCCGGCGCCTTCCGCCGCTCGGCCGCCGGCGCCACGATCGGCGGCAGCTTCGCGGAGCGCACGAGCGTGCTGAACCGCGCGACGTCGCCGCTCATCAGGCCGCGCAGCTTCTCGAGCTGCGCGTCGACGCGCCGCGACAGGTCCTCGAAGACCGCGAGCTGCGACGCGGTCGGGCGCGCGTCGGCCTGCGCGGTCGCGGCCGCGAGACCGCCGAGCTTCGCGTTCAGCTTGATCGGCCAGTTCAGCGTGTCCTGGCGGCTCTTCGCGCGCCACTGGATGAGCTCTTCCTCGATCGCGCCGAGCTGCTTGCGCAGCGCGGCCGCGGCCTTCGTCACCTGGCGGTAGCCGCGGTCCGACGCGGTCCGCTTCTCCCACGTCTCGACCTGTCCGCGCACGGTGCGGATCGTGTTGATCGCGTCGTGCGTCTCTGAGATCTTGTCGCGGATCCGCATGAGCAGGTCGAACTGCTCCTGCAGCTCGCGCGGCTCCGCGGCGACGCGCGGGTCCACGCGGACCTCGAACTCCTCGGTGAGCGTCTCGCCGCCGACGGTCAGGCGCGCCTGGTAGCGGCCGGGGAGCACCTGCGGTCCCGCGAGCGCACGCTCGAACTCCTCCATCGACGGGTCGCCCTCGATCTTCGTCGCCTCGGGGTGGCGCAGGTCCCAGACGAAACGGTTGACGCCCGGGTCGTTCTTGACGCGCGGCTCCTTCTTCTCGTCCTTCGCCTGGCTCACGCCGGCGGCGGTGCCGAGCGTCTCGGCGCCCTCGCCAGGCAGCTGCGCTTCGGGCGGCGCCGCCTCGGTCGGGCGGTCCTTGCGGCTCGTGAACTCGCGGATGAGGCGGCCGCGCGCGTCGTGGAACGAGAGCTTCACCTCGCCCTCGGGCTTCGCGCGCAGCCAGTAGTGGACGATGGCGCCCGTCGGCGGGTTCTTCCCCGCGTCGAGGTACGACTCGACCTTGTCCCCGGTCGCGGGATCCTCGGCGAACTCGTACGCGATCATCGTCGCGTCCGTGAACCGGTAATTGCGCCCGGGGATCGGCTTGCCGCCGAACCCGCCCTTCGACCGCACGCGGTACGCGACGGGCGGGCGGAACAGGACCGCGTCCTGGCCGCGCTTCGGCTCCGCCCAGTCGCGCAGCGGCGCGATGTCGTCGAGCGCCCAGAAGGAGCGGCCGTGCGTCGCGAGGACGAGCTCGCTCTCGCGGACGGCGATGTCGTGCACCGGCACGTGCGGGAGGTTCGCCTGCACGCGGCGCCAGCGGCGGCCGTCGTCGTACGAGACGTAGACGCCCGTCTCGGTGCCCGCGTACAGCACGCCCGCGCGCGTCAGGTCGCAGCGGACCACGCGGCAGAAGTCGTCGTCGGGGATCCCGGCCGTGATCTTCGTCCACGTCCGGCCACGGTCGGTCGTGCGGTAGAGGTACGGGCGGAAGTCGTCGAGCATGTGGCGCTCAATCGCCGCGTAGGCCGTGTCGGCGTCGTGTGGCGACGCCTCGATCGTGGACACCGTCGACCACGCCGGCAGCCCGCGCGGGGTCACGTTGCGCCACGTCTTGCCGTCGTCCGGAGACACGTGGATGAGGCCATCGTCGGATCCCGCCCACAGCAGGCCGCGCTGCAGCGGCGACTCCGCGAACGCGAAGACGGTGCAGTAGTACTCGGCGCCCGTCTGGTCCTTGGTGATCGGACCGCCCGACGGCCCGAGCCTCGTCGGGTCGTTCCGCGTGAGGTCGGGGCTGATGCGCTCCCACGTCTGGCCCTCGTCCCGCGACCGGAAGACGTGGTTGCCGCAGTGATAGAG
The DNA here is from genome assembly GCA_036395035.1 of Candidatus Limnocylindria bacterium. Lineage (GTDB taxonomy): Bacteria > Chloroflexota > Limnocylindria > P2-11E > P2-11E > JACPOT01. Next base: position 3,289 of record DASWDY010000188.1, read on the forward strand.
GGTGTTCGGGTCGTGCGGCGAGAGGACCGTCGGCGCGGTCCACTGGAAGCGGTACTTCACGTCCTTCGCCGAATGCCCCGAGCTCATCTCGGGCCAGACCATGATGTTGCGCGACTGGCCGAGGCGATGGTCGTACCGCGTCAGGTAGCCCTGGTAGTTGCCGCAGTACACGATCTCGGGATCGTCGGGGCGCACGGCGATCCATCCGGCCTCGCCGCCGCCGATCTCGTATG
>DASWDY010000189.1:0-4343 GCA_036395035.1 Candidatus Limnocylindria bacterium
TTCGGGTAGATGTGCGTCGCGAGCAGCGCCATCGGCGCCGATGCGCTCGCGATCAGCCACGTCCATCCGGCCGCGCGCGGCCGCGCCGGGAGGAGATCGCGCAGGATGAGCAGGGTCTGGTAGCTCGTCCAGGCGGCCGCGAGCGCCAGCACGATCCCCGCGCCGAGCCGCCCGGCGAGCGCCCATCCCGGCAGGATCAGGAGCGGCAGGGCGTATCCCTGGATCGGCCGCGGGCCCACGGGTGAAGCGGCGACGTGCGTCGCCGCGTCGGTCGGCGAGGGCGGGATGCCGAGGGTCCGCATGAAGAGGTCGGTGTCGATGGCCGCGTCGAGGCTCCCGTGCTGGAGGCGATCCGCGACGAGCAGGTAGTGGATCTGATCGCCGAGCGGGAGCGACGCGACGGGCAGCCACGCGGCGAGCGCGGCGTACCCGCCGAAGGCGAGGACGAACGCGAGCCATGCCGGCGCGCGTGACGACATGACCGCGAGCGCGCCCGGCGCGAGGCGGATCGCGACGATGAGCACGACGAACACGCCGCCGAGATCGCGCGTCCACGGTGCGAGGGACACGACGGCGAGCGCCCATCCCGCGGCCGCGAGCGAGACCGCGTCGGCGATCAGCGCGCGCGACGGTGACCACGCGGTGCGTCCGGCGACGAGCGCGGCGACGCTGCCCGCGGCGACGGCGATGAGGACCGCAAGCGCGAACGCCCCGGCGACCTCCGGATCCGGCGCGTGGTCGACGAACGCGGAGCGCTCGAGGCCTCGCCACAGGAGCGCCCACGCCGCCGCGGCAAGGACGGCGTGCAGCGCGGACGTCACCGGGCGAACGTTACGATCCGACGGCGATGTCGCTCGCGCTGATGATCGCGACGGCCCGGCGTGCGCCGCCGTGGACACTGAGCGTCGCCGCGGCATCCGCGGTCCTCTTCGCGCTCCTCGCGACCCTCGTCGCGCTCGGCCTCACCCGCGTCAGCGACCTCGGCTGGACCCGGGCGTTCCAGTCGCTCGCGTCATATCCGCTCGACCTCGCCGTGAACGCGCACACGATCGTCGGCCTGCTCAACGTCACGCTTCCGATCGCCGCGATCCTCGCACTGATCGCGTGGCGGCGTCTCGGCGGTCACGCGTGGCTCGGCCCGCTCCTCATCCTGGCGACGGGCGGGATCGAGCTCGCGTTCAAGACGGTGGTCCCGCATCCGAGCCCCCCGGTCGAGCTCGTCCGGGCGTTCGCCCACTTGGGTCCGCCTCCGGAGTGGCAGCCACCCTTCGCGTTCCCGAGCGGGCACGTGGCGCGGCTGTCGTTCCTGACGCTCGTGGTCGGCGGCCTCTGGCCGCGCCCGTGGGTCACCGCTGCGGGGGCAGCGTTCGTCGCGTTCAGTGTCTTCGCGCGCGTGTACATCGGGGACCACTGGATCAGCGACGCGCTCGGTGGGCTGATGCTCGGGACCGCGGTCGGCGCGCTCGCCGTCGGCTGGATGCACGCGACGGCGCGGATCTGATCGAGGCCGGATGCCGATCTACGACTACCGCTGCCAGGCGTGCGGCCGGAGATTCGCGGTGTTCTTCCGCTCGTTCTCCGACGTCGCCACGACGGTGCGTTGCGAGCACTGCGGCAGCGAACACGTCGCGCGGATGGCGCCGCGGGTCGCCCAGATCACCGGCGAGGACACGCGTCTCGAGCGGCTCTCCGATCCATCGTCGCTCGGGGACGTCGATGAGAGCGATCCCGCGTCCGTGGCGCGATGGGCGAAGCGGCTCGGCAGTCAGATGGGCGAGGATCTCGGCGATGAGTTCGACGACGCGATGGACGAGATGGCGGCCGGCGGCGCGAACGAGGGCGAACCCGAGCCGAAGGAAACGGGCGCGGGGGACGAATAAGGGGGCGAAGCCCTCGAGCTCCGCCCCCCAGCCATCGCTGCGCTCGACCTAGCTGTCGCGGCCCTCGTTCACTTGCACGGGCTCGTCGCACCTGGGTTGCCAGGTGGACCGCTGTGCGTGTGGTTCTTGTCGCCACAGCCCCAGCCGGGACGAACTCCCGACGTCGATGTGTCCTCGACTTCGTTGAACCGGATCAACTCGGCGAGAACGGCTGCAGCACTTGATCCACGCTCCGAAGCGAGCTGCCTCACGGAGACACCGATCCCGGTCGCGACCGTTTCGTCGCTGTTCACGGCGGCCACCGCGGCTGTCGCGGTCTCGCTCGCGCGAGCGCTCGCGGGAGCGGCAGCTGGGGTGACGTCCTGCGCCACGGCGCTGGCGCTACGGATCTCAACGGCCGAGCCGTTGAACGCGCTCCCCGCGACGACGACGGTCGCCAGCGCGATGGCGAGCGAAGCGCTCACCACGCCCGTGCTCACGACCTTCGCCGCGCGGGATAGACCCCTGCCTCTGCCCATGGGCACCCCCCTTTCAGTGGACCTAACGAGACGGGATCGCGACCCGTTTCGGGTCACCTGGGACGTCCCTGATCCTCCGCGCGATCGTGCAGCAAGTCGCGCGCCGTCAGAGCGCGCCTTCGAACTCATCCTTCACGTTGTTGAAGTACGCGAAGCCCGCCACGAACGCGACCGCACCGAATGCAGCCGACCACGCAAGCGGAACCCATTCCGGCGGCAGGCCATCCAGCAACGCACGTTGATATCCGACGATGACCGCGGTCATCGGATTCGTGTAGAGCAGGAAGAGCTGCCGCGGGTCGGCGACGATCGCGACCGGAAAGAGCACGGGCGTGAGGAAGTACCAGGCCATCAGCAGCACGCCGAGCAGGTGCTGCACGTCGCGGAAGAACACGTTCAGCGCCGCGAGCAGGTACGCAAGGCCGACTCCCATCACGAGCTGCACGAGGATCAGCACGGGCACGTAGATCAGCCCCTCCGGGTGGCGCGGACCGAAGACCGCGAGCACGACCGCGAGCACGACGAGCGTGAGCAGGAAGTTCACCAGCGCCGACAGCGCCGCCGCTGCGGGGAGCAGCTGCACCGGCAGCGCGACCTTCTTCACGATGCCCGCGTTCGCGACGATCGACGATGCCCCGCTCGTGAGCGCCGTCGCGAAGAAGGTCCACGGCAAGAGCCCGACGAAGAGGAAGATCGCATACGGCTGCTCTCCCGTCTCCGTGCGTGGCCGCACACCGAAGAGCACCCCAAAGAGGATCCAGAACACGACGAGCTGTGAGAGCGGCATGACGAAGTGCCATGCGAATCCGAGCGCGGATCCCTTGTAGCGAGCACGCAGATCACGCCACGCGAAGTCCATGAGGAGCTCGCGACGCGCGACGAGCGCGCCGAGTCCGGACATCACACGTGTAGTCTCGCGCGACATCGCCTTCCCGCGCTTACGCTCCTCGTGCGATCCAAAGGAGGGACACCACGATCCGAACGCTGGGCATCGCCATGACCATCGCGTTCGCGGGCGTCATCTGCAGCGCGCCAGGCGCGATCGAGCCGGCACAGACGCTTGCGGCCGCGGACGACACGATCAACTTCGACCCCGGGATCACACGCTCGGATCCTCCCGGGACGGTCGCGACCACGCCGATCGACGAGATCGACGAGCGGATCGACCGCGCCGTGGCATCGTGGTACGGGCCCGGCATGTGGGGGAACCGGACCGCGTGCGGGCACACCCTGACGACGGAGCTTCGTGGCGTGGCGCATCGGACGCTGCCCTGCGGCTCGGCGGTGGTCCTCCGTCACGGGTCGGTGACGGTGACCGTTGCCGTGGTCGATCGCGGGCCATACGTCCTCACGCGCGAATTCGACCTCACCTACGCCACGAAGATGAGCCTCGGATGCCCCGACCTCTGTCAGCTCTCCTGGGTGAGGTGAAACGTCAGGGTGAGCGCGTCGGGGACGGGGATGGGCTGGGCGCCGGAGCGCTCGGCGACGGCGCCGGCGTAGCGGGTGCGGGTGAGGGGGTCGGGAGCGGCGGACAGGCCGCGCCGCCGGGCTGCAGGCCGATCTGCATGAGGACGCCCTGGACCGTGACCTCCTTGCGCTCGAACCCCTCGGCGCACAGCAGGACCTTGGCGTCCTTGCCGGGGTGCGGCACGATGATGATCTGGCCGCTGTCGTTCCCGGTCGCGAGGATCTTCGTGTTATCGGGGTCGCGCGCCTGCGGCGCCTTCACGCGGTCGTCCGGCGTCTTCGTCGCGTCGTACGCGTAGAGCGTCACCGAGAGCGCCTTCAGCCGGATCTCCTCCGCATATGTCGGCGCGCTCGTGCGGAGATAGCCCAGCGCGTCGACTTGGTACTTCGAGGTGCGAGGGACGTTCGCGATCGTGAACTCGCCGTTGGCATCCGTCGTCGCCGTGCGGACCCCATGCGTGATGGTCGCATCCTT
>DASWDY010000190.1:0-3653 GCA_036395035.1 Candidatus Limnocylindria bacterium
GAGCACGACGAACGCGATCCCCGACACGACCGACAGCGCCGTCGCGAGGAGGAGCGATTGCCGCAGCGCGTCCGACGCCGCCGCGATGCGGCCCTCTCCCATGCGCCGCGAGATGACGGCGACCGTGCCGGTCGAGAGCGCACCCCAGATCGGGAACAGCAGGAAGAGATACTGGTAGGCCGCGCCCATCGCCGCCGTCGCGACGGCGCCGAGCTGCCCGACGATCGCGAACGTGACGGTCCCGCCGCTGGCGCGGAAGAGCTGCTCGATGATCCCCGGCCAGGCCAGGTCGATCGTCGCGCGGCCCGGCGAGAGCCGGGCGAGCTCGAGCGCGCGCGGGCTCGGCGGCGCGCCGACGATCTCGGGCTCGGCGACCGGCTCGGGGACCGGCTCCGGCGTGACGGCGAGCGGTTCGGGGTCGTCGAGGACGCGCCCGGACGTCACCGCCCGCCGGTCACGACGACGCCGCTGCCGGGGGCAACGTCGCCGATCGGCACCGCGCGCACGTCATTCGCGACAAGGGCTCGCTCGAGGTCGGCGCGGTGCGCGCGCGGGACGCCGAGGAGCAGCCCGCCCGACGTCTGCGGATCGAGGATCAGCAGCGTCATCGCCTCGTCGAGGCCGTCGAAGCGCACGCGGCCGCCGCCCAGGAAGTGCTCGCGGTTGCGCTGCATGCCGCCGAAGTCGACGCCGGCCTCGGCGTGCGACCGCGCGCCCGGCAGGAGCGGGACGGCGCTCGCGTCGATGCGCACCTGCACGCTCGACCGCTCGGCCATCTCGTGGGCGTGGCCGGCGAGACCGAAGCCCGTGACATCGGTGCCCGCGTGGAGCCCGGCCGCGACCGCGGCGCGCGCGGCGCCGCGGTTGAGCGCGGCCATGCTCGCGACCACCGACGCGAGGTCCTCGGGCGTGATGAGCTCGCGCTTGTGCGCGGTCGTGAGGATGCCGGTGCCGATCGGCTTCGTGAGCCAGAGCTCGTCCCCCGGCCGCAGATGCTGCTTCAGGAGCATGCGGTCCGGGTGGACGCGCCCCGTGACGCACTGGCCGAACTTCGGCTCGCGGTCGATGATCGTGTGCCCGCCCGCGACAACGCCGCCCGCCTCGCGCACCTTGTCGACCGCGCCGGCGAAGAGGCGCTCGAGCATCTCGATCGGGATGTCCTCGGGCCACGCGGCGATGTTCAGCGCGAAGAGGACCTCGCCGCCCATCGCGTAGACGTCGGACATCGAGTTCGCGGCGCCGATCTGGCCGGACGCGTACGCGTCATCGACGATCGGCGGGAAGAAGTCGACGGTCTCGACGATCGCCATGTCGGGCGCGACGGCATAGACCGCGGCGTCGTCGGCGATCTCGAGCCCCACGAGGAGCTCCTTCGGCATCAGCTGTGTCGCGAGAGGGCGCAGGACCTGCGCCAGTGGGCCGGGGCCCAGCTTCGCTCCTCAGCCGGCGCAGGACGAGCGTGTCGTCAGCCGGATCTGTTCGCGTGTGAACACATGCGCAGGATATGTGGCCGGTCGTTATGGGACCGTGAGCGGCGTGCGGATCGCCGTCCACCAGACGCCGAACGCGAGCGCCATCAGCAGCAGCGCGAGCGCGAGGTTCGGCACCTGTCGCTCGCGGCGGAAGATCACGCCGATGAACAGCAGCGCCGCGCCGACGGCGAGGAGGAGCGCGAGGACCGCGAAGAGCAGCTGCAGGCTCAAATGACGTTGTGCTCCTTCACCCGGCCGCCGTCGTCGAAGCGAACGAGCCGCAGCGGCGCAACGTCCAGGGACGGCGAACGCCCGATCACCAGATCCGCGACGATCTCGCCGATCGCGGGTGCGTGCATGAGGCCGTGCCCAGAGAAGCCCGCGGCGACGATGAAGCCCGCGACGGCGTCGATGGCGCCGATGATCGGGTGCTTGTCGGGCGTGTCCTCGTAGAGGCCGGCCCATCCGGAACGCACCGACGCGCCCGCGAGGAGCGGCAGGCGCGCCAGCGCGCGCTCGACGACGGTCGGCACGAAGTCCCAGTTCACCGTCTCGCAGTAGCCGGGGCCGTCGTTCGGGTCGGCCATGCCCATGAGGATCCCGCCGGACTCGCGGTGCATGTACAGGGACGACGCCATCTCGACGGTGAGCGGGATCGCGTGGTCCAGCCCGGGCGCGCTGTCGGTGACGAAGATCTGCCGCCGCAGCGGACGGATCGGGAGCGCGACTCCCACCATGCGGCCGATCTCCGGCGCCCACGCGCCGGCGGCGTCGATGACGACGTCGCACGCGATGCGCTCCTCGCCCACGCGCACCGCGCACACGCGTCCGCCGTCCGTGTCGATGCCGGTGACAGCGCTGCGCTCCCGGAACCGCGCCCCCGCGCCGCGGGCACGCGCGACGAAGCCGTTCAGGATGCTCGTCGGGTCCGCGTGCCCGTCGGCGTGACAGAACGTGCCGAACAGCACGTCGTCGATGACGATCTCGGGGAAGATCGAGCGGATCTCGTCGCGCTCGACGCGCCGCGCCGGGACGCCGAGGCGCTCCCACAGCGCGAGCGACCGCTGGAACGGAGCGACGTCGCGCTCCTCGGTGATGAGGAAGAGGTAGCCGACCTGCTGGAACGCGATGTCGATGCCGAATTCGTCCGCGAACCGCTCGAATCGCGGCAACGAGAGCTGCGAGAGGCGCACGTTGATCTCGCTCGAGAACTGCTGGCGGATCCCGCCGGCGTTCTTGCCCGTGGATCCCGCGCCGAGGGTCTCCTTCTCGAGGACGACGACGTTGCTGACGCCGCGGGCGGTCAGGTGGTACGCGATCGAAGCGCCGATCACGCCGCCGCCGACGATGACGACATCCGGGGCGGCTCCTGCCGGCACGGCGGCGATGCTACTGGCTAGCGAGGACGAGATGCCGAGCGCACTCGGCAGTGAGGACGAGCGACGCCAGTACGAAAGTATTCGTATCGTTCCCCGGATGCCCGATCCAACGCGCAGCGAATGGGTCATCGCGAAGAGCGAGGCGACCGCGCCGCGCGTGATGGTGACGACGGATCAGCCGGTCGCGACGGCCGCGGCGCTCGACGTCTTGCGCGAAGGCGGCAACGCGGTCGACGCGGCCGTAACGGCCGCGTTCGTGATGGGCGTGGCGGAGCCGGCGCTGAGCGGGATCGGCGGCGTCGCGGTCATCGTCATCCGGCTCCCCGACGGACGCGAGACCGTCATCGACGGGAGCGGCCTCGCGCCGCGCGCCGCGCGGCCGGACATGTTCCGCATCGCCGAAGGCGCGGACGTGAAGGGGATGTACGGCTGGCCCGCCGCCGTCGGGGACGAGAACAACGTCGGCTATCGCGCGGTCGGCGCGCCGGGCATGGTCGCCGCGATGGCCCGCGCGCTCGAGCGCTACGGGACGATCACGCTCGAGCGCGCAATACGTCCGGCGGTGGCGCTCGCGTCCGACGGGATGCCGGTCGACATCTTCCTCACGCTCGCGCTCGCGAGCTACGCCGACCGGATGTGGCCGTTCCCCGAGTCGAAGCGGACCTTCTACAAGGAGGGCGGCCTGCCGATGCACCCGCCCACGGCGCTCGAGGGCGGCGGCGACAAGCTCGTGCAGGCCGACCTCGCGCGCAGCCTCGAGCTCATCGGGCGCGAAGGGCCCGACGCCCTGTACCGCGGCGCG
>DASWDY010000191.1:0-6952 GCA_036395035.1 Candidatus Limnocylindria bacterium
GTCGATGCGCACGAGCGCGAGCGCGTCGCGCGCCCGACGGTCCCCGCGGTCCTGCTCTGCGGCCTCGCGCTCAACGTCCTCTCTCTCATCGGCGTGCTCGAATGGGAGCTGCCCGTGGCGCTGACGGCGCAGGTGGCCGCGGGCAATACGGTCGTGGTGCTCCCGCAGCTGGCGCTGCGCACCGACCTGCCGGCGCTGACGGCCGCGGACCAGGTGATCGCCATGGGGGTGATCTTCGCGGGATCGATCGCGATCGCTCTGCTCGCCGGCCTACGCCCTACGCCGATCCCTCATCGGTCATCCAGCGCTCTACGTCCCGCCGGTACTCGATGACGCCTTCCGGGAACCAGAGCGCGATCTCGCTCGCCGCGGTCTCGGGCGCGTCGCTCGCGTGGATGAGGTTCCGCAGGCCGACGAGCGCGTAGTCGCCGCGGATCGTCCCGGGTGCGGACTCGTGCGGCCGCGTCGCGCCGACCATCGCGCGCACGGCGGCGATCGCGTGCGGTCCCTCGAGGACGGCCGCGACCACGGGCGACGCCGCGATCGTGGTCACGAGGTCCGTGAAGAAGAACTTGCCCTGGTGGACGGCGTAGTGCTCCTCGGCCATCGCGCGGTCGACGCGCAGCGCGCGCATCGCGACGATGCGGAAGCCGCGCCGTTCGAAGCGCGCGAGCAGCTCGCCGACGATCCCGCGCTGCACCGCGTCGGGCTTGAACACGATGAGGGTCCGCTGCACGGTCGACGCGTCGGTCATGAGGCGATCTCCATCATCTCGGGCTCCGGCGCCGCGATGTCGCTCACCGCGGCGCGCGGGCCGATGGCGGCGACGTACGCGAGCTCCGGGCGCAGGTACTGGCGCGCGACGCGCTGGATGTCCGCCGCGCCGATGCCGTCCACGATCTCCCCGATCTCCTCGGCGCTGCGGACGCGGCCGTAGATCATCTCCTGGCCCGCGAGCCAGACGGCGACGCCGCCGGTGCCCTCGAGGCGCAGGTCGATGCGGCCCTTCACGAAGTCCCGGATGCGCGCGAGCTCGGCCTCGCCGGCGGGCTCGTCGCGCAGGCGCGCGACCTCGCCGAGCGCCGCTGCCGCGGCCTCCTTGACGCGCTCGGGGGCGACGCCTGCGTAGATGACGAGATGGCCGACGTCGCTGTAGTTCGACTCGTAGGAATGCACGTCGTACGCGAGGGCGCGGCGCTCGCGCAGCTCGAGGAAGAGGCGGCTCGACATCCCTTCGCCGAGGATCGCGTTGAGCACCTCGAACGCCCACTTGTCCGGATGCTCCTGCGACACGCCGCGCCAGCCGATGCACAGGTGCACCTGCTCACCGCGTCGCGCGAGGACCTTCGTCCGCTTGCGTGAGGGCTTCGGGGGACGCGAGAACGGGAGCCCGGCACGCGCCGCGAGGTCGCCGAGGTGCGCCTCCACGGCCTGCAGCGCTTCCTGCGGATCGAGCTTCCCAGCCAGCGCGAGGACCGTGCGTCCAGGCGCGTAGCCGGCATCCATGTACCCGCGCAGGTCCGCCGCGGTCAGCGCGCGCACGACGGGCTCGCGCCCGGCGATCTCCCACCCGAGCGGATGCGACGGATAGAGGAGCTCGTCGACGAGCGTGTGCACGCGGTCCTGCGGCTGGTCGCGGTACATGCGGATCTCCTCGACGACCACGTTGCGCTCCGACGCGATGTCGTCCTCCCGCATCAGCGGCGCGCGGATCATGTCGGCGACGACGTCGAGGGCGATGAGGTAGTGCCGCGCGGGGACGCGCGAGCTGAAGATCGTCATCTCCCGGTCGGTGGACGCGTTCACCGACCCGCCGAGCGCCTCGACCGCGTACGAGATCTCCGCGGCGCTCGGCCGCTTCGCCGTCCCCTTGAAGAGCATGTGCTCGATGAAGTGGCTCGTGCCCGCGTTCGCCTTCGTCTCGGCGCGGGAGCCGACCCCGACGTACATCGCGAGCGACACCGAGCGCGTCTCCGGCATCGGCGCGATGAGCACGCGCATGCCGTTCGAGAGCGTCGTCCGCGTGTACTCCACCGGGGCCGAGCCTAGCGCCGCGCGGTCGCCAGCGCTCCGTACGAGACGACGATCTCCGCCCCCGCGCGCCGCGACGCGGCGAGCATCTCGCGCTCCGCGGCGAGGCCGTCCGCGTCGCTCTCGACGGCGAGCAGCGCGTGCTCGTCGGCGGTGTGGTACGCGATCACGGGAAGGTCGTACGCCGCGGCGAGCGACGCGACGAGATCGAGCGTGAGCATGCCGGGCTTCACCACGACGGCATCCGCGCCGGCCGCGACGTCGCGCCGCACGCGCGCCTCGGCCGCGGATCGGTCCGCAGGGTCGAGCAGCGGGACGGCACGCTCCGCGATGGGCACGGCGCCGATCGCGACGCGGTGCGTCTGGTAGAGGGCGCTCTCGACCTTCGCCATCGCGGCGACCGGGACCGCCTCGTGGTCGGAGGCGAGCGCCGCGCGGACCGCCGCGACGCTGCCGTCGAGCATGCCCGACGGCAGGATGAGGTCCGCCCCGCTGTCCGCGTGGACGCGCGCGATGGCCGCGAGCCGCTCGTGCGTGGCCGCGATGTCCGCGCCGCCCGACGCGAAGAGCACGCATTGACCGTGCGTCGTGTACGCGCAGACGCAGACGTCGGTCGCGATCGCGAGGTCCGGCACGGCGTCCTTCAACGCGCGCACGGCGCGCGGGACGATGTGATCCGGCTGGCTCGCGATGACCGCGTTCTCGTCCTTGCGCTCGGACGCGCCGAAGACGAGCAGCCCAGCGATCCCGGCCGCGGCGGCGGCGCGGGCCTCGCGCACGGCCTCCGTGATGGAGATGCGCGCCACGCCGCCACTGCCCTCGACGCGCTCGCGGTCCTCGACGGCGTCCGAGACGACGACCGGCATGACGAGACGGCCGGTGACCTCGTCGGCCGCGAGCGCCTTCCGCCATACGGGATGATCGGCCAGGCGCCCCCTCGTGAGCGTCCCTTGGGTCACGCCCCGATCGTAGTCCTAGGGGAACCCATGAACGGTCCGATCTGTACCATCTACTCGGAGATGAGGCGCCTCGCCAGGTCCGCCGCGGCGACGACGATCCTCGCGCTCGTCATGACGAGCTGCGGGCTCGCCGCCCTCAGCACGACCGCGCTCGCGCCGGGACCCGCTCAGCAGCGCGCGGCCGACGCGCTCGCGGCGCCGGTCCATCCGGTCACGCCCGCGGCGCCCTCGGGCGAGCCCGCGCTCCTGCAGAAGGCGGTGGTCCCCGCCGAGCCCGCGGTCGTCGCGAAAGCGACGCTGCCGGCGGCGACGGTCGGAACGATGAAGCACATCTGGCAGAGCCTCAACAACTGCGGGCCGGCGGCGGTCGTGATGGCGCTCTCGACCCTGGGCGTGGACGCTGATCAGGAGACCGCCCGGCTCGCGCTGCGCGGCAGCGACTGGCGGCGCGGCATGGGACCCGGGGGGGTCGACCCGTGGGTGCGCGACCTCTACGGCCTGCGGTCGGTCTGGCGGAACAACGGCACGAACGCGGTGGTGAAGGCGCTCGTCAGCAACGGCTTCGCGCCGATGGTCACGCAGTGGATGGAGGACGCGTCCATCTCACGCATCGCGCACTGGCGGACGGTCGCGGGGTATGACGACGCGAAGGGCGTCTTCTACGTGAACGACTCCATGCGCGGGCGCGGCGTGCCGCTCACGTACGGATGGTTCGACCGCAACTGGCAGGCCTTCAGCTACCGCTACATGGTCATCTACCGCCCCGAGGAGGAGCCGCTCCTCCGCGCCATCGTCGGCGACGAGTGGAACGACCGTGTGATGCGCCAGCGTTCCTACGAGCGGACGCGGAGCGAGGCGCTCGAGCGCACGGACTCGCAGTCGTGGCTCGCGTACGGCGAGGCGTCGTACCAGAACGGCCTCTTCGCCGAAGCGGTCGCGGCGTTCGAGAAGGGCCTCGCCCTCGGCTCGGCCGAGGGGGTCTTCACGCTGCGCTCGAGCTACCCGCAGGCCCTCCGCGCGCTCGGACGCGAGCAGGATGCCGCGAAGGCGCAGCAGCAGCTCGGCGGGACGGCCACGCCGTCCACGGTCGCGGCGCCGCCGGACCGGCTCGCGCTCCAGATCGCCATCGATCGCGCGCGCCTCGAGGGCATCAGCTTCACCGAGTAGCCGCCCTCGCGAGGTCTTCGGTCCGCTTCAGGCGCTCCCCCGCTTCGCGCAGCAGCGCCTCCGTCTTGCAGAACGTGAAGCGGATGAGGTGCCGCCCGAGCTCGCGCCGCGAGTAGAAGGAGGAGCCCGGCACGCCCGCGACGCCGACCTCACGCACGAGCCAGTGCGCGAACGCGATGTCGTCGGCGAAGCCGAAGCGCGAGATGTCGCAGAGCACGTAGTACGCGCCCTCCGGCAGGCGCGGCGAGAACCCGGCCTCGACGAGCGCGCCGTGCAGCAGATCGCGCCGCTCGCGGTACTCGCGCGCGAGCTTGGCGCGGTACGCGGGGCCGAGGCCGAGCGCGACCGCGACGGCTTCCTGCAGAGGCGCGGGCGCGCCGACGGTCACGAAGTCGTGGACCTTGCGGATCCCCGACGTGAGCTCCGGCGGCGCCACGATCCAGCCGACGCGCCAGCCGGTCACCGAGAACGTCTTGCTCGCCCCCGAGATCGTGACCGTGCGCTCGGCCATCCCGGGCAGCGTCGCGATCGGGATGTGCTCACCGTCGTACCGGATGTGCTCGTAGATCTCGTCGGTGATCGCGATCGCGTCGTGCTCGCGGCAGAGGCCGGCGATGACCTCGAGCTCACCGCGCCGCAGGACGCGGCCCGTCGGGTTGTTCGGGCTGTTCACGATGATCGCCTTCGTCCGCGCTGAGAACGCGCGCCGCAGCTCGTCGGGGTCGAAGCCGTTCTCCGGCGGGCGCAGCGGCACGTACACCGGGACCGCTCCGCAGATGGCCGTGTCGGGCCCGTAGTTCTCGTAGAACGGCTCGAGCACGACGACCTCGTCGCCCGGGTCGACGACCGCGAGGAGCGTCGAGATCATCGCCTCGGTCGCGCCGCACGTGACCGTGAGCATCGTCTCGGGGTCGACGTCCATCGCGTACAGCTCGCGGTACGACGCGGCGATCGCGCGACGGAGCGACGGCGCGCCCCACGTGATCGCGTACTGGTTCACGTCGGCGTCGATGGCGCGCTTCGCGGCCTCCTTGATCTCCGCCGGCGCCGGGAAGTCCGGGAACCCCTGCGCGAGATTGATGCCGCCGTGCTGCGCGTTCAGCCGTGTCATCTCGCGGATGACGGACTCCGTGAATCCGACCGTGCGCTGCGCGAGCGCGGGGCGGGCGACGCGCACGGGTCCCCCCGGGAGGCTCATCAATAGCCGGCGCGCATGTCGACGACGTTGAGCAGCGGCTCGCGCGCCTTCCACCGCCGCAGGTTCTCGAGGAAGAGCCCGAGCGTCCGCTCGCGGACGCGCGGGGAGCTGTGCGAGACGTGCGGCGTCGCGATCACGTTCGGCAGCGACCACCACTCGCTGTCGGATGGCAGCGGCTCGGTCCACCACGCGTCGATCGCCGCGCCGCCGATGCGCTTCGCCTTGAGCGCCTCGAGGAGCGCGGGCTCGTCGACGATCGCGCCGCGCGCGATGTTCACGATCCACGCCGTCGGCTTCAGGCGCGCGATGACCTCGCGCGACACGAGGCCGCGCGTCGCCGGCGTCAGTGGCGCCGTGACGGCGAGGAAATCGGCCTGGCCCGCGACGTCCCCGAGCCGCTCGGGCGGGACGACCTCGTGCACGCCGGGCACGCCCGGCAGGTCGAGGCGGCGGCGGACGGCGATGACGCGCATGCCGAACGCGCTCGCGAGGCGCGCGACCTCGCCGCCGATGCTCCCGAGCCCGAGGATGACGAGCGTCGCGTCGCGCAGCTCGATGTGCTGGTGGTCCTTCTCCCAGTGAGCGCGCTCCTGCGCGCGCTGGTAGTCGGGCAGGTGCTTCGCCGCGGCGAGCATCGTCGCCAGGACGTGCTCCGCGATGGGGACGTCGTAGGACCCGCTGTTGTTCGTGAGGGTGAAGTCGCGCCGCTCGACGATCTCGGGGATGAGGAAGCGCTCGACGCCGGCGGACATCGTGTGCAGCCAGCGCAGGCGCGGCGCCTCGGCGAGGAAGTCCCGGATGAGGTCCGGCGCGGGCGCGCCGAGCGCGATCTCGATCTCCTTCGCGCCGTCGAAGGGCCCGCGCCGCTCGAAGCGGACGATGCGGTCCTCGGGGACGTGCCGCGCGAGGTCGTCTGGCATCGACGGGAACCAGCCGAGGACAGCGATGGTCGTCACGGGATCCCGATGCTACGGCTATCCTCGGCCCGTGAAGCTCCTCGAGTTCCGCAGCGACACGTTCACCAAGCCGACGCCCGCGATGCGGAAGGCCATGGCCGACGCCGAGGTCGGTGACGACCAGTACGGCGAGGACCCGACGGTGAACCGCCTCGAGGAGCGCGCCGCCGACAGCGTCGGCAAGGCCGCCGCGGTGTACGTCGCCAGCGGGATGCTCGGGAACCTCTGCGGCGTCCTGTCGCAGGCGCAGCGGGGTGACGAGGTCATCCTCGGCGACCTCGCGCACATCTACCAGAACGAGATGGGCGCCTTCGCGACGCTCGGATCGCTGCACGGCCGGATGATCCCGAACCGCGACGGCATGCCGGCGCTCGAGGACATCGAGGCGGCGATCCGGCCGGCGGCGGGGCCGTTCCCGCGCACAGCGCTCCTCTGCCTCGAGAACTCGCACAACAACTGCGGCGGCTCGGTCATCACGCCCGAGCAGACCCGCGCCGCGGCCGACCTCGCGCATTCGCGCGGCGCCTGCGTCCACCTCGACGGCGCGCGCATCTTCAATGCGGCGGTCGCGCTCGGCGTGGACGCACGCGAGCTCGCGGCGCCGGTGGACACGGTGCAGTTCTGCTTCTCGAAGGGCCTCA
>DASWDY010000192.1:0-9406 GCA_036395035.1 Candidatus Limnocylindria bacterium
CCCCCAGCGCGCCGGCATCCTCGGCGCCGCGACGCCCGCGGGCATGTTCCTCGGGGCGGCCATCTCGGGCCGCCTCGCGGATCGCTACGGACGGAAGGCGATCTTCCAGATCACGCTGATCGTGTTCTCCGTCGGGACCCTGCTCTCGGCGGCGGCCCCGACCTACGAGACCCTGCTCCTGGCCCGGGTCCTCGCAGGGATCGGTCTCGGCGGCGAGCTCCCCGTCGTGGCGACGCTCGTCTCGGAATTCTCGCCACGGGCGTCGCGCGGCCGGATGATCGTCCTGCTCGAGTCCTTCTGGGCGTACGGGACGATCGCGGCGGGGCTCATCGCTGTGTTCGCGGTGCCGCAGTTCGGCTGGCGCGGCGCGTTCCTCGTTGGCGCCTTGCCGGCGCTCTACATCGCGTACCTTCGGCGCGCGCTCCCGGAGTCGCCGCGATATCTGGCGTCGCGCGGGCTCATGAACGAGGCCGACGCCGTCGTCCGGACGGTGGAGCGCGAGGGGGGAGCAGCCCTCATCACCGTCGCGCGGCCGGTCGCGCCGCCACCAGCACCGAAGGTCGGCCTCGGAGATCTGTGGGCTCCAGCATTCGTGCGACGCACGCTCATGCTGTGGATCCTCTGGTTCGGGATCGTCTTCACGTACTACGGCATCTTCCTATGGGCGCCGACGATCCTCGCCGCGCGCGGCATGACCGTGCAGCGGAGCAATGAGTTCTTCTTCTGGTCCACGATCGCGCAGATCCCGGGGTACTTCAGCGCCGCGTGGCTCGTCGAGCGATGGGGACGCAAGCCCACGCTGGTGACCTACCTGATCGGCACCGCGATATCGGCGTTGTTCTTCGGCAACGCCGGGACCGATGCCGCAGCCTTCATATGGATCTCGCTGCTCTCGTTCTTCAACCTCGGAGCATGGGGCATCGTGTACACGTACAGCCCCGAGCTGTACCCGACGGCCATCCGCGCCACCGGCGCGGGGACGGCCGCCTCCGTCGGCCGGATCGGCGGGATCATCGGTCCGTTCCTCACTCCCGTCCTCGTTCCGATCTGGGGCCAGGCCGGCGTCTTCGCGTTGTTCATGGTCCTCCTGCTCATCACCGCGCTGAACGTGTTCCTGCTCGCGGAGGAGACGAAGGGCCGATCGCTCGAGGAGCTCGGCGAAGCGAGGATCGCGACCGCCTCGTAGCCTGTCCGCGATGAGCGCCTGCTGCGACCCGAGCGGCTACCACAAGCAGTTCGGTGAGCGCACCGCACGGCGCAACGCCGACGCGTACCGGAAGCGCGGCCTCGACGGCACCGCGCGCGGGCTCGTCGCTCGCCTACGGGACCGAGGCGTGGCCGGCGCGACCGTGCTCGAGGTCGGCGGGGGCGTCGGCGGGATCCAGCTCGAGCTGCTGCGCGCGGGAGCGTCGCGCGCCACGAACGTCGAGCTCTCGCCCGAATACGAGACGAGCGCGGAGGCGCTCGCGGCCGAGGCCGGCCTGACGGACCGGGTCGAGCGCCGGATCGGCGACTTCGTGGAGGTGGCGCCCACGATCCCGCCCGCCGACATCGTCGTCATGCACCGCGTGGTCTGCTGCTACCCGTACCTCGAGCGCCTGCTCGCGCCCGCTGCCGAGCGCACGCGCAGTGCGCTCGCGCTCACCTTCCCGCGCGCGACGCCATGGATCCGCGCCGCGCTGCGGGTGGGGAACGCATGGTTCGCCATGACGCGCTGCTCGTTCCGGGCCTTCGTCCACCCGCCGGCCGAGATCGAGCGCATCGCGGTCGCGCACGGCCTACGGCCGGCGTACCGCCACCGCGGCTTCGTGTGGCAGACCGTCGTCTACGAGCGGGCGGAGGCCGTCACGCGCCGAACGTGAACCGCGTCGCGGACGTGTTGAACAGCTTCACGTCGAACGCGATGATCTTCGTCGGGCGCGCCCGGAAGGCGTGGCCCTTCATGTACTGCTCCGGCTTCGGGCGATAGTCGAACGTGCGGCCGTACTTCCCGCGGTACTGCGCCGCGATCCGTTCCGCCAGGTCCGCGGCCACGCCGTGCACAACGTCGACGATGCCTTCGCACATCACCGCGCGCGAGCCGGTCTGAGTGCCGAAGCCGACGCGCGGGTCACGGGCGAGGTTGCGCGCCCAGCGCGTGCGCTCGCTGCCCTCGAACCAGTACGCATCGTCGACCCACGCGCCCCACTGCTGCACGAGGTGGGGACGTCCGTCCTCGTCCGTGGTGGCGATCCAGTAGTAGCGCCCGAGCCGGAGGATGCGGTCCGCGTCGGCCCACGTCAGCAGGCCCTTCGGCGAACGCGAGATGTATCCCTTCGGCAGGTCGGGGCGGTCCCGCGCGGGACCCGCCGCTGCCTTCGCCCGCGCGCTCATCGTGCGGGATCGTACGCCGGGTCAGCGGCGGAGGGTGCTGAGGAGGAGCACGCCGTCGGCCCAGTACGCGCCTGTCGCGCCGGCGGGAAGCAGGTCATACGTGCGTCCGCGATAGGGGAGCCGCTCGATCGCGACGACGGCCGCACCGTCGAGACGGTCGCCGACCGAGAACATCCCGAGCGCGCGGCCGTCCGCCGGCGGATGGCCGGGAGACGCCGTGACCGTGCGCCCATCCGAGAGCCTGACGCGAACGACAGCGTGACCAGGTGGCGCGACGGTGCTGCCGACCTCGAGCACCGGCGCGGCGACGCGCTGACCCGAGGCGTCGGCGGTCCACACGACGTCGCCGACGCGGATCTCGGTGACGCGCACCGGCCCCGACGGCGTGTCGATGAGCGTCGCGTCCGACAGGCAGATGGGGCAGTTCGGCGGTCCGGCCTGCGTGCGCGACAGGACCGTGATGCGGCCGGCCGTGTCGATGCGAAGCTCGACGCGCTCGCCGCTCGACTTGCTGCTCGTCTGGGGCCGCATGACGAACGTCGAGCCGTACACGCCTGCGGGTCCGGTCGGATCGAGCGGCAGGCGCTGAAGGTCCTTCCAATCGTGATAGACGGCGAGCAGCTGGTCATCCGTGAGCGTCGTGCCGGCCGACAGGCTGTTGTGTCGGAGGATCGCGGCGTACGTGTCCGCGTCGCGCTGCATCTCCGGAAGCCGCTGCCTCGCGAGGTCCTTCTCGTCGGCCCGGGCAATGGGAAAGAAGTCGCTATCGCAATACCACGGACGGCCGACTTGGTCGAAGATCCGGTAGCGGAGTTCGACGACCGGCAGCGGCGAGGGCGCCGGCGTCGGGCTCGATAGCACCGCGGGCGCCGCGCAGGCCGAGAGGAGCAGCGTGAGCGTCGCTAGGAGCGCCCGCATCTGACCAGGATGACGTCGGGACTCCACCGGGGGTTCCGCGGACCGTGGCGCACGGGGACAGCCGCCTGGACCGCCCGTGACACCGCGCAAGAGCCCCTACGACCGGCTCCCGGACCAGGCCGAGGACGAGAAGGAGCCCGCGGGGAAGGATTGACAGGCGGCCCGGCCGGCTCTACCTTGCGTCGCCATGTCACGTCCAATTCACATTTGGTGTGATACGAGGTGAGTCCCAAGGGAGCTGAGTACGTCGATCCGCGGGATCTCGCGCCGAACAGCCCCCTCGAGGACCTCGTCGCGGCCTACGTCCAGGAGCTCGCGGACAAGGGGCGCAGCGCGCGCACGGTGCCCGCGTACGCGCGGTACCTGCGCGACTTCGTCGAGTTCATCCAGGACGGGTCGGTCGCGCGCGTCGCGGACCTCGACGTCCGGGCGCTGAAGGCGTACTCGACGCATCTCAGCCGGCGCGAGGCGGTCATCGGCCGCAGACCCGGCGGACGGCGCATCTCCGCGGCGACCAAGAACCTGCATCTCATCGCGCTGCGCGGCCTGTTGAAGTACGCGCAGACGCTGGACCTGCCCGTCCCAGCGCCCGAGAAGGTCGATCTGGCGAAGGCGCAGGAGCCCGATCCCGATGCTCGGCACCTGGAAGCGTCGAAGCTGGAGCAGCTGCTCGCGGCGCCGGTCCTGACGCGGACGGACGGGCTGCGCACGCGGGCGCTCCTCGAGCTCCTCTGCGCCACCGGCTGCCGGATCAGCGAGGTCATGGCGCTCGATCGCGCGGACCTGCAGCTCGACCCGCGCGCCCCGGCGCCGGCTGACGGGGTCCGCGTCCTGGATGAGGTCGCCGTCCTCGGAAAGGGTGGCAAGCACCGGCGCGTCTTCCTCACGGCCCGCGCGCGTGAATGGATCGCGAAGTACCTGTCAGCGAGACGGGACGACGACGCCGCGCTCTTCGTTAGCCGCCGTCGCAAGGCCGACGGGTCCTACCGCATGAGCGTCTGGATGGCCCAGCGCTCGATCGCCGACGCGGCGCTGCGCGCGGGCCTTGCCGAGAACGTCTCGCCACATTGGCTTCGCCATGCGGCGATCACGCAGTGGACGACCGAAATGGGTCTGCCGGCCGCGCAGCGGCTCGCAGGCCATAAGCACATCGCGAGCACGAACCGGTATCTCGGCGGGAGCGACGCCGAGCTGAAGGAGCTCTACAAGCGCCGGATCGGCTGAGACGGCCGGCCGCTATCGGACGACGAGCGTCGCCTGCATCCCGCCGTGGAGCCGGCAGTAGTACGGGAACGACCCCGCGCGTAGGAACGTGAACGAGAAGGCCGCGCCCGTCGAGAGCTCGCGGTCGAACGCGCCGTCCGGCGCGCCGAACGTCCCCGACGTGACCGTGTGCAGGATCGCGTCGCGGCTCGTCCACGTCACCGATGCGCCGAGCGGGACCTGGAGGATCTGCGGATCGAACGTCGAGCCGAGGATCCGCACCTCGGTGCCGACGGGGATCGTCGCGGCGGGCGCCGGCGTCGTCCCCGGTCGCACGAAGCTCACCGTGATCTCGCCGAAGGTCTGGCCCGGCCGGGTCGTGCTCTCGGCCCTGGCCGGGCCCGCACAGGAGGTGAGGATGACGAAGATGAGCGCGAGCCCGGCCCGTCCCATGGGCCGGGACGTTACTTCACGACGACCGAGCCCGTCATCGTGTTGTGGATCGAGCAGAAGTAGTCGAACGTCCCAGGCTGCGCGAACGTGAACGAGAACGTACCGCTCGACGATGCGAGCTGGCCTTCCCACTTGCCGTCCTTCGCGCCGGGCTTGCCCGACGTCGTGGTGTGGCCGGCGGTGTCCTTGTTCGTCCACGTGACCTTCGTTCCGGCCTTCACCTCGAGCGCCTGTGGGCCGAACTTGAAGCCCTGCACCGTCACGTCGGCCGCGACGGGTGCGGCACTGGCGGTCGCCGGCGCGGTCGTCGCGCTGGTGCCTCCCCCACCGCACGCTGAGAGCACGAGCACGGCGGCCGAGGCCGCCGCGAGCACGCGGACCATGTACCCCTCCTGAGGCGCGACGGATCGCGCCGTTCTTCCTCAAGTACGCGAGCCCGGGCGAGCCGGATCAGGCCCCGCCCACCTCGCGCAGCCAGCGCACGATGGCGGCGTCATCGAGCCCCGCCGCGTCGAGCTCGTCCTGGCCGACGACGAGCACCGGGATCCGCAGGACGTAGCGGTCCCGGACCGCGGCGTCGAGGCCGAGGATGTCGACGCGCTCGATGTCGAGGGGCCGCTCGAGGGCGATCCGGCGCAGCGCACGGTGCGCCTCCGCGCAGAGATGGCACTCGGCCTTCTCCATGAGCCGCACGTGCAGCGGCGGCTCGCGATGCGTGCGCCGCCGCACCAGCGCGAGCGCCCTTCGGATGTCGCCTCGACGCATCGCGCATCATTCTCGCCGTGAGCCCGCTCGCGCGACCCGAGCTCATCTGGTCGACGGAGAACGTTGCCGCGAAGCTCGGCGACCCGGGTGTTCGCGTCGTCGACTGCCGCTTCTCGTTCGACCGCGACATGCGCGGAGAGCACCGCGCGGGTCACATCCCGGGGGCCGTGTACCTCAACTGGACGACGGACATCGCCGCCCCCGCCCCGCCCTCAGGGCACCCGCGCTGGATGCTCGCCTCGGCCGACGACTTCGCACGCACCATGTCGCGCCTGGGGATCTCGAACGACACGATGGTCGTCGGCTACGACGCCGAGGGCGGCCATCACGCGGCACGCCTCTGGCTCGGCCTGCGCCGCTACGGACACGATGCGTGCGCGATCATGGAGGGCGGGATCCAGAAGTGGGTCCGCGAGGGACGCCCGCTCGAGACAGGCGACGTGACGGTCGCTCCCGCCGGCTTCGTGCCGCACCCTCGCGAGGGCGTCGTCGCGTCGAAGCAGGAGGTCCTCGACGCGGTGCGCACCGGCGAGCCGTGGCTGCTCGACGTCCGCCGCGACAGCGAGTACACGGGCGAGGAGCTCCGGTCGGCCCGCGGCGGGCACATCCCGGGCGCCGTGAACGTCCTGTGGAAGGACGCGCTGCGCGACGACTGGATGCTCCGCGAGCCGGACGAGATCGAGGAGATGTACGCGAACGCCGGCTTCGGTCCCGAGACCCGCACGGTCACGTACTGCCAGGCCGGGGTCCGCGCCGCTTTCACGCATCTGGTGCTCACAGCCCTCGGGCACCCCGACGTGCGCACGTACGACGGCTCGTGGGAGGAATGGGGCAACGACCCGTCCGTCCCGGTGGTGCAGGGCCGCTCCTGACCCCGGCACGCAAGTGCCGTCCGTGACCCCGCCAGGTGCCGCGCGCCGCTACCGCCATCCTGCTCTGTCTCGGCTTTCTGCTGACCGGCGCGGCCGAGGTCGCCGCACAGACGACGCCGCCGGTGAACGTCCGGCCGACGCCGCACCCGCCAGACATCGGTGCGCGGCCCCTGCCCTCCCCCATCGCGCGGCTGCCCGGGACGTCCACGCGCTACGGCAGCGGCGAGAGCTCCGTCACTGATGCGGCCTTCACGGACGTCACCCGCACGGTCACTGTGGTGCCCGGCGTCGCCGAGCTCGGCGGCGTGAGACCGGTCGCGGTGAGCACGTACGTGTCCGGCGGCCAGCTCGGTCCGAGGTAGCCCGAGCTCACCCCGTAGGCGTCAACGGTCCGGCTCTTCGTGGTGTTCGTGAACCCGCTGGTCTGGCCGCGCACGTCGAACGTCACGGTCGAATTCGCCTGGAAGCCGTAGAGGACGTAGCTCGATCCCGGCCCGCCGGGCTCATCTGGCGCCGTCGCGATCCCCGGGTACGTCGCCGAGATCGCCTGGAGACGCGAAGCGACGGTCGCCGACCACGTCGTCACGGTCTTCGCGACCACCGTCGCGAACGCCGTTTCGAACGTCTGCCCCGAGCCCATGAGGTCGAAGATGCGCGTCACGTTCGTGGTCCCGACGTCGTCGCGCAGGAGCTGCGCGACCTGCGAGGCTTCGTAGTACTGGTAGATCCCGGGGTCGCCGGTGCGCGCGTTCCACGTGTCCTGTGAGGTGAGCTCCGCCACGGTGAATGAGCTCCGGACCGCGACCATCGACGCCGCGCTGTAGCGGTTGTCGTTCTTCCAGTATTGCGTGCCTGCGATCGTGAATTCCTCGAGCCGCGCGCTCCCTTCGTTGATCCATGCTGGGATGCTGTCGTTGGACGTCGGCCTCGCGATCTGCACGATCATCATGTGGGTGAGCTCGTGGCGTAGCGTCGTGGCGGGCTTCTCGGTCTTCACCTTCTCCCAGTTCAGCGCGAGCGTGGTCGTGATGACTCCCCCGCTCATCCGCCAGGAGAAGTAGCCCGTGGTCTGCCCACCGGCGATGGCCGCTTCGGTCGCGCTGAGGCCGAGGATGGTCTGCATGCCGGTCGTGTACGCCGCGGTCGTCGGGAAGACGTAGACCGGCGGGCGCTGGCTGTACGAGCGCGCGTAGGTGGACTGGACGTCCGCGACGTCGGCGTCGGCGGAGGTCGCGATCGTCTGCGCGTCGGCCGTGGAGATCGTCCGTTCCACGTAGATGTCGGCCGTCGACGTCGCGCGGACGTTGAAGGTGAAGCCGCCCACGGTCATTGTCGTCGCCGCGACCGTCACCGCGGCCGTGGCGCTCAGCGTCCCGAACGTCGCCGTGACCGTCGCGCTGCCCGCCGTGGCCGCGGCCGTGAACAGCCCTGACGCGCTGATGGTCCCGGCGGTCGAGGGGCTGACCGACCACGTCACCGGCACGCCGACGTACGGGTTGCCCGTCTGGTCCTTCACCGTTGCCGTGAATTGCTGCGTCGCGCCGGTGCCGACGTTAGCGGTGATCGGACTGATCGCGAGCGTCGTCGGGACCGGCGCGGCGGTCAGCGCGCCGGACGCGGCGAAGCCCTCGTACGTCATTGCCGCGTCGCCGCCGAGCGAGTTCAGCTCGAGCACGACGGCCGTGCCCTGCCCTGAGAGGTCGGCGACGACGGCGTACTGGGTGTCCTCGGTGAGGCCGCTGACGCTGCGCGGGTCGACCTTCACGCTGCCACCGCTGACGAGCGACGGCACGTACTGCGTCACCGCGAGCGTCCCGTCGGCGAAGCGGTACCAGCGCAGCGTCGCGCTGGCGACGGATCCCCGGCGGCCCGTGTCAGATCAGCGTCGTGACGACCCCTCCGAGCCCGTGCGCTCGAGCTCCGCGGCGAAGGCCGGCGGGACCTCCGCGTCGACATCGATGCCGGCCTCGCCGTACTCGGCGCTCCGGAGATTCCCGTGCTCGCGGATGCGCTGGACGAGACCGCCCGCGCTGTACGGGAGGCGGACCGTGACGCGGCGCCATCCGCGCATGGCCTCCGCGGCGAGCCGGTCGCGCAGCTCGTCGACGCCCACGCCCGTGCTCGCGGACGTGAAGACCGCCGTGGGGAACTCGCTCGACAGCGCCTCGCGCATGGCGTCGCCCTCGGGACCGCGGAGCGCGTCGGCCTTGTTCAGCACGATGAGCGACGGCCGGTCCGCGAGCCCGAGATCGCGCAGCGTCGCGGCGACGACGGCCATCCGCTCGTGCAGGTTCGGATGCGACACGTCGACGACCTGGACGAGCAGATCCGCATCTTCGAGCTCCTCGAGCGTCGCGCGGAACGCCGCGACGAGCGTGGGCGGCAGCTTGTTCACGAATCCGACCGTGTCCGAGAGCAGGACGACCGTGCCGTTCGGCAGCGTCGTGCGCCGCGTCGTCGGGTCGAGCGTCGCGAACGGCTGGTCCGCGACCAGCACGTCCGCGCCGGAGAGCGCGTTCATCAGCGTCGACTTCCCCGCGTTCGTGTAGCCGACGAGCGCCGCGAGGAAGAGGCCGTCGCGGGAGCGCGAACGGCGCGTCGCGGCGCGCTGCTTCTGGACGTCCGCGAGACGCTCCTTCAGATCTTCCAGCCGGCGATCGATCACGCGGCGGTCCGTCTCGAGGAGCGACTCGCCCGGACCGCGCGTCCCGACGCCGCCACCCAGCCGCGACAGTCCCTGCCAGAGGCCGCGCAGGCGTGGCCGCATGTACTGCAGCTGCGCCAGCTCGACCTGTACCCGACCCTCTTTCGTGCGCGCGTGC
>DASWDY010000193.1:0-3486 GCA_036395035.1 Candidatus Limnocylindria bacterium
AAGTCGAGCTGACGGTCGGCGCCCGCCTGCAGGAAGAAGAAGCGCGCGACGTCCTTGCCGACGGCGTCGATGACGTCCTCGAGCAAGAGGTATCGCCCCGTCCGCTTGCCCATCCGCGTCAGGACGCCTTCATGGAGGAAGCGCACGTACTGGTAGATCAGGACCTCGAACCGGGAGGGATCCAGGCCCACGTAGGGCAGCGCGATGCGCATCTGCGAGAGGTGGTACTCGGTGTTCGCGCCCCACACGTCGAGCTTGAGGTCGAAGCCGCGCTCCTCGAGGCACAGCCGGTGGTACGCGATGTCCGTCCCGAGGTACTTCGTATCGCCCTGTGCGTCGACGAGCACCCAGCCCTCGTCGCCCTGCCGGCGGAGCGCGATGGCCTCGGGCGTCTCGAAGAAGATGACGCCCTCACGCTCGACGATCACGCCGCGCTTCCGCAGCTCGTCGATCGTCTCCTTGAGATACCCCGACTCGATGATCGAGGACTGCTTGAACCAGGTGTCGAAATGGATCCCGAACTTCGCGGTCACGTGCTGCGCGTTCGCGACGACCCAGTCGATCGCCATCGGCGCGAAGATCTTCGCCTGCTCCTCGACCGGCGTGTCGCGGTAGCGGTCGCCGTGACGCTCCCTGATCTCTGTGGCGATCTCCTTCACGTAGTCACCGGGATACGCGTCCGGCGGGATCTCGACCTGCTCACCGAAGAGCTCCCGGTAGCGGAGCGCCACGGAGAGGCCGAAGCGCTTCAGCTGCGTCCCGCCGTCCTCGACGTAGTACTCGCGATGGACGTTCGCTCCCCCGAACGCCAGCACGTTCGCGAGCACGTCCCCGATGGGGCCGCCACGAGCGTTCGCGACGGTCATCGGGCCGGTCGGGTTCGCCGAGATGAACTCGACCTGGATCCGCTTGCCGGCAAGGCGCGTCGAGCGCCCGTAGTCCGCGCCCGCGGCCGCGATCGCGTCGGCCTGGCGCGCGACCCAGGCGTCGGCGAGGCGGACGTTCACGAATCCTGGCTTCGCCACCTCGACGGACGCGACCATCTCGGACGGCGGGAAGCGGTCGCGGATGGCCTCGGCGATGGCCATCGGGGGCTTCCGCAGCGGCTTCGCGAGGCGCATCGCGGCGCTGCTCGCGAAGTCGCCGTGCGTCGGCTCCGCGGGCCGCTCGACGGAGATCGGTACAGCTTTCACCTCGTCGGGCCAGCCGAGATCCGCCGCGGCCCGGTCGATCGCGGCGCGGAACCCGGCTGCGATCGCGTCGCGCGCGCCCGTCGTCATGCGGCGGAGTGTGGCCCAGCGACCGCTTCGGCGTCCGCGATGACGTCGCCGCTCGGCTCGTGCGCGGCGAAGTACCAGAAGCTGAGCGTCGCCGCGACGACGTAGGCCGCGGCGAGCGTCACGATGTTCGCGGTCCACCCCGCGTCTCCGAGCGCGCCACGCACCGCGCCCGAGGTCACCGATCCGAGCGCGGCAGGCGCGCTCCATGCGATCGCCAGCAGCGCGGAGACGCCCGCGCGCTCGGCGGGCGCGAACGATGAGAGCTCGAACGCGCGATACGTCGAGGACGATCCGTACATGAGGCCCGCGCGGACCGTGAGCGCTCCCGTCGTGATCGCGGCGAACGGGATGACCGCGGCCGCGAGCGCGAACGGGATCGAGAGCAGCTGCACGAGCACGACGGCCCGCAGCTGGCCGAAGCGGGGCGCGACGTGGATGCCGTGGAGCAGCGCGCCGAGGCTCCCGCCGACGGCGATCGCGCCTATCGCGAGCCCGATCTGCCCGAACGTGAGGCCGAAGCGGTCGGCGAAGAAGAGGTTGACGAACGGGAGGAAGCTGCCCGCGCCGAACCCGAAGATCGCCTCGACGAGCCCGAAGCGCAGCAGGAGCGCACGGCGCGTCGGCGCGAGCAGCGAGCCGCGCGGCACGGGGACGGCCCGCACGAGCAGGATCGGCAGTGCGGACAGCGCGGCGACGATCCCACCGAGCGCGACGAGCACGCGCACGACGATGAGCGCGGTCGGCGGCGCGCCGATCGCCGCCGCGATCGGATCGGCGAGCTGTCCGGCGATGTACGCCGAGAGGAAGCCCGCGATCGTCCCGAGCGCGATCTGCTGGCCGAAGCGACGCGGCCGGTCCCCGCTCACGGTCGCGTCCGCGAGCAGTGCGGACCCTGACGCATAGACGACGATCCCGCCGCCGCCGAGGAGGAGCGCGGAGACGAGCTGCAGGAGGAGCGGCTCGAAGGCGACGATCCCGACGATGCCCGCCGCCGTGACGACGCCGCCGATGAGGATCGCGGCGCGCCGCGAGTAGGAGCGGGCGAGACGAGCCGCGGGCCACGCCGCCGCGACGCCGCCGACCGCCTGCGCGCCGTTCAGCGCGCCGATCGCGAGCTCGTCGAAGCCGAGCGCCCGGTAGAGGAAGTTCAGGTAGAAGGCCGCGACGCCGAGCCCGAAGCTGCCGACGCCGCTCGCGACGACGAAGAGGATCGCGTCGCGGTGGCCGAGGCTATGTCGGTCGGCCGAGGGTGATCTCCACGGTCTGTTCGCGGCCATCCCGGAAGATGGTGAGCCGCACGCGGTCGCCGGGGCGGTACTTGAGCATGATCGTCGCGAGCGGATGCTCGAGGTCGATCTGCTGCTCGTTCACTTTCAGCACGACGTCGCCGGCCCGCACGCCCCCCGACGCCGCGGCGGACCCGGGCACGACGTCGCTCACCTGGATCCCCGATGCGCCGGTGGGCAGGCCGAGCGTCGCGGCCTGGCGCGTCGAGAGAGCCTGGTACGCGATGCCGATCCGGCCGCGCTCGACGCGGCCGTTCTTGATGAGCTCGTCCGCGATCTGCCGCACGGTGTTGCTCGACACCGCGAAGCCGAGGCCCTCGGAGCCCGTCTCGCGGATGACGAGGGTATTCATGCCGATGACCTGCTTCGCGCTCGCCCAGATGAGCGGACCGCCCGAGTTCCCGGGGCTGATGGGTGCGTCGGTCTGGACGAGGTCCTCGAGGAAGAGGTCCTGCCGCAGCTCGCTCGGGAGCCGCCGGCCCTTCCCCGAGAGGACGCCGACGGTGACGCTGTTCCGGAACTCGCCGAGCGCGCTGCCGATCGCGATGACCGTCGCGCCGATCGGGACCTGATCGCTGTTCCCGAGGGCGAGCGGCTTCACGGTCTGGCGGCCGATATCGAGGATGGCCACGTCGGTCTCTTCGTCGCGGCCGACCAGACGGCCCGTGACCTTGCGGCCGTCCTCGAAGATCACGTCGAAGCTCGCGCCCGTCCCGGTGCCCGAGACGTTCGCGACGACGTGGTTATTCGTCAGGACGTAGCCGTGATCCGCGTCGACGACGAACCCGGATCCGCGTCCCTGCTCGCGACCGCTCCCGAGCCGGTTGACGACGGTCACGACGCTCGGGGACAGCTCCTGGACGACCTGGACGACGACCTCACCGGGCGCGACCGGATTCGGCACCACACTTCCGCTGGCT
>DASWDY010000194.1:0-19339 GCA_036395035.1 Candidatus Limnocylindria bacterium
CGCCATCACGGTCGTGTAGGCCGCGATGTTCGCGAGGGTGATGATCCAGAACGCGACGGTCGTCAGGCCGAGCATGAGCGGCGTCGTCGCCACGAGGACGCCGACGAGGAACACGCTGCGCGCCGCGGTGACGGCGCCCGCGACGACGCGCACCGGCGGGAGGCCCGACAGCAGGTAGATCCCGATCGGCGAGAGCAAGTGCCCGATGAACGGCCCCGCGACCACGAGGGCGACGTCGAACGACGAGCCGCCCATGCGGCGCACGACGACCGGCATGAAGCCGACGAGGACGGCGATCCAGAGGCCACCGCAGATCGCCGCGAATGAGTCGATGCGGAAGTTGCGCCGGACGAGCTCGGGTGAGTGCGTGGCGGGCATGCGGTCGGACGCTATCTGGATCGTTCGGCTACGTCAGTCGCGTGGGACGCGTTCGGGTCAGGTCGATCCGAGGTCGCGACGGCCGTAGCGCGGCCGGTAGCCGCCGCGGTCGCGCGGGTCGAACGTGCGGCGCGGCCCCATCGGCCGGCGCACCGGTCCGCGCGGTCCGCCGCGGAACGGCGGGCGCATGCCGATCGGGCCACGCGCGCCCGGCGCCGTCGAGCTGATGACGACGCGCCGGTTCGGCTCGCTGCCGACCGACTCCGTGCGCAGCCCCGCGGTGCCCTGCACCGCGAGGTGCACGATGCGCCGCTCGTACGCGAGCATCGGCTCGAGCGTCACGGCCTGCCCCGTCGCGCGGACGCGGTCCGCGACGCGGTGCGCGACCTCGCGCAGCTGATCCTCGCGCCGCCGCCGATAACCCTCCACGTCGATGGGCACGTGCACGGTATGGCCGACGCGCTTCGATGTGATCGCCGAGATCACCTGCTGCAGCGCGACGAGGTTCTCGCCGCCGCGCCCGATGAGGACGCCGAGCTCGGAGCCGCTCACCTCGACGCCCTCGCGTCCGGGGATCTGCTCGATCTTCACGTCGGCCTCCACGCCCATGACCTCGAGGAGGTCCTTGGCGACGACGCCGCCCATCGGCAGCTCCTCCCCGAACGCGGGTGTCGCCTCTTCCTCGTCCTCGGGCTCGGCGCGCTGCGCCATCGGCCGGCGCGGCACGTCGCGCTCGTCGATCGAGGGCTGCGGCTCCTCGACATCGGACTCTTCGTACGACAGGAGCACGCGCGCGTCCTCGCCGCCGAGACCGAGCATGTTGGCGGGCTTGCCCTTGGCGAGGATCTCGATGTCCACCTGGTCGCGACGCTTCCCCAGCTCGCGCAGGCCGCGCTCGATGGCCTCTTCGACCGTGCGTCCCGTGAACTCGTCGCCGCGGATCGGGCTCACCGTCCCCTCCTCCTTCGACGTCGCGACCGCCGCTCTTCGCCGTTCCCGTTCGCCGCCGTCGCGCGCGCGGCGCCGGGCCCGGCCATGTCCTGCTCGACCTCCTTGATCGCCGCGCGCTGACCCGCGGCGAGCCTGAGGTCCGCCGGCGTCGGGATCCCTCGGAGGAACGGCAGCCAGCGCGTGAGCTGGCCCCATCCGGTCACGAAGTACTGCTGCACGATCTGGAAGAGCGTCGTCGTCACCCAGTACACCGCGAGGCCCGCGGGCAGTCCCTGCGCGATCACGACCGTGATGATCGGGAAGTAATAGACCATCGACTGCATCATCTTGGCCTGCGGATCCTGGTTCTTCGGCATCGTCGCGGGCTGCGCCATGAGCGACGCGATGAGCTGCGTCACGCCGGCGAGGATCGGCAGCACGTACAACCGATCGGGACATCCGAGCCCGCTCACGGGAATGCCGTTCTGCACGCAGCTCTGGATCCACGGCAGCCAGTGCGCCGTGAGGTCGAGGTGCTGGTCCGGGCCGGCCGGGATGGGGATGAACGGCCAGAGGATGTCCTGCAGCTGCCCGCCCGTGAACGTCGGCGCCTGCAGGAAGGCGGCGTACATCGCGAACAGGATCGGCATCTGCAGCAGGAGCGGCAGGCAGCCCATCGCGGGATTCACGCCGCGCTCCTTGTAGAGCTTCATCTGCTCCTCGGCCATGCGCTGGCGGTCCTTGCCGTACTTCGCCTTCAGCTCGTTCAGGGCCGGCGCGACCTCTGACATCGCGCGCTGCGAGCGGATCTGCGTGACGTACAGCGGGTACAGCGCGAGCCGGATGGCCACCGTCACCGCGACGATCGCGAGACCGAAGTCCTTGAAGAGGACGTCGTAGGCGCCCACGAGGAGCGAGAGGAGCGGGTGGACGAGGAAGAAGTTCCAGGCGGGCGCGAAGAGGTCCACTAGCGTCCGCTCCGCTGGGGCACCGGGTCATAGCCGCCGCGCGCGAACGGATGGCACGAGAGCACCCGGCGCAGCGCCAGGAGCGAGCCGCGGACCGCGCCGTACCGCTCGATGGCCTCCATCGCGTACTCCGAGCACGTCGGTGTGTAGCGGCAGGCCGGCGGGAGCATCGGGCTCACCGCGCGCTTGTACCAGCGCAGGATCCAGAGCAGCGCGTCCCTCACGGCGTCCCCAGGACCGCGTCCAATTGCCGGGCGACGGCCGTGCGGATGGCCTCGGACGGCGCCTCGAGCGCCTGCGGGCGGGTCACGACGAAGAGGTCCATCCCACGCGGCGCGCGCCGTTCGCCGAGCAGCGTGCGCAGCGCCTCGCGGACGCGGCGGCGCGCGCGATTGCGGCGCACCGCACCACCGAGGGCGCGCGGCGACGCGACCGCGACGCGAACGACGTCGAGGCCGTTCGGGCGGGCGCGCAGCGTGAACAGGCGATCGCTCCTCATCTCACCCCCGCGGCGCACGAGCTCGATGTCGGCGCGCCGGCGTAGTCGCATCGCGCGCATGCGAAGCGCGCTACTTCGTGACGGTGAGACGCTTGCGACCGCGGGCGCGCCGCTTCGCGAGGACCGTGCGGCCCCCGGTCGTGCGCATGCGAGCACGGAAACCGTGCACGCGTGCGCGACGGCGTGCTTTGGGCTGGTACGTACGCTTCACGTCAGTGGATCCTCTCTCGGAAAGCTCGCAGAGGACACGGTCCACGCCCCATCTCAGCGCGACCGGTCTCGAAAAGTGTACGTGACATCTCGCGGACGCACAGGCGACCGAGCTTCGATCGATCGATCGGAAGATGTGACCTTCGCGGCCTGCCGGAGCGCGGGGTCGCTGGGGTATAGTTCGCGGGCTTCCAAGGGGCGGTCATCGTCAGCGGCTCTCGTGGGCGTTCAACAGTGCGGCGTTCGCGTTCCCGGGATCGATCGCAGATGGGGAAGGGCATGATGGCGTCCGAACGAGGAGAGAGCCGTACGGATCTCCAGCGCATATGGGCCGCCGCTCTCGGTGAGCTGCAGCTCGGCGTTACGAAGGCGAACTTCGAGACGTGGTTCAAGGACACGTCGATCCTCTCCGAAGAGGACGACGTCTACTGCGTCGCGGTACCGAACGCGTTCGCGCGCGAGTGGCTCGAGAACAAGTACCGCCCCCAGGTCCGCCAGGCCGTCCAGCACATCGTCGGGCGCACCGTCGACGTCCGCTTCGTGACGGCGCCGGCCGGAGCGTCCGCGCCGCCCGGCGGCAGGCCCGGACCGCGCCCCGGCATCCCACCCGCGCAGGCGTCGAGCGCCCCGACCGCCGCGGAACGGCGGGAAATGCCCGTTTCCGCGGTCCTGAACCCCCGCTACGCCTTCTCGACCTTCGTCGTCGGCTCGAACAACCGCCTCGCCCACGCCGCCGCGCTCTCGGTGGCCGAGCGGCCCGGCCATTCGTACAACCCGCTCTTCGTCTATGGCGGCAGCGGGCTCGGCAAGACGCATCTCATGCACGCGATCGGGAACGCGGTGATGTCCCGTCATCCGCGCAAGCGGGTCGCGTACGCGACGAGCGAGAAGTTCACCAACGAGTTCATCAATTCGATCCGCGGGCAGAAGCAGGAGGAGTTCCGCGACCGCTACCGCAGGATCGACGTGCTCCTCATCGACGACATCCAGTTCATCGCCGGCAAGGAAGGCACGCAGGACGAGTTCTTCCACACATTCAACGCGATCCACGAGGAGGGGAAGCAGATCGTCCTCTCGAGCGACCGTCCGCCGAAGGCGATCGCGAGCCTCGAGGAGCGGCTGCGGTCGCGATTCGAGTGGGGCCTCATCGCCGACATCTCGCCGCCGGATCTCGAGACGCGCATCGCGATCCTGCGCGCGAAGGCCGAAGCGCAGAACGTCGCGGTGCCGCCGCCGGTCATCGACTTCCTCGCGCAGCGGATCGTGTCGAACATCCGCGAGCTCGAGGGCGCGCTCACGCGCGTCGTCGCGTACGCGACGCTGAACGCGGTCCCTGTGACCACCGAGCTCGCACAGCAGATGCTCCAGCACCTCCTCCAGACGCCGCGTCGCCAGACGCTGTCCCCCGACAAGATCGTCGAGATCGTCGCGCGCTACTACCAGGTCCCGGTCGAGCAGCTCCGCGGGAAAGCGCGCGACAGGCAGATCGTGCTACCAAGACAGGTCGCGATGTACCTCATGCGCGAGGAGACCGAGGCGCCGCTCCTGCGGATCGGCGCGGCGCTCGGCGGCCGCGACCACTCCACGGTGCTGCACGGCTGCGAGAAGATCGAGCGCGAGATGCAGGCCGATGACGATCTCCGCCGAGAGGTGAACTCCGTCCGGGAGATGCTCTACGCGGAGTGACGCGCCGCCGGCGCGGCCGCCAAGGGCCGCCAGCCCGTTTTTCTTCGAGAATTCTGTGGATAAGGCCCGCTTTCCTGTGGAAAAAGCCCTCGGATCGTGGACAAGGCCGGTGGCGAGCGTGTGGTGCGGCCGAACGCCTGTCGATGGCCGGGACATGAGCCTGGGTGACGTCCCTATGATCCCAACGGCCG
Source organism: Candidatus Limnocylindria bacterium (assembly GCA_036395035.1). Lineage (GTDB taxonomy): Bacteria > Chloroflexota > Limnocylindria > P2-11E > P2-11E > JACPOT01. The sequence continues at coordinate 4,863 of DASWDY010000194.1, forward strand.
ACCACAGGGCGTCCACAACGAAAAGAACGGAAAGTCTTGTGCCCGTGCGGTCCGGAGGGGCAAGCCGTATGGTCCACACCACTACTACTGCGGCTACTGGTCCGATCGATCATCTACCCACGAGGGGACCCGGAGGAGGGACCGCGTGAAGGTCACGTGCCTGCAAGAGAACCTCACGCGCGGCCTCCAGATCGCGGGTCGCGGGGTCTCGTCCCGGACGACCCTCCCCATCCTCGGGAACGTCCTCCTGCGCACCGAGGGCGGCCGGCTGAAGCTCACCGCCACGAACCTCGAGGTCGGGATCAACTGCTGGGTCCCCGCGAAGGTCGAGGACGAGGGCGCGATCACGGTGCCGGCGAAGCTCTTCACCGACTTCGTGAACTCGCTGCCGCCGGGGCCGATCGAGCTCTCGCTGAACGTGCGCACGAAGACGGTGCACATCAAGAGCGGTCCGTTCGAGGCGAACCTCAAAGGCCTCGATGCCGAGGAGTTCCCGATCATCCCCGGCATACCCGACAAAGCGACCACGAGCATCGCGCAGAACGTCCTCCGCCGGATGATCCGCGAGGTCGCGTTCGTGGCGGCCACGGACGATAGCCGTCCCGTCCTGACCGGCGTGCTGACGACGTTCGAAGGCGACGAGATCCTCATGGCGGCCGCGGATCCATACCGCCTCTCGGTGCGCCGTGCGCCGCTCCTGGCGCGCGTGCCGGAGAAGGTCGAGATCATCGTCCCCGCGAAGAGCCTGTTCGAGGTCGAGCGCATCCTCGAGGAGGTCGACGAACCCGTCGAGATCTTCATCACGCCGAACAAGAGCCAGGTCATCTTCCACACGGAGGGCGTCGACCTCGTCTCGCGCATCATCGAGGGCCAATTCCCGAACTACAAGCAGGTCATCCCGGCCTCGAGCCAGACGACGGTCGTCGTGCAGCGCGACGAGCTGCTGAAGGCGACCCGCCTCGCGTCGTACTTCGCGCGCGACGCGGCGAACATCGTCCGCTTCCAGATCGATCCCTCCAGCGACGCGCCGCTCATCATCAGCGCGACGGCGGCCGAGGTCGGCGACAACACCGGCCGCATCGAGGCGACGGTCCAGGGCCAGCCGACGACGATCGCGTTCAACAGCCGGTTCGTGCAGGACGCGCTCGGCAGCCTCTCCGCACCCGAGGTGAAGCTCGAGCTCGGTGGTCCGCTCGCGCCGGGCGTCGTCCGCATCGTCGGCGACGAGGAGGCCTATCTCCACGTGGTGATGCCCCTTCGCATCCCCACCTAAGAAGTTGGTCCCCCGGTCGGGGGATCCCCTCCCGAGCGGACCCAGGGGCAGGGGCCCCTGTGCGCGTAGCGCGCTCGACCTCGTCGCTGCGGCGCCTCGGTCTGCGCGCCCGGGGTACGACTGAAAGGGTGCGCGTCCTACATCTCATCCTCGAGGATTTCCGCAGCTACGACCGCGTCGATCTGACGCTCGCGCCCGGCCTCACCGCATTCGTCGGTCCGAACGGCGCCGGGAAGACGAACCTGCTCGAGGCGGTGCACGTGCTCGCTCGCGGCGACTCGCCGCGGGCCCGCGACGACACGGAGATGGTGCGCTGGGGCGCGAGCATGGCGCGCGCGCAGGCCGAGATCGACCGCGACGGCGAGCGCGCCCGTATCGAGACGCTGCTGTTCGCGCCGGTCCCGGGTGAACGCCGGCGTCCGCGGCGGTATCTGGTCGGCGGCACCGCGAAGCGCGCGGAGGACGCGCTCGGGCGCATCGTCGTCGTCGCGTTCTTCCCGGAGGATGTCGAGCTCCTGAGCGAAGCGCCCAGCGCGCGGCGGCGCTACCTCGACGCGATGATCGCGCAGGTGGATCGCCGCCATCGCGGCGACACGCGCGAGTACCAGCGCGTCCTCGAGCAGCGCAACGCCCTGCTCCGAGCGCTCCGCGACGAGCAGGCGCCGCCGGACCCGCAGCAGATGGCGTTCTGGGACGGCGAGATCTGCCGGCTCGGCGCCGCGATCTCACTCCGCCGCATGACCGCGGTCCACGAGCTGCGGGGTCCCTTCCGCGACGCCATCGAGCGGTGGAGCGGCGAGCACGTCGTCGACGTCGCGTACGCGACGCCGGCCGAAGGCGAGACCGAGCCCGAGCGCGCCGCGGCGTACCAGCGTCTCCTCGCGGAGAAGCAGGAGAAGGAGATGTGGCAGGGCGCGACGCTCGTCGGTCCGCACCGCGAGGACCTCGCGGTGACGTCGGGTGGGCGCGACCTGCCGTCGTTCGCGTCGCGCGGCGAGCAGCGCAGCGTCGTCCTCGCGCTGAAGCTGGCCGAGGCGTCGTGGCTGCGCGACCGCACCGCGACGACGCCGATCTTCCTCCTCGACGACGTGCTGTCGGAGCTCGACGCCGAGCGCCGGCAGCGTCTCGTCGACGCGCTCCCGACCGACGCCCAGGCGCTGGTCACCTCAGCCCTGCCCGCGGGCCTGCCGCCGCGGCTCGCGGACGGCGCCGTCGTCGTGCCGGTGACGCGAGGCCGGTCGCCGTGAAGCCCGTCTCGCGCGCGGTGGACCGCCTCCTCGGGAAGCTCGGGATCGCGACCGAGGTCGACCGCGTCGGATCGATCGCGCACTGGGGCGCCGCGGCGCGTGACGTCCTCGGCGACGACGCCACCGTCACGCGTGCCGTCGCGGTCGATGGCGCGACGCTGATCGTCGCCGTCCCGACCTCGGCCTGGGCGTCCGAGATCCGCCTCCGCGAGGCCGCGCTGCTCGAGCGGATCGCACGGGCCGCGCCGAAGAGCGGCATCCGCTCGATCAGGACGGTCCCCTCGACGCGCTGAGCACGCCCGCAGCGCGGGCGTGCGTGCGGTGCCTCCTTACGGTCTACAGGTGCGGGTCGTGGCCCTGCTCGCCATATCGCTGTTCGCCCTGGGCTGGGCACCGGCCGTAGCGGTCGCCGGCTCGCCATCGCCGTCCCCGCCCGCCTCGCCGCCGCCGACGCCTTCGGGATCCCCGACCGCCGCGCCGTCACCCTCGCGGGCCGCCTCACCGACGCCGTCGCCGAGCCCATCCGTCGCGCCAGAGATCGACGCGGCCGATGCGCGCGTCGCGGACGAGATGCGCCGCGTCATCGCGGCGGCATCGCTCGCCGAGCGGATCGATGCGCAGCGCCGCCTCGCCACCGCGGAGCGCGACGTCCTCGTACGCGAGAGCGCGCGGATCCGCGAGGCACAGGCGGCGACCGCGGCGCGCGCCGCTGAGCTGCAGCTGCGCCTCGCGGAGAAGCGGGCGACCCTCGAGCGGATCCTCGAAGAGGCCTACCGCTCGTCGCGCGTGTCGCCGCTCGAGGCGCTGCTCCGCCGCGGGTCGATCGTCGACGTCCTCGTGCACGTCGAGGATCTCGCGAAGCTCTCCGCGAAGCAGCGCGAGGTCATCGATCAGCTGCGCGACATCGAGCGCGACATCGCCGAGGAGCAGGGGGCCCTCGCGCGCCAGGAGAGCGACCTCACACGACTTTCGGAGGCGGTCACCGCGAAGGACGCGACGCTCGCGCGCCTCGGGGCACGCGCCGAGGCGCTCGCGGCCGCGACGCAGCGCGGCGCCACCGCGGTGAGCGACGCGGAGATCGATCTCCTTCGCGACCTCGCGGACCAGGCGGCGCGCGAGCACGAGGAGGCCGACCGCCTCATCGCGGAGATCGCGCAGCGGGCCGGCGTCGCGCTCCCGGCGCTCGATCGGTGGGCCTGGCCCGCGACCGGGCCCGTGTCGCAGGAGTTCGGGCCGAGCGTCCTCGTGTTCGAGCCGCCGCTCGGCTACCGCGGCGTCGCGTACGCGCACTTCCACGACGGCATCGACATCGCGACGGCCCTCGGCGCGCCGGTGCGCGCCGTCGCCCGCGGCCGCGTCGCGTTCGTCGGGCATCTCGCCGACGGGGCGATGGTGGCCATCGTGGCCCACGAGGGCGGGCTCGTCTCGCTCTACGCGCACCTCGACGACGCCGTCGCGCGCCCGACCGTGCACGTCGGCGACGTGGTCGAGGCGGGCGAGCGGATCGGCTCGGTCGGGCTCACCGGCCTCACGACGGGTCCGCACCTGCACTTCAGCCTCCGCAGAGGCACGGAGCCATTGGATCCGCGTAGCCGTCTCCCCTGATACCTAGACTCGCGGGCGATGCGCCCGGCGAGCTTCGCCACGACCGTCGGCGCGACGAGCGCCGGCCGCGACGGGCGCGAGATCATCGTCGTGCACGAGCCCCAGACCGGCGCGACGCTGCGGACGCGCGGCCGCTTCTACCTCCTGTGCGAGATCGACCCGCCCTCTCGGCGCGCGGCCGAGATCGCGGCCGAGGTGACCGAGCTCGCGCGGCAGGACTACTACTACGACCTCTCGGCGGGGATCGAGGTGGGCCTGCGGCGGGCGCTCCGCAAGGCGAACCGCCGCGCGGCTCAGCTCGTGCGCGACGAGCGCGGCCGCGTGCGCCTCCACGTCGCGTGCGCCGTGATCGTGAACAACGAGGTCCATGCCGCGCGCGTCGGCAGCGCGCACGTCTTCCTCATCCGCCATGCGCGGCTCTTCCTTCCCGGTGAAGAGCCCGGCGAGCTCGCGGACTTCGTGCATCGCACGACGACGCGCCAGGCCGCGTCGCTCGGCGCCGAGACCGACCTGCTGCCGCTCGTGTGGCGCCAGGCGATCGATAGCGGCGACACGATCGTGCTCGCGACCGGCAGCGTCGTCGACGCGCTCGGCGCGGAGGCGCTGAAGAACGCGGCGATCACGCTGCACCCGCGCGCGGCCGCGGAGCACATCCGCGCTCGCGGGATCGCCGAGGGCGCCACGGGCAGCAACGCGACGATCTTCATCGAGATCGCGCCGGCGTCGGGCGCGGCCGCGCGGCTCGGCGGCGAGCCCGAGGTGCCGGAGGCGGAGCCGGCCGAGGTGGTCATCGCGGAGTCGATCCGGTCGCGCCTCGACGTCGTGTGGCGCTACCGGCCGCGCATCGGCCGGATCGTCTCGTGGCTGCTCCGTCCGGCCACGCGCGCGACCCGGGCCGCCACGCTCGTCGCGCTCGAACTGATGCCGCGCCGGCGGCCCGATCTGCCGCGGCGGCCCGAGAGCGCGCGCCTCCGTTCCGCGCGCGTGCAGCGCGCGACGTCGCTCCTCGCGCTCCTGCTCTTCGTCGTCACGATCGGCATCGGCACCGTCGTGGTCCGCGACTATCAGGCCAACCAGGTCGTGAACGACTACCGGCTCGCCGTCGTCGACGTCGAGAACGACCTCGCGGCGACGCGCAGCTTCGCGGGGCGCAAGGACACGGAGCGCGCGTGGGAGAAGCTGAGCTCGGCGTCGGACCGGCTCGCGGTCGCCGCGCGCTCGCCGGCCGCCGACGCCGCGCGCGTCACCGAGCTCCGCGCGGAGATCGTGGCGCTGCAGGACAAGCTGAACGGCGTGATCGTCGACCTCGCGAAGGGCGTGCCCGCGTCGGCGCCGGTCGATCTCACGCAGACGGTCAACGGGCTCTACGCGGCGGATCCGTCCGCGGGACGCCTGTGGCGCATCTTCGGCGACCCGATCGCGACGGGCGTCGTCCTGCAGCGCGGGCGTGACGGCGTCGGCACGCCGCTCGCGGTCACGGCGCAGGGCGAAGCGCTCCTCACGCTCGACGACGGCCGGAACATCTGGCGCGCCGAGGGCAACACGCTGAAGGCGCTCGACCTGCCGAAGACGGAGACGTGGAAGAGCGCCGCGGCGATCGCGACGTTCGCGGGCAACGTGTACGTGCTCGACCCGAAGGCCGGGCAGCTCTGGCGGTACGAGCCTGACTTCCGCGGCGAGCTCGACGGGCCGACCGGATTCTTGCCGACGCCGCTCGGCGCCGATACCGCTCGCGCGCTCGCGGTCGACGGCGACATCTGGGTCCTCACGACGGGCGGCGAGGTGCAGCGCTACCGCCGCCAGGGCTTCGAGCGGACCCTCACGCGCCTGCCGTTCACGCTCACATGGCTCGGTGCGCCGCTGCGGCCGACGCACCTCCAAGCGCTCGAGTCGCAGCGGTCGCTCTGGATCGTCGACGCGGACGCGAAGGTCGTCGCGCAGGTCACGCGCGACGGCCGCGAGGTCGCGCGGTTCGCGCTGCCGTCGCGGCTGCCACCACCGACCGCGTTCTTCGTGTCGGAAGGGCAGCGCCTCGCGTACACGATCCACGGGAGCAAGATCGTCGCGACCGACGTCAGCCGGTGATCCCGCTCTACGAGGTCGACCGGCGCGGCGGCGCGCCGATCCTCACGCGCGCCATCGTCCTCGCGAACGTTCTCGTCTGGCTCTACGTCCTCACGCTCCTCGATCGTCCCGGCGCGCTGCAAGCCTTCTACGACCGGTGGTCGTTCGATCCCGCGGAGCTGCGCGCGACGCTCGCCGCGGGCGAGGTCAGCGTCGCGGCGCTGCTCCCGCTCCTCACGCATCAGTTCCTGCACGCCGGGTGGCTGCACGTGATCGGCAACCTGCTCTATCTCTGGATCTTCGGCGGCACGGTGGAGGACCGGCTCGGCTCCCCGCGCTTCCTCCTCTTCTACCTCGCCGCCGGCGCCGCCGCGGCGCTCGGCCAGGCCATCGTCGCGCCGGCGCCGATGGTCGGTGCGTCCGGCGCCATCGCGGGCGTCCTCGGCGCGTACCTCGTCATCTCGCCCGGGGCGCGCATCCGCACGCTCCTGTTCCTCGGGATATGGGCGACGGCCATCAGCCTGCCGGCGATCATCGTGATCGGCGAGTGGCTCGTGATCCAGCTGCTCGCCGGGCTCGAGCTCATGCGGATCGCCCCCCACCGCGCGACCGAGAACGTCGCGTACATCGCGCACCTCAGCGGGTTCATCGCGGGTGTCGTGCTCGTGCGGCTGCTCGGGGCCCGCGCTCGACGCTGATACGATCGGGCGGGACAGATCGAGATGTACATAGCGTGCGCCGTGGAGTCGGTCCGGGTCCACAGCCTCACGGGGCAGCACGTCGTCTTCCTCCAGGGCCGCGACACGGACCGGATCGTCCCGATCTGGATCGGCGGCGACCAGGCGTACAGCATCGCGGTGAGCATCGCAGGGCTCCGCAGCGAACGTCCGCTCACCCACGACCTCATGGCCGACATGCTCGCGAAGCTCGGCGTCGAGGTGACGCGTGTCGTCGTGAAGGACCTCGTCGACGACGGCAACGGCAGCGGCGTGTTCCACGGCAGCGTGTTCCTCCAGGCGGGCGACCGCGAGTTCGAGATCGACTCGCGCGCCTCCGACGCGATCGCTCTCGCGGTGCGCTCCGGCGCGCGCATCCTCGTCTCGGACGAGGTGTTCGATCGCGCCTCGATGGCGCCCGAAGGCTCTGAGGAGGACGACAGCGAGATCGCGCTGTTCAAGCGGTTCATCGAGAGCCTTCCGGACGAGCCGACCGGCGACCCGCCGAAGCGGTCCGGAGACAGCCCCGGCGATCAGCGAAGCTGAGGTCTGGCCCGCGGCGACCGCCGTGGGCCGCGACGGGCACCTGCGCGTGTCCGGCGTCGACCTCGTGCGTCTCGCCGAGCGGCACGGCACCCCGCTCTACGTGTACGACGCCGCGACGATCCGCGCGGCGTACCGCGCGTACGAGAAGGCGTTCCGTCCGCACCGCCCGTTCCGCGTCTCATATGCGGTGAAAGCGTGCGCGCTCATCGGCGTCGCGGCGATCCTCGCCGAGGCCGGCGCCGATGCGAGCGCGGCGTCGATCGGCGAGGTCCTTGCCGCGCGGCGCGCCGGCTTCGCCGCCGAGCGCATCCAGCTCCACGGCAACGCGAAGACCGACGACGAGCTGCGTCAGGCGCTGCGCGCCGGTGTCGGACGGATCGTCATCGACGGCGCCGACGAGATCGCCGCGCTCGCGCGGCTCGTGCGGCGGCGCCGCGTGGCGCAGCGCGTGTGGCTGCGGGTCTCGCCCGGGATCGCGTCGGACACGCATCCGCACATGCGCACCGGCGCCCTCGACAGCAAGTTCGGCGCGCCCCTGGAGACCGGCGACGCCCTCGCGCAGGCGAGAGCGATCGCGGCGACGCCGGGGCTCCGCCTCGTCGGCGTGCACGCGCACCTCGGCACCGAGCTCCACGAGGCCGATCGCTACCGCGAGCTCGCTGAGATGCTCGTCGCCTTCGCGCGCGAGCTGCGTCCGCTCGGCGTGAAGGTGAGCGAGATCGGCCTCGGCGGCGGCCTGAAGATCCCGCTGCGCGCGGAGGACGACGTGCTCTCGCTCGCGGCGTACGCCGAGGCCGTCGGCCAGGCGGCGCGCGCGGCCGACGACCTGCGCGCGACGATCTACCTCGAGCCGGGCCGCTCGCTCGTCGGCCGCGCCGGCGTCGCGCTGTACCGCGTCGTCGGCACGAAGCGCGTGCCGGGCGTGCGTACGTTCGTCTCCGTCGACGGCGGCATGGGCGACAACATCCGGCCCGCGCTGTATGGCGCGACGTACACCGCGACGCTCGCGGACCGCGCCGCGGCGCCGCCGGACGAGGAGGTCGCCGTCGCGGGCGCGTACTGCGAGAGCGGCGACATGCTCATCCGCTCCGTCGCGCTGCCGACGCCGCGCCGCGGCGAGGTCCTCGCCGTGCCCGGCGCGGGCGCGTACGCCGTCGCGATGGCGTCGAACTACAACCATCACGTACGCCCCGCCGTCGCGCTCATCGAGCGCGGCCGCGCGCGCCTCATCCGCAAGCGCGAGACCCACGCCGACATCTGGCGGTTGGAGCGGCGTTGACCGAAAGGGAGCGGCGCTGACCATGAAGGCCGTCGTCGTCGCTCACGGCGAGGTCGACCCCGCGGACGCGGCGCATGCGCGCAGCGCCGACCTCGTCATCGCCGCCGACGGCGGCAGCGGCCACCTCGAGGCGTGGGGGATCGCGCCGCACCTCGTCGTCGGCGACCTCGATTCGCTCCCGCCCGAGGCGCGCTCGCGCTTCGCGGGCCAGCGCGTCGAGCGGCACCCGGCCGAGAAGGACAAGACGGACACGGAGCTCGCGGTCGACCGGGCCATCGCGGCGGGCGCCGACGAGGTCATCGTGCTCGGCGCCCTCGGCGGGCCGCGCGTGGACCACGCCCTCGCGAACACGCTTCTCCTCGCGCTCGACCGTGGCGGCGAGACGCGCGTGCGGCTCGTGCGCGGGCCGATCTCGATGCGCGTCATCCGCGGCGGGGAGCGTGCGGCCCTCGGCGGTGCGTTGGGCGAGCTCGTGACGCTGCTCTCCGTCGGCGGGGACGCCGGTGGTGTCCGGACAGAGGGACTGCGCTATCCGCTGCGGTCGGAGACGCTGCGGCTCGGATCGTCGCGCGGCGTGAGCAACGAGATCGCGTCGCGCGGCGCGTCGGTCACGCTCGGCTCGGGGATCCTCCTCGTCGTCGAGGGAGGCCGGCTATCCCCCGCGCCAGAGGCGGAGGCGTAGCCGCAGGAGATCGCGCATCGCCCGGACCACGACGCGCAGCGTCGCGCCCTTCTCCGCTTCGGCCCGCCGCGGGAAATGGCGCACGCCGACCTGCTCGATGCGGACGCCGCCCGCGCGCAGGACGAGCAGGAGCTCGGGCGAGAAGAAGGCGCCGTTCGAGCGCACGCGCGCCAGGGGCACGCGGTCGAAGACCTCGCGCCGGAAGAGCTTGAACGCGCAGTCGACGTCCCGGAACGGCGAGACGAACAGGACGCGGATCAGGGTGTTGTAGACCCACGCGATGAAGAGACGCTTCGGCGGATCCGCGCGCTTCTCGCGGTACCCGATGACGACGTCCGCGCGAGCGAGCCGCGGGAGGAGGCGCTCGAGGTCGTCGAGGTCGAACTGCAGGTCGGCGTCGGTGAAGAACACGTGCTCCCGCGTCGCTGAGACGAGGCCCGAGCGGACGGCGCCGCCGTAGCCGCGGTTCGGACGGTGATGCACGACGCGCACGCGCGGATCCTCGGCGGCGAGGCGGTCGGCGATCTCACCGGTGCGGTCGGCGCTGCCGTCATCGACGACGACGATCTCGAGGTCGTCGGCGAAGCGGGGGAGCTTCGCGAGCGCCTCGCGCACCACCGCCTCGACGTTGGCCTGCTCGTTGTACGCGGGGAAGAACGCCGACAGGCTCGCGAGGCGTCCGGCGTCCATCCCCTAGCCGAGGCCCACGAGCCGGAGCGCCTGGTACGCGAGGAACGCCATGAGCCCCGTGGCCGGGATCGTGATGATCCACGCGGTGACCATGTTGCCCGCGACGTTCCACTTCACGCCGCTCACGCCGCGCGTCGCGCCCGTCCCCATGATCGTCGACGCGATGACGTGCGTCGTCGAGAGCGGGAAGCCGAACCGCGACGCGACCTCGATGACCGTCGCCGCGCTCGTCTCGGCGACGAAGCCATGGACGGGCTGCAGGTGCGTGAGGCGCGTCCCCATCGTGCGGATGATCCGCCAGCCGCCTGCCGCGGTCCCGAACGCCATCGCCGTCGCCGCGGTCGCGATCACCCACGTCGGGATGTTGGAGTCCTTCGGCAGCAGCCCCGCCGAGATGAGCGCGATCGTGACGACGCCCATGGTCTTCTGCGCGTCGTTGCTGCCGTGGCTGAACGCCATGAACGCGGACGAGGCGAGCTGGGCCCGCCCGAAGACCGTGCGCATGGTGGAGCGGCCCGCCCGGCCGAACGCGTTCGCGACGACGATCATGAGGACGACCGCGATGACGAACCCCGCGATCGGCGAGACGATGAACGGCAGGATCGTCTTCTGGAGGACGGTGCCCCAGAGCGGCGCCTGCGTGCCCGCATGCGCGATCGCGCCGCCGACGATCCCGCCGACGAGCGCATGGCTCGAGCTCGACGGGATCCCGTAGTACCAGGTGAAGAGGTTCCAGAAGATCGCGCCGACGAGAGCCGCGAGCACCGCGGACTGCGTGATCGCGGAGGCGTCGATGAGGCCCTGACCGATGGTCTTCGCGACGGCCGTGCCGGAGAGCGCACCGAGGAAATTCAGCCCGGCCGCCATGAGGATCGCCTGCCACGGGGCGAGCACGCGCGTCGCGATGACCGTCGCGATCGCGTTCGCTGTGTCGTGGAAGCCGTTGATGAAGTCGAAGATGACCGCCGCGAGCACGACGAGCCCGAGGAGGACGAGGACGCTATCCATGCTTGACGGTGATCCCCTCGAGCACGTCGGCCACGTCCTCGAGCCGGTCCGTCGCCGCCTCGAGGTGCTCGTAGATCTCTTTCCAGCGCGTCACCTCGAACCAGTCGTCGCGATGCTGGAGGAGGTCGCGGAGCGCCTGCCGCGCGACGCGGTCGGCGTCGTTCTCGAACCGGTTGATCTCGACGACGTGCTCGCGGATGCGCGCGAACTGCCGGCGGTCGCGCAGCGACGGGACGGCGGCCTCGACCTCCGCGGCGGCGCTCGCGATGATCCGGCAGATCTCTATCGCCGTCGACGTCGGCTGCTCGATCTTCCAGAGCACGAGCTCGTCGGCGGCCTCCTCGATCGCGTCGACGGCGTCGTCGGTGCGTCCCGCGAGCGACGCGATGTCCTCGGTGTCGAACGGCGTCGTGAAGCTGCGCCGCGCGAGATCGATGATCTCGTGCGTGATGAAGTCCGCTTCGTGCTCGGTCTCGGTGAGCTGCGCGACCTTGCCTTCGACGTCCGTGTAGCTCTCGACCAGAGCGCGAAGCCGGTCGGCCGCCTGACGCAGCGTCCGCGCGTGCTGCTCGAAGAGGTCGAAGAACCGCTGTTCGACGGGAAGTATCTGGAAACGGGGCATCCGCTCACCTCATTCCTCTCGCCGGGATCCGGGGCAGCGGACACGGTAGCGTGCGCGGCGTGCGGATCACCGACATGCGGATCGCGCTCGGCATCTCGGCGGCGGGCGCGATCCTCTACCTCGCGTTCGGGTGGGGTACGGAGACCGTGTACGACTACTACGGCCGTCTCGCGGAGGCGTTGACCCAGGGCCGCTGGTGGCTGAACGACGACCCTTCCTGGCTGAACGAGCTCATCACCTGCGGCGCGCAGCGCTGGTGCGTCCCGTATCCGCCGCTGCCCGCGGTCCTCGCGATCCCGTTCCTCCCGCTCGGGACGGCGCTCGCGCAGGGCGTCATGGCCCGCATCAGCGGCGGCGCGTCGGCGGGCCTGCTCTACCTGGGCCTGCGCGCGTACGGCGCACCCCGCTGGGTCGCGATCACGGGAGCGGCGCTCTCGGCGCTCGGCACGACGCTGCTCTTCACGAGCGTCGACGGGCGCTCGTGGTACGCGGCGCACGCCGTCGCGGTGCTTTTCGCGTGTGCGGCGTTCTGGGTCGCGGCGCGCGGGGGACCGGCGTGGGCGCTCGGCGCGCTCATCGGGCTCTCGGCGCTGGCGCGTCTCCCGTTCGCCGCGGCGTTCCCGGCGCTCGCGCTCCTCGCGGCGCGCCGCACAGGCGCGCCGTACACGCGCGTCCTCAGCGAGGTGATCCTCGGCGGCGTGCCGTTCGCGCTCGTGTACCTGGGCTACAACGTGCTGCGCTGGGGATCGGTCTTCGACCTCGGCTACGTCACGCTCACCGAGGGGGACGTCTTCTTCTCGCGCGGCCTCTTCTCGCCGCTCTACCTCCCGCGGCACTTCACGGCGATCTTCCTCGAGCCGCCCGACATCGTCGAAGGCACGCCGTGGTTCATCCGGCCGCGCTTCGTCGGGATGAGCCTGTTCCTCACGACGCCGGCGTTCCTTTTCGTGTTCAGTGGGCTGCGTGAGGTGCGGCGGAGCGCCGTCGTCGCGGCGACCGCGCTGGCCGCGGGGCTGGCCCTGATCCCCGACGTCCTCCACGGCACGATCGGCTTCCAGCAGTTCGGGTATCGCTTCAGCCTCGACGCGCAGCCCTTCCTCGTCGCGCTCGCCGTGACCGGTGACGCCGTCGCTGGCGGCGTGTGGCGGCGGCGGCCGTCCGTGCTCTTCCTCGTCGCGGCCGCGCTCGCGGTCGCGATCAACGTGTATGCCGCCATCGCGATCGTGCGTTTCGGATACTGGCAGTAGTGGATCGCGAGGCGAGGGGCCGCGAGGCGAGGGACCGCGAGGCGACCGTCGTGCTGTGGGGCGCGATCGCGGTCGGCGTCGTGCTGCGCCTGCTCGTCTTCCGCGGCCAGGGCTTCCCGACCGACGTCGGAACGTTCTGGGCGTGGGCCGAACGCCTCGCGGAGATCGGCCCGACCGGCTTCTACGAGCCCGGCTACTTCAGCGATTACCCGCCCGGGTTCCTCTACGTCCTGTGGCTCGTCGGCGCGATCTTCGACGGCGAGGCGCTGCGGCTCGTCGTGAAGGCGCTGTCCATCCCGGCCGACATCGGGGTAGCGGTCCTGTTGTTCCGTGTCGTGCGCGGCACGGCCGGCCCGCTGGCGGGCGCGCTCACGGGCGGCCTGTGGATGCTGCAGCCGGGCCCGATCTTCGCCGGGCCGTTCTGGGGACAGGTCGACTCGTGGGGCACGCTGCCGTTCCTCGCGGCGCTCGTCGCGGCGGGGCAGAAGCGCTGGCTCCTCGCGGGCGCGCTCGCCGGGATCGCCGCGATGGTGAAGCCGCAGTTCGCGCTCGCCGCGATCGTCGTCGGTTCCGCCGCCGCGATCGAGCTCATCCAGGCGCGCCGCTGGCGGCCGCTCGCCGAGGTCGTCGGCTCGGGTCTCGGCACCGCCGTCGTGATCGCGCTGCCCTTCCGCCTGACGCCCGGCGCGTTCATCGATCTCGTCCGCAGCGCGTCCGAGACGTACCAGTACACGTCGCTGTACGCGTTCAACGTGTGGTCGATAGTCGGCGACTTCTGGAAGCCCGACGCCCAGTACGTGGTGCTCGGCGGCGTGATGCTCGTCGCGGGGATCCTTGCCTCGGTCGCGCCCCTCTGGTGGCGCCGCGACACGGCGATGCTGCTCGCCGCGGGCGCGTTCGCCGCGATGGCCTTCTACTTCCTGCCGACACGCGCGCACGAGCGCTACGTCTTTCCCGCGCTCGCGCTCCTCGCGCCGTTCGCCGTGACGCGCTCGCGCGTCCTCATGCCGTACGTGATCATGGCGACGACGTTCTTCGTGACCCTCTACTTCGCGTTCACGCGGTATCAGCAGAACGGTCTCGTCCCGCCCCCGCTGCTCGAGAGCACGCTCTTCGGCCGCACGGGGCAGATCGCGCTCGCGCTCGTGATGATGGGCTCCGCCGCGCTCATCACGTGGCGCCTCACGCGCGGCGATGCACAGCTGCGCGAGACGATCGACGTCGGCCTGGCGCCGCGGATCGGAGCGGCCGCCGCCGGGCGCCCGTGGCGGCTGCCGGCAGGGCTCTCCTGGGGCCGGGCGCCGACGCGCCGCGACGTCGCGGTCGCATTGCTCATGGCCCTCGCCGTCGTCGCGACGCGCGGCTTCCGGCTCGACCAGCCGCGCGACATGTATTTCGACGAGGTCTATCACGCGCGCACCGCGATGGAGCTCCTCGCGGAGCGCGAGCCCTACGAGTGGACGCACCCGCACCTCGCGAAGGAGATCATGGCGCTCGG
>DASWDY010000195.1:0-6934 GCA_036395035.1 Candidatus Limnocylindria bacterium
GCCGCGATCCGACGTCCGCTTCGACGAGCTCCGCGATCTCCTGCTTCCCGGTGACGCGCGCAAAGAAGCGCAGCAGGAACGGCAGCGCGAAGAAGAGCACCGCTCCAATGAGGATCGTCGTCGTCCCGGGACGCGACGCGATCGCGAGCAGGCTCCCGTCGGTCAGGATCATGGCGCGGCGGAAGTTGTTGTCGATGAGCGGCCCGAGCACGATCCCGAGGATCACCGGCGCCAGCGGATAGTCGTAGCGGCGCATGAGATAGCCGAGCACGCCGAGCACGAACACGACGGCGAGGTCCGACGCACGGCGGTCGATGGAGTACACGCCGATCGACGAGATGACGAGGATCCCGCTGTAGAGAAGCGGCTTCGGGACGTCGAGCAGCTTCACCCAGATGCCGACGAGCGGCAGGTTCAGCACGAGCAGCGCCGCGTTCGCGATGTACAGGCTCGCGATGAGCCCCCACACGAGGTCCGGCCGCTGGTCGAACAGGAGCGGACCCGGCTGCAGGCCGTAGATCTGGAACGCCGCGAGCATGACCGCCGTCGTCCCCGAGCCGGGGATCCCGAGGCCGAGCAGCGGCACGAGCGCGCCGCCGGCGGACGCGTTGTTCGCGGCCTCGGGACCCGCCACGCCCTCGATGACGCCGGTCCCGAAGCGGCGTCGCGGGTTGACGATCTTCTCGATCGCGTACGAGATGAAGGACGCGATCGTCGCCCCCGCTCCCGGGAGGACGCCGATGAAGAACCCGATGAAGGATCCGCGCAGCCACGCGGGGATCGACCGGCGGATCTCGTCGGGCGTCATCCAGACGCCGCCCTTGATGGTCTGGCGCTCCTCCTCCCGCTGCGAGCGCAGGGTCGCCGCGTACCAGAGCACCTCGCCGACGGCGAAGAGCCCGATCGCGCCGAGGACGACGTCGATCCCGTCCTCGAGCTCCGTGATGCCGAACGTCATGCGCAGCTGGCCGGTCTGGTTGTCGGTGCCGACCATCCCGAGGAGCAGGCCGAGGAGCGTCGCGAAGGCGGCCTTTGGCACTGACATGCCCGCGAGGCTGGTCACCGCGGCGAGCGCGAGCAGCATCACGGCGAAGTACTCGGGCGGACCGAGCCGTACCGCGAACTGGACGAGGATGACGGCGAGCAGCATCAGGCCGACGGTCGCGAGGGTCCCGGCGACGAACGAGCCGATCGCGCTCGTCGCGAGCGCCGCGCCTGCGCGGCCCTTCTTCGCCATCTGGTAGCCGTCGAGCGCGGTGACCACCGATGCGGATTCGCCCGGTGTGTTCACGAGGATCGACGTCGTCGATCCGCCGTACATCGCGCCGTAGTAGATGCCGCCGAACATGATGAAGGCCGCGACGGGGTCGAGCGTGAACGTGAGCGGCAGCAGCAGCGAGATCGTGAGCGCGGGACCGATCCCCGGCAGGACGCCGATCGCCGTCCCGAGCACGACACCGACGAGCGCGTACGCGAGGTTCGCCGGCGTGAGCGCGACGGCGAAGCCGCCGAGCAGCGAGCCGAGGACGTCCATCAGAAGGGCAGCGGCCCTCGCGGTAGCTCGATGCCGAGGAGCCGGACGAACAGGACGTAGAGGCCGACGACGAGGGCCGCCGACGCGATCGCGTCACGCACCGTGCGCGTGCTGCCGAGGATGCGCGCCTCCTGCACGAGGTACGCGGCGCTCGCGAGGATGAAGCCGAGCGGGACGAAGACCGCGAGGTAGACGGCGGTCGAGAGGAGCGTCGCGACGAAGGGCCCGCGGTCGAGCGGGTCGAGTGCGGCCCGCTCCCGCCGCGTCAGCGCCTCCCACGCGAGCCAGGCCGCGGACACGAGGACGAGCGCTCCGAGCGCCGTGGGCAGGACCGCCGGGCCGACGACCCCGAACCCGGGGTCCGGGGTCGTCAGCGCCGCGGCGATCGCGATGATCCCGATGGCGAAGATGGCCAGGGCCCCGATGAGATCGGGGTCCTTCACCTTCGTCACTTCACGAGGCCGAGGTCCGTGAGCGTGGTGGTCAGGTCCTTCTCCTCACCGGCGATGTACGCCGGGAGGCCGTCGGTGGTGAAGTTGTCGAACCAGTCGTTCTTCGTGGCGAAGTCCTTCCACGTGTTCGTCGCGGCGACCTTCTTCGCGATGTCCTGGAGCGCCTTGAGGTCGGCCTCCTTGATGTTCGGCGGCGCGGCGAGCAGCCGCCAGTTGATGAGGACGATGTCCACGCCCGCGCTCTTGAGCGTCGGGATCTTGCTCGCGGCGGCGCCGGACAGCGGCTTGTCGGCCGAGACCGCGAGCGCCTTCATGTTCCCGCTGTCGATGTGGGTCTTGAACTCGCCATAGCCGGAGATACCGACTTGCACCTGGCCGCCGATGATCGCCGCCGCGGCCTCGCCGCCTCCGGCGAACGGGACATAGCCCTTCCAGGTCTTTACGTCCCCGCCCGCGGCCTTCACCAGGCGCGCGGCGAGCTCGTGGTCGATGCCGCCGGCCGACCCGCCGGCGAACTTGACGCTGTTGGCGTCCTTCTTCAGCGCGTCCATGAGGTCCTTGATCGTCTTGAACGGCGAATCCTTCGGCGTGACGATCACGTCGGACTCGGCCATCAGGCGTGCGATCGGCGTGAGCTGCGACACCTTCGCCTCGGTCTTGCCCGTGACCTGGTTCCCGAGCGTGACGCGGCCGACGACGATGAGCTGGTACGGGTCGCCCGCGTTGTTCTTGATGACCTGGGTCATGCCGGTGACGCCGCCGGCGCCGGCGACGTTGCTCACGGTGACCGGGACGCTGACGATCTTGTCCTCGGTCATCGCGCGCGCGACGAGGCGCGCGGTCGTGTCGAAGCCGCCGCCCGCCGCGGCGGGCGCCATGAGCGCGATCCCCTTCTCGGGGTACTTCGATGCGGGGGTGGCCGCGACCGTCGGAGCGGTCGTGGCGGCCGTCGTCGGGGCCGCGATGGTCGGCGAGGGCGCTGGCTGAGCGCCGCCGCACGCCGCGGCGACGAACAGGGCCGCCGCGGCCGGCGCGAGCGCACGTGCGAAGCGCATCTGTCTCCTCCTTGGCCTCGACCTGTGCGAGGCGCTGGGTACGCTAGGCACGTGCGGGGGGCGTCCAAGCGATGAGTGCGTTGCGCGCTTTGTGGTCATTTCGGTCGTGACCGCGCTGGGCGCGATCCGGCGCACGCTCCTGCACATGCCACGTCCGCTCGCCACGCAGGTGCTGCTCATCCAGATCGCGATCGTCGCGGCGAGCATCGTCGCGGCGGGCATCCTCTCGTTCTGGCTCGCACGCGAGCAGCTCGTCGGCCAGTACCAGGAGCGCGCGCTCGCGCTCGCCCGCGTCGTCGCGACGACGCCCGAGATCGTCGACGCGTACGGCGACGCGGAGCCGTCGCGCCGCATCCAGCCCATCGCCGAGGCGATCCGCCGCAGCAGCGGCGCCTCGTTCGTCGTCGTCACCGACCGCAGCGGGATCCGCTATTCGCACCCGAACCCCGAGCGGATCGGCGAGCGCGTCTCGACCGATCCATCGACCGCGCTCGCCGGCCAGGAGTTCGTCGGGGTCGAGCGCGGGACGCTCGGCGTCTCCGTCCGTGCGAAGGTGCCCGTGCTCGACCGGAGCGGCCAGGTCATCGGGATCGTCTCGCTGGGGTTCCTCGAGGAGGAGCTCGCGTCCGACGTCGCCGCGACGCTGCCGTTCATCGCGGGCACCGTGCTCGTCGCGCTCGCGCTCGGGCTCACCGGCTCGATCGCGCTCGCGCGACGCCTGCGGCAGCAGACGTTCGACCTCGGATCGAGCGAGATCGCGACGCTCCTCGAAGAGCGCCAGGAGCTCGACAACGTGAGGCGCCTGACGAACGCCCTGCGTGCGCAGACCCATGAGTTCGCGAACAAGCTCCACACCGTGGCCGGGCTCATCGAGCTCGGCCGGTACCAGGAGGCGGTCCGGTTCATCACCGAGACCTCGCTCGTGCACCAGGAGCTCGTCGACCTCATCCAGGCGCGGATCGCCGACCCGGTCGTCGCCGCGCTGCTGCTCGCGAAGGCGGCCGTCGCCTCCGAGCGCGGCGTGCAGCTGCGCCTCGCCGACGACGCGCGGCTGCCCGCCGACGCCGGCGACGCCCGCGACCTCGTGACGGTCATCGGGAACCTCGTCGACAACGCGATCGACGCGGTCGCGCCGGCACGCGGTTGGGTCGAGGTCTCCGTCCGCGGGGACGCCGACGGCGTCGAGGTGCGCGTGCGCGACTCAGGGCCAGGCGTGGCTCCGGCGGCAGCGAGCGAGATCTTCCGCGAGGGCGCGACGTCGAAGGCTGGTCACTTCGGCATCGGTCTGGCGCTCGTCGACGAGGTCACGCGCAAGCGCGGCGGCTGGGTGCGCGTCACGAACGACGGCGGAGCGGTGTTCACGGCGTCGCTCCCGCGCGAGAAGGTGACGGCGTGATCCGCACGGTCATCGTCGAGGACGACGTCCACGTCGCGTCGATCCACCGGGGGTACCTCGAGCGCGTCGGCGGCTTCGAGGTCGTCGGCGAGGCACGGACCGTCGAGAGCGCCGTCGACCTGATCGAGCGGCTGCACGTCGACCTCGTGCTGCTCGATATCTACCTGCCCGACGGGTCGGGGCTCGACGTGCTGCGGCGCATCCGCGCGACCGGGCGGACCCACGTCGACGTGATCCCGATCACCGCGGCGCGCGACGTGGACACGCTGCGCGAGGCGCTGCAGGCCGGGGCCGTGCACTACCTCGTGAAGCCGTTCGAGTTCAACACCTTCCGCGAGAAGCTCGAGAGCTACGCGGCGATGCGCACGCAGCTCGCGCGCATGCGCGAGGTGGACCAGGCCGAGGTGGACCGCGTCGTCGGCACGCTGCGCTCCGGTACGGCATCGCTCCCGAAGGGTCTCTCGAGCGCGACGCTCGACCTGGTCCTCCGGACGCTGCGCGCGGCGCGCGCGGACCTGTCCGCCATCGAGGTCGCGGACCGTACCGGCCTGAGCCGCGTCACGTCACGGCGGTATCTCGACCACCTCGTCCGCTCCGGGAAGGTCGAGCTGACGCTGCGCTACGGGTCCGCGGGCCGGCCGGAGCACCGCTATCGGTGGATCGCGTCGGAGGCCGTGCCCTCGCGCTGATCAGCGGCTCGCGGTGTGGATCGCCTTCCCGACCGCGACGAGCGCGGCCTCGCGGAGCGTCTCGGCGAGCGTGGGATGCGAGTGGATCGTCGCGATGATGTCGTAGGCCGTCGCCTCGAGGCGGATCGCGAGCGTCGCCTCGGCGATGAGCTCGCTCGCCTGCGGTCCCATGACGTGCACGCCGACGATGCGGTGGTCGCTCCCTGTGGTGATGAGCTTCGTCATGCCGTCGCTCTCGCCGAGCGCGAGCGCGCGCCCCGACGCGCGGAACGGGAACCGCGCGGCCTTCACGTTCCCCTCGCCGTACCGCTCCTTCGCCGCGGCCTCGCTCAGGCCGACGGACGCGAGCTCCGGGTGCGTGTACACGACGCTCGGCACGACGTCGTAGTCCATCTTCACGTCCTCGCCCAGGATGGTGTCGACCGCGACCTCGCCCTGCGTCGACGCGACGTGGGCGAGCATCCCGCGGTTCTCGAACGACGCGGCGGTGCAGTCCCCGATCGCATACACGTCGCCGACGCTCGTCCGCATGTGGTCGTCGACCTGGACGCCGCGCTTGCCCATCGCGAGCCCCGCGTGATCCGCACCCTTCACGCTCGGCACGCGGCCCGCCCCGAGGACGATCTCGTCCCCCTCGAACGTCTGCGGCTTCCCCTCGACCTCGGCGGTGACGACCGCGGCGCCGCCCTTGCGGCGCTCGACCGCCGTGACCTTCGCGTTGGTGACCACGCGGAACCGGCCGTGCGACTCGAGCGCCTTCACGAGCAAGCGCACGAGGTCGGGGTCCGACCCCGCGAGCGGCATCGGGAGCATCTCTATGACCGTGACGTCGGCGCCGATCTCCGAGTAGAAGGCGCCGAGCTCCATCCCGACGACGCCGCCGCCGATGACGACGAGCCGCTTCGGGGTCTCACGCAGGTCGAGCGCGCCGACGTTGTCGAGCGGCTTCGCCTCGGCGAGGCCCTGGATCGGGGGCAAGGCGACCGTGGAGCCGGTCGCGACGATGGTCGCGTTCGCCTGCACGCTCGTCGGCCCGTTCCCCGTGAGGCGGATCTCGCTCGGCGAGACGAGCTCGCCCTCGGCCTTGATGAGGTCGACCTTGCGCGCCTTCAGGAGCTGCTCGATGCCGCCGACGAGCTGTTTCACGACCTGGTCCTTGCGCGCCATGGCCTTCGGGAGATCGAAGTCGCCGGCGAGGTGCAGGCCCGAGACCGCCGCGTGCGTGCCCATCCAGTAGACGTGGCTCGTGTCGAGAAGGGCTTTCGAGGGGATGCAGCCGACGGTCACGCACGTCCCGCCGACACGGTCCTTCTCGATGAGCGCGACCTTCGCGCCGCGGACCCCGGCGTGGAGCGCGGCGACGTAGCCGCCGGGTCCGCCGCCGAGGATCGCGATGTCATAGCGGTCGGCCATCTAGCCGAAAAGCGTAGTCGGGGTCGATGCGTCGCGCTCCAGCGGATGCGCGCCGTAGCCGTGGCGTCGATAGAGGAGCAGGTACAGCGGAAGGAAGGCGCACCCGAGAGCCTCGTACTGCGTGACGTGACGGAGCTCGTGGCGCCAGATGCGCTCGGGCGGCTCGCCCGCGGCGACGATGACGTGACCGAACGTGATCGCGGAATAGCCGCGTCGCGACAGGATGAGCCGCGCGAGCCCGCGGTCGCTCACATAGCGGAAGCAGCCGTCGCGGAAGCGGGGGCGCGCGCCGGAGAGGATCCCGACGAGGTGGCCGATGGGGTCGGCGTGATGCGCGATGAGCGCCGCGAGCCGGCCCCTCCGGTCCACCTCGCCGAAGGCTAGCGCTTAGGGCT
>DASWDY010000196.1:0-4696 GCA_036395035.1 Candidatus Limnocylindria bacterium
CCCATTCCCGGGCAACACCGCCTGGAACGACATGTCGTGGTCGCGGACCGGGACGATGCCCGTGCTCGACATCGAGAAGTGCGTCCACTGCGCGAGCTGCGACATCGTGTGCCCGGACCTCTGCTTCGTCTGGGACGCCGGAGCGGCCGGCGGGAAGTACGAGCGCGAGCTCCGCGGGATCGACTACCGCTACTGCAAAGGCTGCATGCGCTGCGTCGAGTCGTGTCCGACCGGCGCGCTCTCGAAGGAGACCGAGACGCCCGGCCTCGCGGATCGGCTGCGCGTCCCGCTCTTCCCGGGGGTGATCGCATGAGCGCCGTCGCCACGACCACGCCGGTGCAGGCGCTCGAGTTCCTCAGCGGGAACGAGGCGGCCGCGCGCGCGGCGCGCGACATCAACTTCCACGTCATGGGCTACTTCCCGATCACGCCGTCGACCGAGGTCGCGGAGAACCTCTCGAAGGCGCAGGCCGACGGGAAGCACGAGATCGTGCTGATCGCCGGTGACGGCGAGCACGGCGCCGCCGGCATCTCGTACGGCGCGGCGCTCGGCGGCGGGCGCGTGCTGAACGCGACGAGCTCGCAGGGTCTCCTCTACTCGCTCGAGCAGCTCCCCGTCCAGTCGGGGACGCGCGTGCCGATGGTGCTCAACATCGCCGCGCGGACGGTGTCGGGGCCGCTCGACATCCGCGGCGACCACTCGGACATCTACTACGCGCTGAACACCGGGTGGATCATCCTGCTCGCGCGCGACCCGCAGGCGGTGTACGACATGAACTTCGCCGCGGTGCGCATCGGCGAGCACCCCGACGTGCGGCTCCCGGTGATGGTCGTGTACGACGGGTTCTTCACGAGCCATCAGAAGCGGCGCATCGAGGTCTTCGCGGATCCCGCGACGGCCCGCGCGTTCATCGGCGAGCGCCCGGCGTGGCCGACGCCGCTCGACCTGGAGCACCCCGCGACGTACGGGCCGTACATGAACGACCCGGACCTCATCAACAACAAGGTGCAGCTCTCGGAGGCCATGGAGGCGGCGCGGCGCGTCATCCCCGAGGTCCTCGCCGAGCTCGCGGCCCTGACCGGCCGCGCGTATCCGCTCGTCGACGCGTACCGGATGGACGACGCGGACACGGCGCTCGTCCTGCTCAACTCCGCCGCCGAGACGGCGAAGGGCGTGGCCGACGAGCGCCGCGTGAAGGGCGATCGCGCCGGCGTGCTGTCGCCGAACGTGCTGCGTCCGTTCCCGGCCGCGGAGATCCGCGATGCGCTGCGCGACGTGCCCGCCGTGACCATCGGCGACCGCGCCGATTCGTACGGCGCGGGCGGCGGGAACCTCTCGCTCGAGGTGCGCGCGGCCATTCAGCAGGACCCGCTCAACCGCACGCTCGTCGCCTCACGCGTCTACGGCCTCGGCGGCAAGGACTTCTACGCCGCCGACGCGAATGCGTTCTTCGACGTCGCCGCCGCCGCCGCGCGGAGCGGCCACGTCGAGGTCCCGTTCGCGTATCACGGCGCGACGGCGGGCGTACCCGGTCGCGGCCCACGTCCCGGACTGCCGCCGATCACGGGCGCGGACATCCCACGCGGGATGGCCACGGTGCGGTCGAACGGCGACGGGAAGCTGCACGTCGAGCTCGCGCCGCTCTGGAAGATGACGGAGGTCCCGAGCCGCATCGCGCCCGGCCATGGCGCGTGCCCGGGCTGCGGGATCTTCCCGACGTTGCGTCAGGTCGGGCGCGCCCTCGAGGGCGACGTCGTGATGCTGTTCCAGACCGGCTGCGCGATGGTCGTCACGACGGGCTATCCGGCGACGGCCCACCGCGTCAACTACGTCCACAACCTCTTCCAGAACGGCGCCGCGACGCTCTCGGGCCTCGTCGAGATGTACCACGAGCGCGTCCGTCGCGGCGAGCTGCCGGCGTCGAAGGACATCACGTTCGTGATGGTGAGCGGCGACGGCGGGATGGACATCGGGATGGGCGCGGCCCTCGGCGCCGCGCACCGCAACCACCGCATGATGCTGCTCGAGTACGACAACCAGGGATACATGAACACCGGCGCGCAGCTGTCGTACTCGACGCCGCTCGGCCATCGCACGTCGACGAGCGAGATCGGACGCGCCGGCACGGGCAAGCGCTACCACCACAAGGACACCGCGCAGATCTTCGCCGCGTGCCACCTGCCGTACGTGTTCACCGCGAGCGAGGGATACCCCGAGGACCTCATGCGCAAGGTCGCGAAGGCGCAGGTCTACGCGAACAGCGAGGGCCTCGTGTACGGGAAGATCCTGTCGTACTGCCCGCTGAACTGGCGGACCGAGGACGACGCCGCGCAGCCGGTGCTGCAGGCGGCCATCGACTCGTGCTTCTTCCCGCTGTACGAGGTCGAGCACGGCATCACGTCGCTGACGTACGACCCCGACGCGAATGGACGCCGTCGCCCGGTGAAGGACTGGCTCGGGCTCATGGGCAAGACGCGCCACCTCCTCACGCCCGCCGATTCCGAGGTCGTCGGGGGCATCCAGGCCGAGACCGATCGGCGCTGGGCGCGCCTCAAGGCCATGCACGAGCACCCGGGGCTCTGAGAGAGATGCCGATCAAGCGCGCCGACAAGACGCCGATGCCGACGCGGGAGCCTGAGCTCCGCGCGCACGACTTCGGCGAGGTGAACGAGGGTTACCGGACGTTCCATGCCGTCTTCGAGGCCGAGCGCTGCCTGCGCTGCCAGGACCCGCTCTGCGTCGAAGGCTGTCCCGTCAACATCCCGATCCGCGACTTCATCCACGAGATCGTCGCGGGCGACATGGCGAAGGCGGCGAAGATCCTGCGCACGGCCAATCCGCTGCCGGCCATCTGCGGCCGCGTGTGCCCGCAGGAGTCGCAGTGCGAGGCGCGCTGCAACGTCGCGATCCGCTTCGCCCCCGTCGCGATCGGCCATCTCGAGCGCTACGTCGCCGACTGGGAGCGCACGCAGCCGTACCGCAGCGCCGCGACGGTGACGAAGCGCGAGCGGATCGCCGTCATCGGCTCCGGTCCCTCGGGTCTGGTCTGCGCGGGCGAGCTCGCCCGGCTCGGCTACGCGGTGACGGTGTACGAGGCGCTGCACGCGCCGGGCGGCGTCCTCCGCTACGGCATCCCGGAGTTCCGCTTGCCGAAGGGGATCCTCGACTGGGAGATCGAGGGCCTGCGGCACCTCGGGGTGCGCTTCGAGTGCAACGTGCTCGTAGGCCGGACCATCACGATGGAGGACCTGCTCGGACGGCTCGGGTACACGGCGGTCTTCGTCGGCACCGGCGCCGGCCTGCCGCAGTTCCTCGGCATCCCCGGCGAGGACCTCGGCGGCGTGATGTCGGCGAACGAGTTCCTCACGCGCGTGAACCTCATGCGCGGCTACGACCCGAGCGAGGCGGACACGCCGGTCGTCGTCGGGAAGCGCGTCGCCGTCATCGGGGCGGGGAACACCGCGATGGACTCCGTGCGCACCGCGCTCCGCGTCGGCGCGGCCGAGGCGTCGATCGTCTACCGGCGCAGCGACAAGGAGATGAGCGCGCGCGTCGAGGAGTACCGGCACGCGGTCGAAGAGGGCGTGCGCTTCCACTGGCTGACGAACCCGGTCGCGATCCTCGGCGACGAGAAGGGGAGCGTGCGCGCCCTCCGCTGCCAGCGGATGGAGCTCGGCGAGCCGGACGCCTCCGGCCGCCGCCGGCCCGTCGCGGTCCCCGGATCGGAGCACGAGATCGCCGTCGACAGCGTCATCCTCGCGCTCGGCACGACGCCGAATCCGCTCCTGACGCGCACGACGTCAGGGCTGCTGACGAACGACGAGGGCTGCCTCGTCGCGGACGAGCGCACCGGGCTGACGTCGCGCGCGGGCGTGTTCGCGGGCGGCGACGCCGTCACCGGCGCTGCGACGGTCATCCTTGCCGCGGGCGCGGGGAAGCGCGCCGCCCACGCGATCGACGACGCGCTCCGCGCCCGTTCCTAACGCCGCGCGGCGTCACTGGATCGAAGCGGCCCTGACACGATCGTTCGTGACGCTGCGCGCGTGCACTCGGTGGGGCGGCCGCTCGCGCTAGCGGCCGCGGTGCTCCTCGTCGCCTGCGGCGCCGCGCCGCAGCGCGGTGCCCCCGTCGCCTCCGTCACGCCATCCCCGGTGGCCCAGCCCGCGCCGAGCGTGGAGGCCACCGCCGCGCCGAGCGTGGCCCCATCGCCGACAGCGACGCCGCGACCCTTCTCGAAGCTGCGCGTGTTCGTCGCATCCGAGAGCAAGGACAACCTCACGGTCCTCGAGAGCAGCGGCAAGGAGTACGCGGTCGTCGGCACGATCGCGGTGGGCCGGTTCCCGCACAACATCTCGGTCTCGCCGGACGGCCGCTGGATCGCCGCGGCGAACCGGCTCGCGAACTCGATCTCGATCGTCGACCCGTACGAGCTGAAGGAGCTCGCGCGCGTCCGTGTCGGGAAGCAGCCGCACGACCTGCTCTGGCACCCCGACAGCACGACGCTCTTCGTCGGGCACGAGCGTGACGGCCAGATCGCGCGCATCGAGGCGGGGACATGGAAGCTCCTCCCGCCCCTCATGGTCGGCGTGCCGCAGCACGACCTCGCGATGGCCGGGGCGCGACCGAACGAGCTGTTCTTCTCCGTCACGAACAGCGAGCAGTGGGACCACCTGCGCATGTACGACCTCGCGAGCGG
>DASWDY010000197.1:0-18517 GCA_036395035.1 Candidatus Limnocylindria bacterium
CACCCTCACGGTCGAGACGAACGAGCTCGACCCGACGATGCATGGCGCGATCCTCGTCGTCGCCGAGCAGATCGTCCGCGAGCTGAATGCCGAGATCATCCGGTCGGCCGCGACGCAGGGCTACGCGCGGCTGACCGCGGCGGGCGCGCAGGCGCCGAGCATCCCGCCCGACGTGGTCGCGCACCCGTTCAAGGGCGTCGTCGTCGACCGCGCGCCGGTGAAGCCGGCGATGCTCACGTTCTTCGCTCCTGCGGTGCTCGCCCTCGTCCTCCAGCACCTTGGGATGACGCTGACGGCGCTATCGATGGTCCGCGAGCGCCTGTCCGGCGCGATCGACATCTTCCGCGTCTCGCCGATCGGCGCCGTCGAGCTGCTGACCGGCAAGTACCTCGCATACGCGGTCCTCAGCGTCTTCGTGACCGTCGCCGTGGTGCTCGCGACGACCGTCGGCCTCGGGATCCCGTTCCGCGGAGCCTTCCCGGCGTTCGCGCTCGCGGTCGGCCTCCTCACGTTCGCGACGCTCGGGCTCGGCCTCCTGATCTCGCTCGTGTCGGACTCGGAGCGGCAGGCCGTCCAGCTCTCGATGCTCGTGCTGCTCTTCACGGTGTTCTTCAGCGGGTTCGTTCTGTCCGTCAACGAGTTCGCGATGCCCGTGCGCGCGATCGCGTACGCGCTGCCCGCGACCTACGGCATCGCGCTGTTCCAGGACGAGATGCTGCGCGGCGCCGCGCGCGAGCCGTGGATGCTGAGCGCGCTCGCGGGCATCGGCGGAAGCCTGTTCCTGCTCTGCGCGCTCCGCCTGCGCGGGGTGCTCCGGACCGCTTAGGACGACGCGCTCTCGGAGCGCCAGAGCGCGACGCCGGCCCCGATCGCCGCGACCGCCTGCACGCCCATCCAGGCGAGCAGGGCGTAGAGGATCGGCGCGATCGGCACGGTCGGCGCGGTCATCACGCCGATCACGGCCGCGCGCTCGCGGAGCACGTCCATCTGGTCGCGCAGCACGGTGACGTCGCGCTCATCGCGCTGGAGCGCTGACGCGAGCTTGTCGAGCTCGGTCGCGAGCGCCTCGAGATCCGAGCTCTGCTGGTCGAATCCGGTCGCGATCTGGAGCAGCGGCCGTGCCCCGAAGATGCTCACGCCCATCGCGTCGGCGAGCTGCTTCGCCGTCGCCGCGGTCGAGCGGGCGGTCGTCGCGGCCCGCCGGGCGCTGAGCCGCGCTTCGACCAAGCTCACGCCGAACCCGTCGAACGCATCGCGGGTCGTCGTGAGCGTTCGCTGCACGTCCGCGGACGACCGTGCGAGCGCATCGATCGCTCCCATGGCCGGCGCGACCGCGAGCGACAACACGAGCACGAGGAGCGCGCCCGCGATCCCGTATGCCATCAACGCGGCCGCGATCGCGCGCGCGGTGCGGCGTGTAACGCGGCGGAACACGCGCGCGGGTGCCGCGGATGTCACGGCTCCGTCACAGATGCACCGAACGTGCCGCGACAGGCATGGCAGGTGCCTGAACGATCCCCCATGAGAAGGACACACATCGCGTCAACAGCACTCGCATTCCTCTTCGCAGCAGCCTGTGGCACCACCGGTACGCCGGGGGCTACCCCATCACCGGCGGCGGTCGGGACCGCCGCCGGCCCAGCGGCGACGATCGCCGTCGCGACCGGGTCGCCGAGCACGACGGCCGGAGCGGCAGCCGCCGGGACCTCCGAGTGCGCCAGCACCAGCGGGCTCGCGCCCGGGACGGCCGGCGCTTCGTCGGTCGGCGTCGACCTGGGTCAGCTGGTCAGCCGTTCCGATGTCGAGGCCGTGATCGGCACCCTCACCGGGTCGCCGTCACGCGTCGACCTGCCCGTGCCGGGGATCATCGTCTCGTCGTGCGTGTACACGTCGGCGGACGGCACCCTCGCGATCGCGCTCGGCCCGAAGAACCTCTCGAAGGCCGACTTCGAGACCCTCATGAAGCTCGTGCCCGGCATGACGAGCGTCAGCGGCGTCGGTGAGAGCGCCTTCACCGTGAAGGCCACCATCCCGACCGGCATGGCCGGCGCTGCCAGCATCTTCGTCCTGAGCGGCACGCAGTACTTCACGATCCAGGCGGCCTCGCGCACGAAGTCGAGCGACGCGCTGCTCACATCGATCACCACCCTGGCGGGTACGGCCAGCAAGAAGATCCCGTAGACGGAGGAGGAGCTGCGCAGCGGGCGTCAGCGATCGAAGGCGTAGCGGAAGAGCTGCAGGCCGTCGTCGGTGCGGCGCGCGCTGACGAGCCGCGCCGACGGCGCATCGTCGGGACCGAAGGTCGTGCCGTCGACGAGCGCGACGCCCGGACGATCCGCCGACCGGCCCGCGATCCGCGGCGCGACGGAGAGGAAGAGCTCGTCGACGACGCGCTCGCGGAGCATCTGCCCGAACAGATTCGGCCCCGCCTCCGACAGGATGAGGCCGCCCGCATCGCCCGCGACCGCGTCGATGACCTCGCGCATCAGTGGAGCGTCGCCGCTCCCGACGGCGCGCACGCGCACGCGGCCGGTACCCACTGACGCGAGACGCTCCGCGCCACGCAGCCCCGTGACGACCACGGGCTCGACCTCGTCGGATGTGAAGACGGGGAGCGAGAGGTCGAGATCGCCGCTCGCGCTGACGACCACGACGCGGACGCGGTCGGGCCGGCCGAGCGCCCGCCGCAGCTCGCGGTAGAGCGCCTCGGCCCCGGGATATATCTGCCACGGCGTCCACGTGACCTTGCGCTCCACGCGGAGCGTCCCCGCGCCGGAGAGCACGACCTCGGCACACGCGCGCAGCAGCCCCATGACGAAGCGGTCCCCCGGGCTGCCTCCGCTGACGAACCGCGCGCTGGCGCGACCGGGCTCGCCAAAGGACACGAGCCCATCGATCGTCGACACGAAGTTCGCGAAGACGTACGGCCGCCGCTCGGGGAAGCGCAGGTCGCCGCCGTACGTGTCGCGCAGCGCCGGCGACAGCGGCATCGCCTCGCCGGGTGCCTCGTCGAGGAGCGTCGTGATGGTCGGCAGGCGGGGGGGCGACGCCGCCATCGGCGTCAGTCCGACCGCGCTGGGCCCGTCAGGTGGAAGAACTCCTTGCGCAGCTCGGGGTCCTCGCCGTAGAAGCCGCGCCGCTCCGCGCGCTTCATCGTCGCTCTCGCGCCGCCGCGCCGGGCAGACCGAGGAACTCGCGCGTGAGCCCGTAGAGCCGTTCGCGATCCTCTTTCAGCGCCGGACGCAGCCCGTAATGGTTGATGACGCGGATCTGCGTCTGGAGCCATTCCTTCCAGCACTCCGTGCAGATCGAGCGCTCGATGTCGTCGCCGAGCGCACCCGGTAGTCCGACGCGTCCCGCGCCTTCGCGCGTCTGACCACACCGCACGCACGTCACATCGGCCATACGACGATGGTACGGGCGATGCCGCTATGCGGATGCCCGGGGTGGCCGACGCCGAGGAGGCTCGCGCCGCCGCTCCCTGAAAGATGTGCCCGCGTCGGTGATACTGCGAGCGTGCGTCGCCTCGCCGTCCTGCCGATCGCGATCACCCTCGTCGCCGCGTGCGCGGCGCCTGCCCCCGAGGCCGACGTGTCGAAGGGACAGATCCGCGCGGACATGAAGGAGTTCGTGATGGGCCTGACGGCGACCGAGGTCAAGGCCGGGACCGTCACGTTCATCGCGCGCAACGTCGGCACCACCGCGCACGATCTCATCGTCCTCAAGACCGACCTCGCCGCCGACAAGATCCCGCTCGACGGCCAGACCGGGAAGGCGAAGGAGGACGGCAAGGTCGGCAGCGTGAACGAGGTGCCGACCGGCCAGAGCCGCAACCTCCGCCTCGAGCTGCCCGCGGGCCAGTACGTCGTCATCTGCAACGTCCCGACCCATTACCAGCTCGGGATGCATTCCCCCTTGACGGTCAAGTAGCCCGGGTCAGAACCGCACCGCCCACCACTTCTGCACGGCCATGACCGTCGCGAACCCGAGCGCTCCGAGCACGACGAGCGCGATGCCGATCCCCGCGTCATCGAGCGGGCTGTGTGACGAGCTCGCCATGAAGAACAGCATCGGGAACGACATCGTCACGTTCGCCCGCGACGCATAGAGCGCGATGCGACCCCACGCCGGGTCCGGCTTCTCGCCAGCGCGCGTCGCCGCGATGATCTTGCGCTGGTTCGGCCAGATCGCGCCCCAGACGTTGCCGAGCATCGCGAGGCCGAGCAGCATCCCCACGAGGATCGTGCGCGAGCTCTTCGAGCCGACGACGTCACCGTTCGCCCAGTAGATGCCGTAGATCATGACGAGGCCCGCGAGCACCGTGACCCACGCCGAATGGCGGAACCACGCGAGCGCGCGCGGGAGGAGCGTGGTGACGACGTGCGGCCGCGCCATCTGATCGATGCTCGCCATGGCGCGGACGTTCACGAGGTTGAAGAAGTAGAGCAGGCCGATCCACGTGATCCCGGCGACGAAGTGGATCCAGCGCGTGACGATGAGGACCTCGGGCGACATCGTGCTTCCCTCCTCGAGCGATCTCGCCGCATCGTACTAGCAGGCGCGCAAGCGGTCCTGCGCTCTACTCCGGCTGCGCGTCCGGCAGCGTCACGTCATACCCGGTGTCGCCGGTGACCGCGATCGCCTGGCCCATGACGGCGAGCGACGGCGAGGCGCGCGGCGGGAACACGTCGATCGTGTAGACCGGCCCCGGCCGCACCGCGACGCTGTAGCGGCCCTGGAGGTCCGTGCTCCCGAAGTACCGCGGGAGCGCGCCGTCGTTCACGTTGATCGTCGCGCCCTCGACGGGCGCGCCGCGCGCGTCGCGGACCGTCCCGGTCAGGCGCACGCCGCGCGGCAGCACGATGTCGAGGCGCGTGTCCGTCCGCCCGACGCGCACCTCGCCCGCCCTCGTCCAGTCGGGTTCCGCGTTCGGATAGAACCCGGCGATCACATCGCTGCCGTCCGGCGGGTACACGCTGAAGACGTACGTCTCGGGGCGCGTCGCGATCTCGTACGCCCCGTCGTCTCCCGTGTGGCGGCAGATGCGGCCGGTCGGGAAGGGCGTGTCGAGGCACACGAGGGCCACGACGACGGGCTCGCCGTCGGTCGCGGTGACGCGGCCGCGCACCACCGTTCCCTCGGTGAGCGCGACGTCCAGCGTCGCATCCCGCGTGAGCTGGAACGGCGTCGCGTTCACGCCCTCGAGCACGCGGTCGTAGCGCTGGTACATGAGGCGCGAGCCGCGCTCCTCGGGTGGGACGGTCCACACCCAGTACACGCCGGGCTCGCGGAGGACCGCATAGCGCCCGTTCTTGTCGGTGAGCTCGCAGTCCCAGCCGAGCGGCGCCGCGAGCGGGTACGTGCACACCTGCGCCTCCTTCACCGCCGTGCCGTCGCGCGCCGCCATGACCACGCCGGAGAGGACGACCCCGCGCACCAGCGTGAGATCGACCCCGGTCACGTCCTGGGCGCGGGTGTCGATGACGTCGGCCTCGAACGAGCCGAGCCGGCCGCGCGCCCACTGACCCAGCATCCGTGAGCCGGGTGGCCCGACGACCTCGATCTTGTGGATCCCGGGGCGCACCTCGACGGTGTACGTGCCATCGGAGTTCGTCAGCGCGCACTTCACCGCCGCCGAGGTCGCGGCGTGCGCGCACACCTTCGCCTCGCGGAGCGGCGCCTTCACCTCGTCGCGGACGGCCCCGGAGATCGTGGCCTTGCCCTCGAGCGTGACGATCACGCTCGCGCCTTCGCTCAGGTCGACGTTCGCGACGCCTTCGTCGAGGCGCTTCCCCTGCGGCGGGATCGCGCGCACCGCGTAGGTGCCGGGCAGGAGGCGGACGGTCGTCTTGCCGTCGGTACCCGTCGTCCCGCACTGCTCCTCGCCGCCGATGCGCGTCGCGCATACCTTCGCTTCGGCGACGCTGCCGGCCGGACCGACGACGTGCACGCTCACCGGCCGCGTCGCGCGCGGCGTCGGCTGCGCGAGCGGCGCGAGCGATGGCACCGGCACCGGTGCGGCGGTGCAGGCGCCGACGAGCAGCGCGCAGATCAGGAGCCGCAGCACGGTCCCGCCCCTAGGAGGGCTGACGGACGGGTGCCGCGCTGGGCTCGCGGCGTGCGGCGGAGAGCTGGGAGACGAGGCGCGCGACGTCCGCGAGCGGCCCCGCGATCTCCTCGCCGCGCTCGCGGTCCATGAGGTCGCGCATCGCGTCGCGGATCGGTCGCCCCGAGAAGAGGACGAGGTAGGTCTGCTCCGTGATCGGCATCGTGACACCGGAGCGCTTCGCGGCCGCGTAGGTCGCCTCGGTGGTGCCGATGCCTTCGGCCACCTGACCGCCGAGACGCTCCCGCACCTGCTCGATCGTGCTCCCGCTCGCGAGGAGCTCACCGACGAGGCGGTTCCGCGAGTGCTTGCTCATGCACGTGGCGATGAGGTCGCCGAACCCCGCGAGGCCCGCGGCGGTGAGCGGGTTCGCGCCCTGCGTGAAGGCGAACCGCACGATCTCGGCGAGGCCGCGCGTCATGAATCCGGCCTTCGCGTTGTCGCCGTAGCCCATGCCGTCGATCGCGCCGGCGCCGAGCGCGACGATGTTCTTAAGGGCGCCGCACAGCTCCACGCCGACGACGTCGTCGTTCGTGTACGCGCGGAACATGCGCGTGCCCACGAGGGCCTGGAAGTGCCGCGCGGTCGACACGTCATCGGAGGCGACGACGGTCGGTGACGGCAGGCCCGCCGCGATCTCGCGCGAGATGTTCGGGCCCGACAGCACCGCGACGCGCGATGCGCCGACGGCCTGCGACCACAGCTGGCTCATGCGCGAGCCGTCGTCCGCGAGGCCCTTCGTGGCCGAGAGGATCCGGTGCTCGGGACGCAGGACCGGCGCCACGCGATCCCGGAACGCCCGCACGCCGCCCGCGGGGACCGCGACGATGAGGTCGAGCGCCTCGAGCGCCCGGTCGAGGTCGGACGTGACGTCGACGCTATCGGGGATCCGGATCCCGGGGAGGTACCGACGGTTCTCCCGGCGCGCGGCGATCTCCTCGGCCTGCCGCGGATCCCGCGTCCACAAGCGGACCGAGCGGCCGCCATCGCGCGCGAGGATCGTCGCGAGGGTCGTCCCCCACGAGCCCGCTTGCAGGACGGCGACCTCAGGTCGAGCCGACCGACGTGGGGGGTCCTCGGGGGGCGGAGCCCCCCGGTAGTTCGTCATGTGAGGATCCTGGGCTCCGCGCCGCGCATGAGCCGCTCGATGTTCGGGCGGTGGCGCCAGACGATGATCGAGCCCGCGACGAGCGTGAACGCGAGCGTCGCCGGGTGGAACGGCGTCAGGCCAAGGGCTGCGAGCAGGACGTACCCGCCGACCCCGCCGACGACCGACGCCAGCGAGCTCACGGAGACGATGCGCGTGGCCGCGAGCGCGAGGAAGAACGCGAGCACCGCGCCGATCCACGCGGGCGTCGCGATGAACACGAGCCCGCCGAACGCGGTCGCGACGCCGCGGCCGCCCCGGCCTTCGAGGAATGCCGGCCAGCAGTGCCCGACGACCGCACCGGCGGCCGCGATCGCCTGCGCGACGCTGAGCAGATCGGGCGGAGACGTGACGATGAGCCGCGCGACCCACACCGCGAGCGCGCCCTTCGCGACGTCGAAGAGCGCGACGAGCACCCCCGCCCCGGGGCCGAGCGTGCGGAACGTGTTCGTCGCGCCGGTCGACCCCGACCCGACGCGGCGCAGATCCACGTTGCGGTAGATGCGACCGACGAGGTACCCGCTCGAGATCGAGCCGATGCCGTACGACGCGACGGCGATGAGGACGAGGAGGAGCGCGACGACGACCGCGTCGCTGCCGTTCATTCGCGGCTGCCGCGCAGCTCGATCTTGATCGGCGTCCCCAGGAACTCGAACTGCTCGCGGATCTTGTTCTCGAGGTAGCGCTGGTATGTGAAGTGGACGGCCTCCGGCCGATCCACGAAGAAGACGAACGTCGGTCGAGCTTCCCGTCCCTGCGTCACGTGCCGGAAGCGTACTTGCCGGCCCTTGTCCGACGGTGGCGGATGCGCCGCGATCGCCTCGATGAGCAGGCGGTGCAGGTCGGCCGTGGGCACGCGCTGCGTGCGGACCTCGACGATGGCGACCGCGTCGTCGAGCGTGCCGGTCACGTTGCGCCCCGTCTTCGCCGACACGAAGCGATGGCCCATCCACGGCGCGAAGTGGAACTCGCGGGCGATGATCTGCTCCATCTCGTGCGTCCGATCCTCGCTCCGCTCGACAGCATCCCACTTGTTCACTCCGAGGACCAGCCCGACGCCGGCCTCGATGGCGTATCCCGCGATGTGCGTGTCCTGCGCGGTGATCCCCTCCGTCGCGTCGACGAGCAGGATCGCGACGTCGGCGCGCTCGAGCGCGTGGATCGTCCGGAGCAGGGCGTACTGCTCGATGCCCTGCTCGATCCGGCCGCGGCGGCGGATGCCCGCGGTGTCGACGAGGCGGACGCGCCGGCCACCGTGCTCGAGCGTCGTGTCGATCGTGTCGCGCGTCGTCCCGGGCTTTTCGCCGACGACGGCGCGCTCCTCGCCGACGAGCCGGTTGAGGAAGCTCGACTTCCCGACGTTCGGCCGCCCGACGATCGCGATGCGCGGCTCCGCCGTCTCCTCCTCCGGGGTGCGCTCCGGCGGGAGCTTGGCGATGACGGCATCGAGGAGATCGCCCGTGCCGTGCCCCGCGAGGGCCGACACCGCGTGCACGTCTCCGAGCCCGAGCTCGTAGAACTCCGCGGCCTGGGCCTCGCCGCGCCAGGAGTCGGCCTTGTTCGCGACGAGGATCACGGGCTTGCCGCTGCGGCGGAGCCGATCGGCGACGTCGTGGTCGACGGGCACGATGCCCGTCTTCGCGTCGGCGAGGAACAGGATGAGATCGGCCTCCGAGATGGCGGCCTCGGCCTGCCGCTTCACGGCCTTCGGGATCTCCGCCTTCGCGTCGTCGAGCCCGCCGGTGTCGATGAGCGACATCTCCCGGCCGTTCCACTCGACGGTGCCGTAGATGCGGTCGCGGGTCGTGCCGGGGATGTCCTCGACGATCGCGAGGCGCTCACCGATGAGGCGGTTGAAGAGCGTCGACTTCCCGACGTTCGGCCGTCCGACGATCGCGACGACCGGGCGTGCCACTAGGCCGTGGCTGCCGCGATGGGCTCTGATCCTCCCGGGGGGACCCGCGTGCCGAGCATCTCGACGCGCTGCTTCACCTCGAGGAGCGTGTCCATCGGGGTCGAGCAGCCGCCGATGAGGCCGATCGTGTCTTCGCCCACGAGCCACTCCGGGCGGACCTCGTCGGCGCTCTCGATGTGGTACGCGCTGCGTCCCTGCATCTTCGCGAGGTTCACGAGCTCGCGGGTGTTCGCGGAGTTCTTCCCGCCGACGACGAGGATCGTCGCCACCTGGCCGGCGAGCTCGCTCGCCGCGTGCTGCCGCTTCACGGTCACGGGACAGACGGTGTTGAAGACCTTCATCTCCTGCGCGATCGTCGCGACGTGCGCGACGAGCGCTGTGAACGCCCACGGCGGCTGCGTCGACTGGGAGACGACGCCGGCCTTCTTCATCTTCGGCAGCTTCTCCCACTCGTCCTTCGTCTCGACGATGTGGTAGGTCTCGCCGGCGTACCCCTTCAGCCCCACGACCTCGGGGTGGTCGGGCGTCCCGAGGATGATCACGGTGTAGCCCTCGTCGGCGAGCTGCTTCGTGAACCGCTGCGCGCGCAGGACGAGCGAGCAGGTCGCGTCGATG
Organism: Candidatus Limnocylindria bacterium; assembly: GCA_036395035.1. Taxonomy (GTDB): domain Bacteria; phylum Chloroflexota; class Limnocylindria; order P2-11E; family P2-11E; genus JACPOT01. The sequence continues at coordinate 9,784 of DASWDY010000197.1, forward strand.
CACTCGAGGCCGCGGTCCTCGATCTCCTTGCGCACGGCGGGCGGGACGCCGTGGGCGCGGATGACGACGACGCCGTCCTCCGCCTGCGCCACGTCCTTGATCACCTGCACGCCACGCTCGGCCAGGCGCCGGCTGATCGTGGGGTTATGCACGACCTGACCGAGGTTGTGGACGCGCTTGCCCGTCTCGGCGGCGGCCACCGTCAGCTCGACGGCCTTCTTCACGCCGAAACAGAATCCGTTCTCGCGCGCGAGCAGCACCTGCATATGTGACAAGTGTAGATGCGTTCGTCATCTCGGACGTCGCTTACGACGCTGCACCTCCCACGTCATGGCGACGTTGCTCCCGACCTGCTCGGGAGGCTCGTAGTCCATCAGGAATGGGCCGAAGCGAAGCGACTGCTTGCCCGCGAGAAGCATCGGCGGAAAGCGCATGCCGGCGCGAACAAGCAAGGGGCTGTACACGTGAGGCCTCGCTCGTCGCCGCGCTGCGCAACGGGTCGTCCCACGCGGGGCGAGCAGACCTGCCCGCCGCAAGCCGCGGCCGCATCTATCGCTCGGTGCCCCGGATCAGCGCTTTCTACGGCATCATCATCACGATGCACTGGCGTGAGCATCTGCCTCCCCATTTCCACGCGTTCTACGCAGGGGCTGATGCAGCTATCGCCATCGGCTCCGGCGACGTGATCGGCGGCGATCTGCCGCCTCGTGCACTGCGTCTCGTCCGCGAATGGGCCGAGTTGCACGAGAACGACCGACGAGCGAACTGGGACAGATCGGAGAACGCCCTTCCTCTGGTAGAGGTCGCGCCGCTGCCATGATGCGTTCGGCAGACCACGAGGTCGTCGTCGGACGGAGGCCGCTACCGCACGTCACGAAGGTCGAGGTGCTCCACGACTACGTCGTGCGTCTCGAATTCGATGACGGTGCCGTTCGCATCGTCGACCTGGGACCCGAGCTCAAGGGCCCCGTGTTCGAGCCGCTCAGGGACCCGGATCTCTTCCGGCAGGTCACCGTCGACGACGAGATCGGGACCATCGTCTGGCCGAATGGCGCCGATCTTGCGCCAGAGTTCCTTCGCTGGGGACACGCACCGCGGCCCGACTCGTGATGCGAGCGGTCCGCGCTACGGCCGATCGTGCTGGCCGTACGCCCCGCGCATCCGAGGCGGCAACATCTCCGCGATCCGCTCCATGATCGCGTCCGCGAGCGCTTGGTCGTCCAGTGCGCGACCGTCCAGATCCGCGAGCGTGAACGGCGGCCCGACGCGCACGACGATGTCGCCGCGAGGCGGGATGCGAACGCCCGCTTGCGGCGTGCCCGTGACGGCGACCGGGACCATCGATGCGCCCGACCGGCGCGCGAGGAAGCCGATCCCCGGCTTCCCGCGGCGCAGGCTCCCGTCCTTCGAGCGCGTGCCCTCGGGGAAGAACCCGAGCGGCTGGCCAGCCTGGAGCACGCGCAGCGCGGTCTCGAGCGCGCGGCGATCGCTCTCCCCACGGCGGACAGGGAAGTTGCCGATCGCCCGGAGGATGAAGCCGAGGACCGGTACGACGAACAGCTCGCGCTTCGCCATGTAGCGGATCGGCACGCCGAGCGCGAACTCGATCGCGAAGGGGTCGTACATGTCGATGTGGTTCGCTACGACGATGTACGCGCCCGCCTGGGGGAGGTGCTCGCACCCCTCGACACGGATCGGCGCGAGCGTCCTCGCGACGGCACGGACGAGCGGGAAGCCGAGGTTCCACAGCCACAGCCGTTCGCGGGGCGTTTCGGGTCGGGCGATCCAGGTCATCCCGCTACGCCTTGCGCGTGATCACCTGCAGCACCGTCTCGAGCGCCTGGCCGACGGAGAGGCCGTCGGTCTGGACGACGACCGCGTCCTCCGCCGGGCGCAGGGGCGAGACCGTGCGCTCGGTGTCGATCTGGTCGCGCCGCAGGATCTCGTGGAGCAGCTCCTGCCGCGGCCGCACCTCGCCGCGTGCCGCGAGCTCCTCGCCGCGACGCTTGGCGCGCTCGGCCGCCGACGCGGTGAGGAACACCTTGCGCTCGGCGTCCGGGAGCACGACGGTCCCGATGTCGCGTCCGACCATGACGACGCGGCCCTTCCCCGCGAGCGTGCGCTGCTGCGCCACCATCGCGTCGCGGACCGCCGGGACGCGCGCGACCTGCGACACGGTCCGGTCGATGTCGGCGGAGCGGATCGGCCAGGTCACGTCGTCGCCGTCGAGCAGCACCGTGTACGCGCGCCCATCCCGCACCGTCGGCGGACCGATCGCGATGCGCACCTTGCGCGCGAGAGCGCCGAGCCCCTCGGTGTCGTCGGGGTCGATGCTCCGCCGGAGCGCCGCGAGCGCGACCGCGCGGTACATCGCGCCGGTGTCGAGGAAGACGTAGCCGAGGCGCTCCGCGACGAGCGCGCCGATGGTGCTCTTCCCCGCGCCCGCGGGGCCGTCGATCGCGACCGTGCGCGGCCGCGCGTTCACGCGGCACCGGAGCGCGCGGATCCGGCGAGAGCGCGCACCTCGCGGGGCGTCAGCTCGCGCCACGTCCCCGGCGCCAGACGGCCGAGCGCCAGCGGGCCGATGCGCGTGCGCACGAGGCGCAGCACGCGCAGCCCCACGGCGACGCACATGCGGCGCACCTGCCGTTTCCAGCCGGTGCGCAGCACCAGCCGCAGCCTCCCGCCGTCCCGGTCGCGCGCGACGACCGTCACACGGTGCGCGCGCGCCACCCCTTCTTCGAGGGGGACGCCGTGGCGGAGCCGCGCGACGGCCTCCTCCGTGATCGTCCCGCGCACGGTCACGTCGTACTCGCGGTCGTGGCCGTACCGCGGATGCATCACACGCTCGGCCCACTCGCCATCGTTCGTCAGGAGGACGAGCCCTTCGGAGTCCACGTCGAGGCGTCCGACCGGGTAGAGCCGCTCGTGCGCGCCGATGAGATCCGTGACGCTCGAGCGCCCGCGCTCCGCGCGCGCGCTGGACACGATCCCCGCGGGCTTGTGCAGCGCGACGTAGCGGATGCGCTGCGCCGCGGCCACGCCGCGCCCGTCGACCTCGATGCGCGCGTCCGGCGGCACCTTCGTGCCGAGCTCGCGCACGACCTCGCCCTCGACGCGCACTCGTCCCGCCGCGATGAGCTCTTCCGCGTGGCGGCGCGAGGCGACGCCGCGGTCCGCGAGGACCTTCTGCAGTCGGATCACGCCGGCTCGCCCGCCGGTCCCCCAGGGACGGTCACGGGCGCGATCCCCTCCGGGCCGAAGACCGTCGGCAGCTGCTCGAGGCTCGTGAGGCCGAAACACTCGAGGAACTCCCACGTCGTTCCGTAGAGGATCGGGCGGCCCGGGCCTTCCTTGCGGCCGCGCTCCTCGATGAGCCGTCGCGACATGAGCGTGTAGATCGTCTGGTCGCAGTTCACGCCGCGGACGGCCTCGACCTCGGCGCGCGTGATCGGCTGCCGGTACGCGACGACGGCGAGCGTCTCGAGCGACGCCGGCGAGAGACGCAGGCGGTCGGCACCGAGATACGCGGCGACGACCGGCGCCATCTCGGGCGCCGTGACGATCTGCCACTCGTCGCCGTCATGCTGCAGACGGAGGCCGCTCCCCTCGTAGCCCGCTCCGAGCTCGGCGAGCGCGGCGTCGAGCTGGCGCGACGTCGCCCCGGCGATGCGCGCGAGCTCGTTCCGCGGCACCGGCTTCTCCGCCACGAAAAGGACGGCCTCGACCCTATTCGCCAGGTCGCTGCGCATCGGCATCCCTTCCCACCTTCCGCACGATCGTGATCTCGCCGAAGAGCTCGTCCTGCTCGAGGTCGATCACCAGACGCCGGTAGAGGTCGAGCAGCGAGATGAAGGTAACGACCGCGAAGGAAAGTGTCGGCTCGCTTCCGAGCAGCCTATCGAACGACACGGACCCCTCGCGCGCGACGATCTCCTCGATCTCGGCCGTGCGCTGCTCGACGGAGTAGCGCTCCGGCGGGATCTCGGCCTCCTCGTGTCGCGGCCGCTGCGCGAGCGTCAGGACGCGCGACCAGGCCGCGGCGAGCGCGTCGGTGTCGCCGCCGCGCGGCGGCAGCTCGACCGTCCCGCCCTCGCGGTGGAACGCGCGCTCGCCGGCGCGCAGGCGGTCGCCGAGCGCGGAGGCGCGCTGGCGGACCGCCGCGTATTCGATCAGCCGCAGGCGCAGCTCCTCCTCGCTGACCTCCTCGTCCTCTTCGCGCAGCGGCTCGAGCGACGGCAGGAGGCTGCGCGCCTTCAGCAGTACGAGCCGCGACGCGAGCCAGAGGAAGGCGGCCGCCTCGTCCGCGGGCAGCTGCCCCATCGCGCGGACGCGCGCGAGGTACTCGGCCGCGAGGTCGCCGAGCCGGACGGTGAGGATGTCGAGCTTCTTGTCCTCGACGAGCTCGAGGAGGAGGTCGAGCGGCCCCTCGAAGCCCTCGACGCTGACGCGCGGCGGCCGCACGCCGATGACCGGCGCGTCGTCGTGGCGCTCGGTCGGGCTCAGGGGAGCGCCTCGCGATCGGCCTCGTGGAGCAGCCGCGCGTCCTCGTCCCGCGGCGCGTCGTGGTGGCGCGCGATCACGCGGACGACGCGCTCGGATGCGCCGCGCCGCCGCGCCTCCTCGGCACCGCGCCGGGCGTGGTCGAGGTAGCGCGCGAACACGCCGTCGCCGCGCGCGAGGCGGTCGCGCGCACGCGGCGCGAGGGCCTCGAGCAGCACGGCGGCGATGCGATGCCAGATGCGCGTCTCGCGCGGCTTCGCGACGTCGTGCAGCAGGCCAGCCGCGATGAGCTCCTCGTCCGCGCCGAGCCGCCGCAGCGCCTCCGCCGTGCGGAGGGCGTGCCGCTCGTCGGCGCCCGGCGCGAGCGCGTACCGCCACGTCTGGGCGACGCGGTGCCGCACCTGCATCAGAGGGCCGCCTGGCCGAGCAGCAACGTCATGAGCGCCCGCGCTGGTCCGATGACGAGCGGGCTGAGCACGTCGATGCGCAGGTACGGGAGCAGGAAGATCAACGCGATGAGGATGACCGGCCCGTACCGCTCGTACGTCCTCCAGGTGTAGGCCTGCCGCGGCGGCAGGAGGCCGTAGACGACCTTCGAGCCGTCGAGCGGCGGGACCGGGATCAGGTTGAAGACCGCGAGCAGGCAGTTGTAGATGACCACGAGGAGGAGGACGCGCTCGTAGTCGGCGCCGAGCACGTCCGCGGCGCCGAAGCGGAGCGGCACCGCGGCGATCGCGGCGAGCGCGACGTTCGCGAGCGGCCCGGCCAGCGACACGAGCGTGACCCCGAGGCGTCCGTTCGTCAGGCGCGACTCGTTGATCGGTACCGGCTTCCCGTAGCCGAAGCCGATGAGGACGATGAGCAGCGACCCCCAGATGTCGAGATGTGCCCGGGGGTCGAGGGACAGGCGGCCCATGTGCTTCGCGGTGTCGTCACCGAAGCGATGCGCCGTGTAGGCGTGCATGAACTCGTGCACCGTGATCCCGAGCGCGATCGCGATGAGGAACCCGACGAACGAGATGGGGTCGCGACCCGCGTTCTGGATCGGCGGCGTGAGGCGTTCCTGGAGGAAGGCGAATAGGAGGATGACGACGATGAGGATCCCGAACGGGTTCCCACCGAACGGGGCGCCGCGAGCTACCACTTGCCGATCAGTCTAGGGACGAAGATCGTCGGGTGGAGGCGATGCGACCGAGGACCAGCTTCGGCGGCGCGACGCGCTCGCGCCGCCACGTGAACGCGCCGCGGACCATCTCGATCGCCTCCGCGTCGCCGGGTCGGCCGTTCGCGTGCACCTCGGCGAATGCCTCGCCTTTCGCGACGCGGTCGCCGACCTTCGCGCGCAGCACGATCCCGGTCGCGTGGTCGATCGCGTCTCCCTTCTTCTCGCGGCCGGCGCCGAGCCGGACCGAGGCGAGGCCGACGCGAAGCGCATCGATGCGCGCGACATACCCGCCGCGCTCGGCGGTGAGCGTGCGCACGCTTTTCGCCCGGGGCAGCCGCGTGGGCTCGTCGACCATCGTCGCGTCGCCTCCCTGCGCTCCGACGAGCTCGCGCAGCTTCGCGATCCCGCTGCCATCGGCGATGGCGCGCTCGAGCATCGCCCGCGCGCTCGCGCGGGTCCGCGCGCGGCCGGCGTACAGGAGCATCTCGGCGCCCGCGGACAGCACCACCTCGCGGAGGTCAGCCGGGCCGTCGCCGCGGAGCGTTGCGATCGCCTCCGACACCTCGAGCGCGTTCCCGACGGCGTTCCCGAGCGGCGCGTCCATCGCCGTGAGCTCGGCGGTGACGTCGATGCCGCGCGCTCTCCCGATCGACACCATGAGGCGCGCGAGCTCGCGCGCGTCCTTCAGCGTGCGCATGAACGCACCGGCGCCGACCTTCACGTCGAGGACGATCCCGTGCGCTCCCGCCGCGATCTTCTTCGACATGATGCTCGACGCGATGAGCGGGATGGACGGGACGGTCCCCGTCGCGTCGCGGAGCGCGTACATCAGGCCGTCCGCCGGCGCGAGCTCCTTCGTCTGGCCCGTGATCACGATGCCGATGCGCCCGAGCTGCGCGAGGACCTCCTTCGTCGTCAGGTCGACGCGGTAGCCGCGGAACGACTCGAGCTTGTCGAGCGTCCCGCCCGTGATCCCGAGGCCACGCCCGCTCATCTTCGCGACAGGCGCGCCGCACGCCGCGACGAGCGGCGCGACGACGAGCGTGACCTTGTCGCCGATCCCGCCCGTCGAATGCTTGTCCACGACGCGCCCGAAGCGCGAGAGGTCGAGCCGCTCACCGGATCGGACCATCGCGTCCGTCAGCTGGGTGGTCTCCTCGTCGTCCATCCCGCGCCAGACGACCGCCATGAGGAACGCGGCCATCTGGTAGTCGGGGACGTCGCCCTTCGTGTACCCGAGGACGATCCGGTCGATCTCGTCGGGGGTGAGCCGCTGGCCGTCGCGCTTCTTCTCGATGATCTCGATGACGCGGAGCGTCACAGCCGCGCGACGACCCCCGTGACGACCTCGGCGAGATGCTTGCCCGCGCGGTTCGCCACGGCGAGCACGTCCTCGTGCGACACGTGCTCGATCTGGCCCGGGATGCCCGTCGCCATGTCCGTCACCGTGGAGATCGCGAGGATGCGCATCCCGGAGTGGCGCGCGACGAGGACCTCGGGCACCGTGCTCATGCCCACGGCGTCCGCGCCGAACCCGCGCAGCATGCGCAGCTCGGCGGGAGTCTCGAAGTTCGGGCCGGCCACCGCGACGTAGATGCCCTCCCGCAGGTCCGGGTCGACCGCGTGCGCGAGCCTCCGCAGCTCCTCGGTGTACGTGCCGACCATGTCGGGGAAGCGCGGCCCGAGCGAGTCGTCGTTCGGGCCGTGCAGCGGGTTGGCGTGCATGAAGTTGATGTGGTCCGAGATGACCATGAGGTCGCCGGCCTTGAACGACGGGTTCAGGCCGCCGCACGCGTTCGTGAGGATGACCGTGTCGATGCCCCACGCCTTGAAGACGCGGATCGGGAACGCGACGTCGGCGATGTCGTAGCCCTCGTAGTAGTGGAGGCGCCCCTTCATGACCGCGACAGGCTTCCCCGAGAGCGTCCCGACGACGAGCTCGCCCGCGTGGCCCGGCACGGTGCTGCGCTTCCAGCCGGGGATCTCCGCATAGGGGATGCGGACCGCGTCGGCGACCTCGTCGGCGAGGCCGCCGAGCCCCGAGCCGAGGACGATCGCGACGACCGGCCGGACCTTCGTCCTCGTCATGATCGCCCCGACCGCGGTGTCGAATGGCCCAGCCCTTTCTGACCTCGCTCGGGGCGAAGCCCCTCGCTCGGCGCGGGTGCTCGACCTCGTCGCGGCGGCGCCTCGGTCTGCGCGCCCGCGGGACGGCTGAACTTTCACTCGGCGAGGTCACCTTCCTTGAGGATCTTCTGCCGGAGCAGCTGAAGGAACGGACGCATCGTCGACGTGCGCACGAAGCGTGCGGGCACGTCGCTGCGCCGGACCTCGATGCGGTCGCCGGCGCGCAGATCCTCCTCCTCCTGGCCGTCGACGGAGATGCGCGCGGGCTCGTCGAGGACGTCGAGCGATACCCGCTGGTCGGGCGCGAGCACGACCGCGTTGCCGAACGAGAGATGCGGCGCGACCGGGACGATGAGCATGTCCGCTGCCGTCGGGAGCATGAGCGGGCCACCGACGGACATCGCGTACGCGGTGCTCCCCGTCGCGGTGGCGACGACGATCCCGTCGGCCCAGTACACCGTGAAGGGCTCGCCGTCGATGCGGACGTCGACGTGGATCGCGCGCACCTGGGCGCCGCGCGCCACGACGACGTCGTTCAGGGCGGTCCCTTCGTAGACGGTCGCCCCTGCGCGCGTCACGGTCGCCTGGGCGACGGTGCGGTCCTCGCACGTGTAGCGGCCGGCGAGCACCTCGGCCATCGTCCCGTCGAATTCGTCGACGCTCGTGCCGGTGAGGAACCCGAGCCGTCCGAGGTTCACACCGAGCAGCGGGATGCCGAGCGGCGCGATGCGGCGCGCGGCGCGGAGCATCGTGCCGTCGCCGCCGAACACGCACACGACCTGTGCACCCGCGACGTCGCGCGCGAGCGTCGGCGCATCGAGCGTCACTTCGGCGACGTCCTCCACCTTCGCGCGCAGACGCTTCGCGGCGTCCGCCGCGGCCGCGATCGCCTGCGGCCGGTCGGTGCGCGAGCAGATCGCGAGCTTCACTGCGTGGCCG
>DASWDY010000198.1:0-14552 GCA_036395035.1 Candidatus Limnocylindria bacterium
GCGTGCCGCCGTGTGGACCGTCCTCACCGACCCGAGATGGCGGCAGCGCTGGATGGGGGTCGAACGCGTCGACTACAAGCCCGGCGCGCGTCACACCCTCGTCGGCTCCGAGTACCACTGCATCCACGGGAGCGGCCAGACGAGCGTGTTCCGCGTCGCCGAAGCGCTCGAACCCGAGCGCGTGACGATCGCGTTCCCGATCATGGGCGTGCTCGTGTGGTGGACGACGCAGCTCGGCGCCGCTGACGGGGGGCGGACGCGCATCGTGTCGCGGCTCCGCATCGACGCGCCGGGCGACATCGGCGGCAAGGTCCGCGCGCTCGCGGTGCGCCAGATCATGAAGGGCTACTCCACGAAGTACGCGAAGCGCATCGCCGAGGAGGCCGAGGCGCTGGCGAAGGGCGTGGTGATGCAGCCGGCCGGCTAGGCCGGGACGTCCTCGTCGCTGAGAGCGAAGGCGATCGCCTGCTCCTGCGAGAGCGCCGCGCCCTCGGCGGTCAGCCGCGCTTTCTGCTCCGCACCGATCCGCTCGAGCAGCGCGATGACCTCGAGCGAGAACGGCCGGTTCTCTTCGCGCAGGAAGTCGGCGAGCTGGGTCCCGGTGCGGTCCTTCAGCGTCTGCCCCGCCCCGAACAGCCGCATCGCTCGCTCGTCGCGACGCTGCGCGGCCGCGAGCTCGGCGAAGTCGTAGAAGAAGAGAACGATCCCGGACAGGTCGCCCGCACGGGAGAACAGCTCGAGCCCTTCGCTGAATGCCGCGCGGGCCTCGTCCATCGCCTTCAGCCGGACCATGGCGACACCGAGGCTGTGGAGGGCCCACGCCAGCCCGAAGCGGTTGTCGAGCTCGCGGAACGTAGCGACCACCTCCCGCAGCGTTTCGGCGGCCCTCGCCCACTGCTCGTGATTGAAGTACGCGTTCGACATGGCCCACAGCGTCTTCGCGACGCCTGCGCGGTCGCCCGCCACGCGGAAGCTCGCGAGCGCCTCGTCCAGCATCGCGATCGCCCGGTCGACCTCGCGATCGGGGATCGTGTACACGAACGACATGTCGTAGAGGCCGTCCGCGATCTTGAGCGGGTCGCCGGTCGCGCGCGCGAGCTCGAGCCGCTTCGCGTACGTCTGCTCCGTGCGTGCCAGGTCGCCCTGCCAGTAGGCGATGCCGCCGGCGGCCTCGAGCGCGCGCAGATAGGCGTCGGCGTGCGTCTCGGCGGCAGGGAGCGAGAGGATGCGCTCGGTCCGCTCGCGGCCTTCCTGGAGATGCCCGCGCATCTGCCAGAAGCGCCAGAGCGCCGCGGCGAGGCGGAGGCCGATCTCGACCCGTTCGTCGTCGCCGACATGCTGCGTGGGCGGGCACGAGCAGCTCGCCTCATCCGCGCACGACCTCTGGCCGCAGATGTCGATGGCCGCGCGCAGATTCCCCTGTTCGAGCTCGAGACGATCGAGGAGCCCCTTCTGTTCCGCGCCGAAGAGGCGCTGCGCGATCCCTTCGGCGAGCGCGAGATACGCCTGCGCGTGACGGAGCTCGATGTCGCTCCGCTCTCCGCTCTCGATGAGCTTCTCGTGCGCGAACTCGCGGAGCGTCTCGAGCATCAGGAACCGCGGCTCGTCCCCGCTCTCGACCCGCCGCAGCAGGCTCTGATCGACCAGGTCGGCGACGCCGTCGAGCACGTCGCGATCGATCTCGGTGGCCGGACCGCAGACCGCCTCGATCTGGTCGAGGCCGCCGCCCCCGCGGAATACGGAGAGACGCTGGAAGAGCCGGCGCAGCCCCGGGTCGAGCAGGTCGTAGCTCCACGAGATCGCGCCCCGGAGCGTCTGCTGACGCGCGGGCAGGTCGCGGGCGGTGCTCTGCAGGATGCCGAGGCCCGACGCCAGCCGCTCGAGGATCGCCTGCGGCGGGAGGATCTTCACGCGCGCGGCCGCGAGCTCGATCGCGAGCGGCAGGCCGTCGAGCTGCGCGACGATCCCGACGACGGCACGAGCGTTGGCCCCGGTGAGCATGAAGTCGGGACGCGCGGCCCGAGCGCGCTCGACGAAGAGCTGGATCGCTTCGGCCTGTCGCAGCTCCTCGATGTCGGGAACGTCGTTCGGATCCGGGAGCGTGAGCGGTGGGACCGGGTACTCCTGCTCACCCGCGACGCGCAGGACGATCCGGCTGCTCACGATGGCCTTGACCCCTGAGCACTCACGGAGGATCTCCGCGACGTCGGTCGCGGCGCCGACGACCTGCTCGAAGTTGTCGATCACCAGGAGCATCTTCTTCGCGCGCAGGTCCTCGATCACGTGCTGCAGCGGGGTGCGCGTCGGTGGCACGACGAGACCGAGCGTGTGCGCGATCGTCGACGCGACGAGGGCGGGATCGCTGACCGGCGCGAGCCGCACGAACCACACGCCGCCCGGGAACTCGCCCATGACCTCCGCGGCGAGCTCGAGGCTGAGCCGCGACTTCCCCGTCCCGCCCGGACCGACGAGCGTGAGGAGACGCGTGCGCTCGAGGAGCGCGCGCGCCTCGGCGAGCTCGGTGCGCCGGCCGATGAACGACGTGAGCTGCACGGGCAGGTTGTTCGGCGTGCGCTCCAGCGTCCGGAGCGCCGGGAAGTCGTTCGGGAGCCCGTCGATGACGAGCTGGAAGAGGCGCTCCGGCCGGGCGATGTCCTTGAGACGGTGCTCGCCGAGATCGAGCAGCGTGACGCCACCGGGCAGCTGCTCCCCGAGCAGCGTCCGCGTCACGGACGAGATGATCACCTGGCCGCCGTTCGCCGCCGAGGCGACGCGCGCGGCCTGGTGCACGTCGAACCCGACGTAGTCAGCCCCCGACTCGGTACCGCCGGGCTGCGCGTTCTCGCCGGTGTGCATGCCGATCCGCACCTTGACCGACGCGCCGTGCGGCCAGCGCTGCGACGCGAGCGTCCGCTGCGCGTCGGCCGCGGCCGCGACCGCCTGCCGCGCCGTGCGGAACGCGAGGAAGAACGAGTCGCCCTCGGTGCGGACCTCGGCGCCCTCATGCTGCAGCGCGGCGGCGCGCACGACCGCGGCGTGCTGGACCAGGATCTCGCGCCAGCGGGCGGTCCCGAGCGCGTGTGCCATCTTCGTCGACCCCTCGATGTCGGTGAAGACGAACGTCACGGTCCCCGACGGGAGATCGCGTCTCGCGGTCGGTCCGATCACGGCCCGGGTCACTCCGGCATTATGTCGGGCGACCAGCCCAGCGACCGGAGGTATCGATCTGACACTCGCACACGACGGACGGTCCGATCAGCTGCACGACACGCTCGCGGCGCTCGCGCTCTTCGCGGACCTCACCGATGCCGAGCTCGAGTCGATCGCGCACACGATGGAGGAGCGCTATTTCGCCGAGGGCGAGCGCATCCTGCGCCAGGGGTTCAGCGGATCCGGCTTCTACATCGTGCTCGAGGGCGAGGCGGCCGCGCGCGTGAACGGCGTCGAGGTGAACCGCCTCGGGCGCGGCGACTTCTTCGGGGAGATCTCGGTCCTGCTCGGCGAGCCACCGAGCGCGGACATCGTGGCGCTGCGGCCGCTGCGCTGCGCCGTCCTCGCGGGTCCGCAGGTCGAGGAGTTCGTCGTCGCCCATCCGAAGGTCGCGTACCGGATGCTCCAGGCGGAGGCCCGCAAGCTCCGCAACGCGACGCGCTGGCGGTCTTGAGCGACACGAAGCCGTTCCCACCGGGCGAGTACCCGGTCGTCGTCGTCGGGAGCGGACCCGGGGGGCTGCAGGTGAGCCATTCGCTCACAGAGCTCGGCGTGCCGCACGCGATGATCTCCCGCGATCCGTCGGCGGGCGGGATGTTCCGCCGCTTCCCCTTCTTCCAGCGCCTGCTGTCGTGGACGAAGCCGTATGCGCCGGTGGCGCGGACGGAGCGCGAGTACGAGCGGTACGACTGGAACAGCCTCGTCAGCGAGGACCCGAAGCTCCGCGCGATCCAGCCGACGCTGATGGACGGGACGAGCTACTTCCCGGCGCGCCCCGAGATGGAGCGCAACCTCGCGACCTTCGCCGAGCGCGCCGGCCTACAGGTCCGCTACGACTGCGCCTGGGAGAGCACGCGCGTCGAGGGGGGACCCCCGGGAGGATCAGAGGCCCGTTTCGTGCTGGCCACGACCGACGGCGAGTACCGCTGCCGCTTCCCGATCTTCGCGATCGGCGAGGCCCAGCCGATGAAGCCGGACACCCCTGGCATCGAGCTCGTCTCCCACTACGTCGACACGCGCGAGGCGCACACGTACGCCGACCGCGAGATCTTCATCATCGGCAAGGAGGTGTCGGCGTTCGAGCTCGCGACCGGCTTCCTGCAATGGGCGAAGCGGATCGTCCTCGCATCGCCGAGCCCGACGAAGCTCTCGGTGAACACGCACTCGCTCGTCGGCGTGCGCGCGCGGTACGTGCAGCCGTACGAGGATCATGTGCTCGGCGGGGGCGTCATCGTCCTCGACGCGTCGATCCAGGAGATCGCGAGGACCGGCGAGCGGTTCACCGTCCGCGTGCGCCGCAGCAACACGAACGAGGAGATGGTCTTCGAGGTCGACGATGTCATCGCGGCGACCGGCTTCCAGCCGCCGATCCGCGACCTGGCGGACCTCGGCGTCGTGACGTACGGGCGGAACCGTTTGCCGGCGCTGACGCCGTTCTGGGAGAGCGTCTCGCTGAAGGGCGTGTACTTCGCGGGGACGGTGTCGCGCTCCGCGGCCGGACTGAAGAAGAACGGCGTTCCGTCCAACTCGGGCGGCGTCGGCGGGCACCGCTACAACGCGCGCATCCTCGCGAAGCACATCGCGCGCACGCACTTCGGCGTCCAGATCCCCCGACCCGAGCTGCGCGCCGACGACATCGTGCCGTTCCTCCTCCATGAACTCGACCACGGCCCCGAGATGTGGCACCAGCGCTCGTACCTCTGCCGCGTCGTCACCGTGTCGCCCGACGACGGCGTCCGCGACGAGGGCATCTGGCCGCTCGCGCACTTCGTGGACAGCGAGGGTCCCGACGCCGTCGCGGCGACGATCGAGGCCAACGCGCAGGGCGAGAACTACCCCGCCTTGTACATGCGGCGCGGGGGCCGCGTCACCGAGCATCTCCTCGAGGCCGACCAGCGCATGCGCTACGACACGGCGGACCGCCGGTCCGCGCTCGCGGCCATCCTGCGCGAGCTGGTCGGATCCGAAGCGGCGGCGTAGCGCTCCGCGCGGCCGTCGCGGAATAGACCCTCTATTGACCGTTCCGTTGCCGACCCGTTACGCGGGCGGGCGTCAGCCGGACCGCCCCCTGCACGAGCGAGCGCTGGCATCTGGAGCAGCAGGAGGCAAAGATGAAGGTTCGGACGGTGCTCCTCGCGCTGGTGGTTGGCCTGGCGATCGCGCCGATCGCGTGCACGCAGATCGACCGCGCCGTGAAGGGGTTCGAGTCGGGACCGAGCGGATGGCAACGGCTCGCGGACCGGCAGACCGAGATGAGCTCGGACGTCCAGTACCTTGGCGCGAGCGCGGACGGAGCGATCATCGTCCGCATGCCCGACGGCCGCGCGCAGATGTGGAAGCGGTAGGGCTGGCCTAGCGGGCCGCGGTCGCCTGCTGGGCGGGCGCCTTCGTGTCGTCGATCGCGAGGTTCACGGCCGCGCCGGCCGCGAGCAGGCCCGCGGCGACGAACATCGAGGGCCGTCACGATCAGAGCTGCGTCGCAAGATGCCGCAGCGCGACGTCGAACTCGGCCGGCGGCCCGGCCAGCCAGATGCGCAGGCGGTCCGGGTCATCGAAAAGCGCCCCAGGCACCACCAGCACGCCGTCGGCCGCGAGCCGCCGCTGGACCGTCGCCGCGCGCGGGACGCGAGCGAACAGTGTCACCCCCGCGGTCGGGGGCACGAACGAGACGGCGTGGTGGTCCTGCGTGGCGAGCGCGGCGAATGAGGCGAGGTTCTCGCGCGCGTTCCGGATGGGTCGCGCGAGCAGCGCGTCGGCGTGGCGCAGCGCGATCGCCGCCAGCGCCTCCGACGGCGTGGGCACCGAGAGCGTCGTGTAGTCCCGTCGCGCCGCGATCCGGTCGCGCGCCTCCCCATCGCGAGCGGCGAGCCAGCCGATGCGGAGCCCTCCGAGCCCGAAAGGCTTCGCGACGTCCCCGATCGAGATCGCGCGCTCGTACTGGCCGGCCGCCGAGGGCACCACGACGTCGGCGTCGAGGACCAGGTCGCGGTACACCTCGTCCGACACGAGCCAGATCCCGAGCGGGCGGAGCAGCTCGACGAGCGCGGCCAGCTCCCGCTCGTCGAGCACGCTGCCCGTGGGTCCGTTCGGCTGCGTGATGGCGACGAGCCGCGTGCGCCGCGAGAGCAGCGGGGCGAGCGCGCCGGCACGCGGACGGAAGGCGTCCGCCGCGTCGAGGGTCCAGGGCACGACGGTCGCCCCCAGACCGCGGGCGATCCCCGCGACCGCCGGGTACATGGGCCGCTGCACGACGACCTCGTCGCCCGCGCGGACGAGCGCGCTCACCGTGCACTGCAGCGCCTCGATGGCCCCGCACGTGACCAGCACGTCGTCGGGCCGGACCCCCTGGCGCTGGGCCACCAGCCGGCGGAGCTCGGAGCAGCCGGCGGCCGGGCCGTACCCCAGCGAGATGGAGGCGAAGGCCTCGCGCTCGGAGGGTGCGGCGATGGCCAGGAGCTGCGCGAGCCGCAGCGGCGGCGCGCCGGAGAGGGAGAGGTCGCAGCGGGTCGCGCGCGGCTGCGCGGCGAACCAGCGCTCGAGCGAGAACGGCGTGAACGTCGTGGCCCTCGGCCCGATCAGACGACCTTGACGGTCATGCGGTGGATCCCGGTCGCGCCATCGGGGAAGGAGTCGCGCTCCGTCGCGTCCTGGAGCTGGCCCTCACCGTCCGTCGCGCGGACGCGCACGTCGTAGCTGCCCGGCGCCGGCGGCGTCCACACGTACGTGAAAGGGGTCCAGTTGTCCTTCGGGAGGAGCCGCCGCAGCTGCGTCTCATCCCACGTGCGGCCGCCGTCGAAGGAGATCTCCACCTTGCCGATACCCCGAGCGCCGGCGTAGGCGACGCCGCGGACGAAGGGATACGGCCTGCCCGCCGGCACGACGTCGCTCTCCTGGGGCTGGTCGAGCCGCGACATCGTCCGCACGAACGCGTCCTTGTTCCAGCCGCGCACCTCCCAGTACCCGCCGTACGGCTGCGAGACCGGCTGCACTGCGGTGACCCATTTCGGGTCCTTCATGCCGTAGCGGCCCGACATGAGGATCCGCGCCGGGAAGCCGTGCTCTTTCGTGAGCGGCTCGCCGTTCATGCTGTGCACGACGATCGTCTGCGGATCGTTCGCCGTCTCGAGCGGGATGCTCTCCGTGTACCCGTCCGCGCAGTTGAAGCGGATCTCCTTGCTCCCGGACGGAAGCCCGGCGCGCTCCAGCAGATCGTGCAGCCGCACGCCGCGGAACACGGCGGTGCTGAGGAGAGGACCGCCGACGTTGTTGCTGATGCACTCGAGCGTCTCGGTGAATTCGACGCTCTCGAGCCGGCGCAGCTCGTCGTACGTGAGCGAGAACGGACGCTGTCCGCCGACCTGGAGGCGCCAGGTCGCCGCGTTGACGGCCGGGTCGTCCACGCCGTTCTTCGAGATGAGGTAGAAGTCCTTCGTCGTCGTGAGCCCCGTCAGGCCCGGGAACGGGTCGACCGTGGACACGGGTCCCGCCGGAGCCGTCGCCTGCACCGGGGCCGCGGTCGCGGCCGCGACGCTCGGCGCCGGGGTGGCGGGGGCGCCCGGCCGTTGGCCGGCCTTCTCCGCGGCGGCGAGCAGACGGCCGCCGAAGTACGAGCCGAGCCAGAGCGCGCCGAGCGCACCCGAGCCGTAGAGGAGCGCCCGGCGCGACACCATCGCCGTGACACCCACCAGCGGCGTGCCCGCGGCCCGCGACAGGCCCGCGTTCAGCAGCAGGGAGAAGAGCGACCAGTACGCGAGGGTCGTGAGCGCGGGGATCGACGCCTGATCCCCCGCCCCCAGGAACACCGCCGGCAGCGTGAGCGCGCTGAGCGCCGCCGCCGGCAGCACGACCCGCGCGACCAGCGAGCGATCCTTCAGGAAGCGCACCGTCAGCACGCCCGCGGCCGCGCCCAGCCCGAGCAGCCCGGCGGAAAGTCCGACGAGCATGAGCGGCCGGCCGAAGTGCTGCAGCCGGTCGATGAGATACCCGAAGACGCTGCCGGGCAGGATCAGCGTCATGGCGTCCGCGGCGATGTCGGGGAGCGAGAGGATCCCGAGCGCGAGGCGCAGCGCGAACATGAGCGCCACCACGAGAGTGGCGGAGCTCACGCCGATCAGCGCAGCGGTCCGCTGGGCTCCGCTCATGCCGACCCATCGTCCGGTCCGCGTGTGACAACCGCGTGACATCCGACGAGGCGGCCGCCCACCGCGAGCGCGGCCAGCAGCGCCGCGTACGCGGCGGCGAGCGCGGCGGTCGCGCCGTCGGTGCCGAACAGCGGGAACACGCTTCCTGGCACGATGCCGACGAAGCGGCGCCACGCGTCGTCCGCGAGCGGCGGCACGCCATACGAGTCGTAGCGAAGCCACGGCGCCACGACGTAGACGAGGGATTGCCCGAGCGTCCACACCCCGAGCGCGACGGCGGACGGCCCGATCCACCGGAACCCGAGCGCGAGGCCGAGCAGCGGGACGATGAGCGGCACGAGGACCGTGAGGAAGCGAGCTTGCGGGCCGAAGCCTCCGGTCCAGTCGGCGAACGACGCCAGGACGAGATAGGGCACCGCGGTGGCGGCGAGGACCGCGGAGGGACGGCGGCGCAGCGCGCAGCCGGCGCCGACGAACGCGATCGCCGCGATCGGCGCCGCCGGGAGCAGGCCGAACGCGCGATCCACGAAGACCCCGAGCAGACCCTCGCCGCCGGGACGCGTGAAGGCGGAGATGCGCGCCTCGGGGCGGTCGAGGAAGAACAGGAGGAAGCCCGCATGCGGGAGGGGCACGCCGTAGACGGCGAGATCCACCAGCGAAACGACGGCGACGACGATGCCGAGCGGCACGAGCGTCGCCGCCAGCTCGCGGCGGCCCGGTCGCAGCACGACGGCATACGCGACGACGAGCGCGAGCGCGAGCGGCCAGAAACGCAGGTGCAGCAGAGGGAGCGCCGCGACCGCGGGACCGAACAGCCACCGCGGAGCCGCTCGCGCCAGAGCGCAGAGCGCGACCCCGTACGGCACCGGGGCGATCGCGTCTGCGAATACCTGACCCGAGTACGTCATCGCGGGAACGGACAGGCCCGCCGCGAGCGCGCCTGCCATCGCGTGAGCCGGCCGGACACCGAGGGCCATCGCGACGCGGTGGCCGAGCGCCACGGCGGCCGCCATCGCGAGCGCGATCCCCGCGACGACGAGGGCCCGTCCCCCGAGCGCGAATGGCCCAGCGATGAGGAACGGCAGACCGAGGTCGTGCAGCGGGTAGTCGCCGGCGCGGACACGTGACGGTGACGTCGAGCGCTCGAGCTCCGCACGGGGTACCGGCACCCCGGGGTCGTACGACGCGGCGCGCAGGTCCTGCCATCGCGCCGTCAGATCGAGCCCTTCTCCGCGCACGAGCGCGTCCGCGGCCATGAGGTAGTAGGTCTCGTCGCCGGTCGCGTGTGCCCGCCGCGTCGTCCAGATCCCCGCTATCAGGTAGACGGCGAAGAACGTCACGAGCAGCGTCCGGCCCGCCACGGACACGGTCACCACCGGCGGAGCGCGATGACGGCTCGTGTGAGGTCGAGGCCGGCCAGCAGGCTGCCGCGGACGGATCCGGACACCTTGCTGTTGCCGCCGCGGCGTGGGCCGTAGGAGACCGGCCGGGCCGTGATCCGCCCGCCGCGGCGCGCGGCCTTCGCGATCATCTCGGCGAGCCACGCGTAGCGCGAGCCGCGCATGTCGAGCTCCGCGAGGAAGCTTCCCCTGACGACGCGCAGGGGCGCGATGTCGGGGAGCGCGACCCCATGGAGCGTCCACAGCAGGGCCAAGACGATCGCGTTCCCCGCACGCTGATGCACGGCCAGCGCTCGCGATCCGCGCCGCGCGCCGAGCGCGAGATCGGCGTCGCCCCGCGCCACGATCGCCGCGAGCATCGCGAGGTCGGTGGCGGCGAAGCTCCCATCCCCATCGATGAAGCCGATGGCTTCGCTCCCCGCGGCGGCGCGAGCGCCCGCGACGCAGGCCCAGCCGTATCCCGGTCGCACCGCGCGGGTCACCTCGGCGCCCGCGTCGCGGGCCCGCTGCGCCGTGCCGTCGGTGCTCCCGTTGTCGGCCACGATGGCCCGTGCGGCGCCTGCGCGTCGCACGTCCGTGACGACCTCGGCGATCGTGGCGGCTTCGTTCCGCGCGGGGATGACGACCGCGACCTCGGAGAGCGTGTTCAACGAAGGATGCCGAGGTCGACGAGCGCGGCGCGGGTCGAACGCGCGCGGGCGAGACCGGCCCGGTCGCCGAGCAGCCGCCGCAGGCTCACGGCGTTGTCGACGTCGTACCAACGCGGCAGGAGCGCCATGTCGATCCCCGCCGCGGACGCACGCGCGAGCGTCTCCGCGGCGACCGCGGGGGTGCTCCAGGGCATGCGGCGGAAGAGGCTCCCCGGGAGGTGGACGCGGGTCCCGAGCAGGTAGAAGCCGCCATCCTCGGCCGGGCCGAGCACCGCGTCGGCCGTCGCGAGGCGTGTGAAGCCCGCGCGGAGGGTCCGTGGCGGCAGCGTCGGCGAATCCGCCCCGATGAGCAGAACGTGCCGTCCGACGGCGAGGCCGGCACGGAGCCCGCTCTCGAGCCGCCGGCCGAACGAGCCGCGCGGCTGTGCCACCAGCGTGGCGGCGGGAGCGAGCCTCGCGAACCGTGCGCGCGCCGCGGGCGGCGCGTATGCGACGAGGACGCGCTCCGCGCCGCCACGCGCGGTCAACTCGAGCGTGTCCCCGAGGAAGGAGCGCGCGAGCGGCGTTGCGGCGGCGGCGCCGATGTCGCGGGACAGCCGCCGTTTCGCGCGACCACCGCCGGGCCACTTCGCGAGGACGACCACGACACGGTCGACGCGTCTCACGCGACGGCCTCGCGCAGGGACGCGGTCGCGAACGCGCGCATGCCCTCCCCGAATGGCACCTCCGCGCGGTAGCCGAGCGCTGTCGCCGCGCGTTCCGATGAGGCGAAGATGTGGCGCACGTCGCCCGGCCGGTATGCACCCGTCACGACCGGCGGCACCGAGCCCAGCGCCGCCACCAGCGCGCTCGCGAGGTCGAGCACCGTATGCCGCTCGCCGCTCCCGATGTTGAACGCCCCGGTCGCGGGCGTAGCGCGTTCGAGCGCCAGCGCGTTCGCGCGTGCGACGTCGCCGACGTGGACGAAGTCGCGGAGCTGGCCGCCGTCCTCGAAGACACGCGGCGGCTCGCCGGCGGCGAGGTGGCTGCGCATGATGCTCGCGACCCCCGCATACGGGCTGTTCCGGGGCATCCGCGGCCCGTAGACGTTGTGGTACCGGAGGGCCGTCACCGCCGGGCCGCCCTCGCGCATCGCGACGAAGGCCAGATGCTCCTGGTGGATCTTGGTCGCCGCGTAGACGCTGCGCGGGTCGGGGGTCGCCTCCTCGTCGATCGCCTCGGGCGCGAGCGCGAGGTCGCAACGATCGCAGCGCGGATCGAAACGTCCGCGCTCGAGGTCAGCGATCCGGCGAGGCGCCGGGCGCTGCGGACCGTGCCGTGGGCAGCGATACGCGCCTTCGCCGTATACGGCCATGCTGCTCGCCAGGACCAGGCGCCGGATACCGGCCGCGGCGCAGTGGCGCAGCAGGATCGCCGTCCCGACGTCGTTCACGCGCGCGTACCGTGGCGCGTCCTCCAGGCCGCGGCCCATGCCGACCAGTGCGGCCTGGTGGCTCACGGCATCGACCCCGCGGAGCGCACGCTCGAGCGATGCCTCGTCGAGGAGGTCGCCGATGACGTAGGCGGCCTTCGGGTTGAGGTAGTCGGGCGCCCGCCGGTGCACAGCGGTGTCGAGGTCGTCGATCACGACGACGTCGTGTCCGCGTGCGACGAGCTCGTCCACGCAGTGCGAGCCGATGAACCCGGCACCGCCCGTGACGAGGATGCGCATGGGACAACTCCTCCCTGGGGCCGCTGAGCGATCGGCAAGCAGGCTGGCGCGTGACCATGACAGCCGTGTGACAGCCCGAGCCCACGTCGCCGTCCCGCGGCGTCGTGGCCCCGGTGCGGATCGGTCACAGGAAAGGGCGGCCGCAGCCCATGCCGGAGCGCCGGAGACGAGGCCCAGGAGCCGACCGGACGCGTGCCTCCGGGCTCCCGCCCAGGTCAGACCGAGGTCTGCTGAACCAGGTCCATCTCAGCGCGCCGGCAGCGAGAACCAGAATCGCGTCGCCCCATCGGCGCTCTCCGCGCCCACGTGGCCGCCCCCCCGCTCCACGAGCTGCTTCACGATCGCGAGGCCGATCCCGGCGCCGCCGCGCGCGCGGTCGCGTGAGCGCTCGACGCGGAAGAAGCGCTCGAACACATGGGGCAGGTCCGCGGCGGGGATGCCGTCGCCGCTGTTCACGACGCTCACGAGCGCGTCGCTCGCTCGCGCTGACGCTGTCACCGTGACGCGGCCGCCATCGGGCGTGTACCGCGTCGCGTTCTGCAGGAGGTTCGCGAGCACCTGCGCGACGTGGTCGGGGTTCGCTCGAGCTCGGAGCGGACGCGCGGCGCGCACCTCCCAGGCGATCCGGCGGCGCTCGAACGCAGGCTGAACGAGCTCGACCGCGGAGTCGATCGCGCCCGCGAGGTCGATCTCGCGCAGCTCGGGTGAGCGCTCGCGCAGGTCGCCCTGCGCGAGCGCGTCGAGCGACCGCGACAAGCGCACGAGCCGCTCGACCTCCTCCTGGAGCGAGTCGAACGTCTCGCGACCCGGCTCGATCACGCCGTCGCGCAGCGCCTCGAGGTAACCGCGCAAGTTCGTGAGCGGCGTTCGCAGCTCGTGCGCGGCGTTCACGACGAATTCCGCGCGCTGGCGCTCTTGGTCCTCGAGACGCTCGGCCATGGTGTTGAAGGACTCGGTGAGCGCAACGAGCTCCGCCGGACCATCCGGTGCGACGCGCGCGCGGAGATCGCCGCCGGCGATCCGGCCCGACGCGGCGCCGAGCCGCGCGAGCGGGGCGGATATCCGGCGCGACAGCACGACCGCGAGCGCGGCGCTCGCGAGCGCGGCCGCGCCGACGCCTGCGAGGAAGAAGAGCGTCACGGTCCGCTCGAACATGTCGCGCGCGTCCGCCACGGTGCCGCCGTGCTCGGACATGAGCTGCTCGAAGGAACGCTGACCGAAGATGAGCACCCCTGCGGCGATCACCGCGGTCGCGACGGCAACGACCGCGAGGCACGCGAGCGCGATGCGCCAGGCGAGCCCGCTCACACGCTGCTCGGAGCGGCGGCGCGGTAGCCGACGCCGCGCACGGTCGCGACGTAGCGCGGATCGTCCGGGTCGTCGCCCAGCTTCTCGCGCAGCCGCCGGATGTACACGTCGATAGTGCGGTCGAGCGCGTCGCCCGCGCCGTCGCCGTACAGCGAGTCGAGCAACGCCTCCCGGCTGAGGACGTGCCCATCCGCAGCGACGAGCGCAGCGAGGAGACGGAACTCCGCGAGGCTGAGCGCGACGACTCCGTCGCCGCGGCGCACCTCGTGCCGGTCGAGGTCGATCTCGAGGTCGGCGTGGCGCAGCACGCCACGCTCGGTCCCGCGCGGGCGCGCCTGCGATCGGCGCAGGAGCGCCTTGACGCGCACGACGAGCTCGGCCGGCGAGAACGGCTTCGGGAGGTAGTCGTCCGCGCCCTCGCCGATGCCGAAGACGCGGTCATCGACGGCGCCGCGCGCCGAGAGCATGAGCACCGGCACGTCGGAGCCGCGGCGCAGGATCCGGGTCACCGCCACCCCATCGAGCTCCGGGAGCATGACGTCGAGCACGATGAGCGCCGGCTCGCGCTCGCGCGAGAGCTCGACCGCACGCCGCCCGTCGGACGCGGCGATCACGCTGAAGCCCTCGCGCTCGAGGTAGGTGCGCACCAGGGCCACCGTCTTCGGATCGTCGTCGACCACGAGGATCGGTGCCTCCCGCTCCATCGGCAGAAGTATCCGCGCCGATCGTGACGTCCAGGTGACGGCGCGCCGTCATCGGCGTGTCATGGACCGCCCGCACCGTGGGTCGGCGAAGGAGGTGCTCTATGACGCGAACGATCTCGGCGCTCGTGCTGGCAGCCATCGTCTCGCTCGCGACAGCCACGACGGCGTCCGCGGGGAACCCACGCGGCGTCGTGTACGTCGTCAGCCAGGGGCTCTGTTACGAGACGGTCGTGACCCCGACCGAGTTGCCGCGACAGGGGCCGTACCAGCTCATCACGCCGTCCACCGTCTGCGGGCCCGGGACCTTCATGACCGACCTTGGGCCCGGCGACGTCGGCTACGCCGGCGGTCGCTGGATCACCCTCGACGGGAAGATGTTCGAGTGCCCGCTGCTCGGCCCCGGCTACCCGCCGCCCCAGTAGCGGCCC
>DASWDY010000199.1:0-13408 GCA_036395035.1 Candidatus Limnocylindria bacterium
GCGCGCCGGTTACGACCGCCTCGTCGACGACTTCCCGGGTGCCGGCCAGACGCACATCTCGGTGGCCGTCCGCTACGACGCCGAGCCGCTCGCGGCCGACCACATCGGTCCGCTCGTCGATCTACAGAAGCGGCTCGAGGCGATCCCGGACGTCCAGCGCGTGCAGAGCGTCGTCGGGCTCGACGCGCGCCTCGGGCCGGCGGAATACACCGCGCTGTACTCGCTCCCCGCCGACCGCCGCCCGCCGCAGATCCAGGCGCTCGTCGCGACGATCGGCCAGCCGCGGCTCGATGCCGCGGTGCGCGCGACGATCGGTCCGCACATCGTCGTGTACGACATCGTCACCGGGAAGCCGGCGTACAGCGACGAGGCGCATGCCATCGTCCGCGCGGCGCGCGCGCTGCCCGCCCCCGCCCGCTCGGAGAAGCTCGTCACGGGATTCAGCGCCATCGACCTCGACACGGTCGCGTACATCGGCGACCACACGCCGGCGGCCGTCGCGTACGTCGTGCTCGCGACCATCGTCGTCCTCTTCCTCCTGCTCGGCTCGATCGTGCTCCCGGTCAAGGCAGTCGTGATGAACCTGCTCTCGATCAGCGCGTCGTTCGGCGCGCTCGTGTGGGTCTTCCAGGAGGGCCACCTCGCGGACACGCTGGGCTTCACGGCGTCGGGCGGGATCGATCCGACGCTGCCCGTGATCATGTTCTGCACGATCTTCGGCCTGTCCATGGACTACGAGGTCCTCCTGCTGTCGCGGATCCAGGAGGAGTACGCGCGGAGCGGCGACAACACGCGCGCGGTCGCGGAGGGCCTCGAGCGCAGCGGCCGGCTCATCACCGGCGCGGCCGCGATCATGGTCGGCGTGTTCTCGGCGTTCGGCCTCGCGGAGATCCTCATCATCAAGGCGCTCGGCCTCGGCATGGCGCTCGCGGTCGCGATCGACGCGACGCTCGTGCGCGCGCTCGTCGTTCCCGCGACGATGCGGCTCCTCGGGCGTGTGAACTGGTGGGCCCCGGGCCCCCTCGCGCGGCTCTACCGGCGCATGGCGCTCGGCGAGCGCGAGGCGGGCGGCATGGCGCCCATCCCGGTCCCGACGGATACGCCCTAGCGACGAAGCGGCGCGCACAATGCGCGGCGTGCAGGAAGGAGCCGCGCTCCGTCCGCTCGGCGTCGGCGACATCGTCGACCGCGTCTTCGCGATCTACCGCGCGCGGCCGCTCATGTTCCTCGCGATCGCCGCGATCCCATACCTCCTGCTCGCCCTCGTCCTCGGCGTGCTGAGCGTGACGCTCGGGGGCAGCGCGCTCATCGCGCTCGCGCCCCTCATGACCGGCGACGTGTCGCCCGGGACGTTCCAGTTCGACCGGTTCGCGCCGATCCTCGGCACGCTGCTCCTCTTCCTCGTCCTCGTCGTGATCGCCGCGCTCGCCGTCAGCCTCATGCAGAGCGCGTCGCTCATCGCCGCGATGGCCGCGCGCTACATGGGGAAGGAGACGACCGTCGGCACGGCGCTCGGGCTCGGCCTGCGCCGCTCGTTCGACCTGTTCGTCATGGGGCTGCTCGCATTCCTCGCCTTCTGCGCCATGTGGATCGCGCTCGTCCTCCTGATGGTGTTCACGCGCGAGTGGTGGTCGTTCCTCGTCGGGATCCTCGGCGGGGTCGTCGCGACGGTGTACCTCGCCGTGTCGTGGATGGTGTCGCCCGCGGTCGCGATCCTCGAGGAGGCCGGACCGACGACCGCGCTCAGCCGGGCGTGGACGCTGTCGGGCGGCAACCGCTGGCGCATCCTCGGCCTCATCGCGCTCCTCGCCGTGCTCCAGATCGTCCTGTCGTCGCTGCTCTCGTTCGTGCTCGTCGCGTCGTTCGCGACGGACCAGACGGTGCAGCTCGTCCTGCAGCAGGCGGTGAACCTGCTCGCCACGATCGCGTGGGCGCCCGTCTACTGGGGCACCTTCGCGGTCCTGTACTACGACCTGCGCGTGCGTCGCGAGGCCTTCGACCTCCAGGTCGCGGCGGAGGCGCTCCCGCGCGCTACCTAGCGGTCCTCCTGACGATCGCCGCGGGCCTCGCGCTGCAGGCGACCCTGGCCGACGCGGACACGCTCGACCGCCGCGCGTACGCATCCCGGGTGAGCGACGCGCGTGCCGCGCTCGTCCTCGCGCGGCAGGCACGCACTGACGCGCGCCAGCCGCTCGTCGACCGCGCGCGCGCGCTGCTCCGCGAGACGACGGCGCTCCGCCTCGACGACGGGACGACCGTGACGGTCGACGACCATGCGCTCGCGGCGCGGCTCGACACGAGCGACACCCGCCTCGACGCAGCCATCGCCGACCTCGCGGCGCTCGCGCGCATCGCGTCGTCGCCCACCATCCCGATCGACACGGCCGCCGCCGATGCACAGCTGCGCCAGCTCGTCGGCGAGCACCGCGCGCTCGGCGGACAGGTCTCGTTCATCGACCTGCTCTCGCGCTGGCTCACGCGCACGGTGTCGGGGCTGGCCGGCGCTCCGCCCGATCCGCGCATCGTGATCGTGACCGCGGGCGGCACGGGGCTCGCCATCCTCCTCGTCGTCCTCGCGCTCATCGGGCGCGACCTGCGCGAGCGCTTTCGCCGAGAGGTCATCCTCCCCGAGCTGATCGCGGCCCGCGCCGCGGATCCGCTGGAGCATCTCCGCGCCGCCGAGGACGCGATCCGCGGCGGCCGCGCGCGCGACGCGATCCGCGCGCTCTACCTCTACGCGCTCGCGACGCTCGCGGCGCGCGAGGCCATCCGCTACGACCCCTCGCTCACCGACCGCGAGATCCTCGCGCGGGCGCGCACGATCCCCCACGCCGAGGCGCTGCGCGACCTCGTCGAGCTGCACGAACGCGTGTCGTACGGCCTCCGCGAGGCACGGACGGACGACGCCGAGCGCGCTCGCGCGCTCGCGATGCGGGCGGTGGCGTGATGATCGCGTCGGTCCGGCGCGTGAACCTGCTGTACCTCGTCGCCGCGGCGCTGTTCATCGCGACGCTCGCGTTCTCGGCCGTCACGTCGCGCGGCGAGGAGACGGGCCTCTCGCGCAGCGCGTCGGTCCTCGACGAGGGCCCGGGCGGCGCTGCGGTCCTGCGGCGGTGGCTCGATGGCCTCGGGGTCCGCACGCGGGTCCTCTCGGGCGAGCGCTTCGCGCCGAGCGTCCAGAACGAGAAGGTCGTCCTCGTCCTCGGCGCGACCGAGCCGCTGACGCCCGCGGACGTCGCGGCGCTGCGCGACTTCGCGTCGCGCGGAGGGACGGCGGTCGTCGCGACCGAAGCGGGCGCGAGCGAAGCGCTGCTGCTCGACGCGCTCGGCGTGCGGCTCACGACGTTCGCCGCGGCGGGCGAGGACGAGGTCCTCGGCGCGTTCGCGGCGGCGACGGGCGCGCATCGCATCTCGATCGACCGCGCGCGCGAGATCGACCCAGGCGCCCGTGGGATCGACGTCGCGCGCACCGCACGCGCGCCGCTCGCGGTGGTGGTCCGCGAAGGCAGCGGCGCGGTGTACGTCGTCGGCACCCTTTCGCCGTTCCTCTCGGGCCAGATCGGCGACGCCGAGAACGGACGCTTCGTGCTCGCCCTGATCGATGCCGCGCTCCGCGGCGGCGGCGCGGTCGCGTTCGACGAGTACCACCACGGGGCGCACCCGGCGCCGGACGTGCTCGCGATCCTCGAGCGGACGTGGCCGGGGCGCGCGCTGCTCATCGCGGGCGCGCTCGTGTTCGTCTACGTCCTCCTCACCGGTCGCCGCCTCGGATCGCCGCTCCCGCTCGAGCATCGTCCCGCGCGCTCGAGCCTCGACCACGTCCGCGCGTTCGCGGGCCTGGTGCGCCGCTCGGGCCACGCCGAGATCGCCCGCGAGCGACTGCGCCGCGAGCTGCGCGCGGGCATCGCGCGGACCGTCGGCATGGACCCGCGCGCGCCGGTCGAGCGGATCCTCGGCGCGTTCGCGCAGGTGAGCCCCGAGCGCGCGGCCGAGGCACGCGAGATCGACGCGCTCCTCGCGCGCCGCTTGCGCGAGGCGGACCTGCTCCGTAGCGTGCGGCGCATCGACTCGTTGCTGCGGCCCGAGAAGAGCACGCCATGACGGCGACGCAGATGGCCGTGCGCGATCTCGCCGCGCGCTTCGCCGCCGAGGTGCACCGCATCGTCGTCGGACAGGACGAGACCGTGCGTCTCGCGCTCATCGCGCTCCTCCTCTCGGGGCACGTCCTCATCGAAGGCGTGCCGGGCACGGCGAAGACGCTCCTCGCGCGCACGATCGCGCGCCTCCTCGGCGGATCGTTCAAGCGCATCCAGTTCACGCCCGACCTCATGCCGAGCGACGTCGTCGGCACGACCGTGTTCGAGATCGCCACGAGCTCGTTCCGCATCCGCCGCGGGCCGGTCTTCGCGAACGTCGTTCTCATCGACGAGGTGAACCGCGCGCCCGCGAAGACGCAGTCCGCGCTCCTCGAGGCGATGGAGGAGCGGCAGGTGACGCTCGAGGGCGAGGCGCTGCCGCTGCCGGACCCGTTCCTCGTGCTCGCGACGCAGAACCCGGTCGAGTACGAGGGGACGTATCCGCTGCCGGAGGCGGAGCTCGACCGCTTCCTCTTCAAGGCGGTCGTGCGCTATCCCGAGCCCGCCGAGGAGCGCGCGATCCTCCGCGCGCACGACCGGCGCGTCCCGCTGGCGGACATCGCGGTCCTCGAAGCCCTCCCGAGCGGGACGCTCGCGGCGGCGCGCGCCGAGACCGACGCCGTCACCATCGCGGACGCGGTCCTCGACTACGTCGCGCGGATCGTCGAGACGACGCGGACGTCGCCGGACGTCCTCCTCGGCGCGAGCCCGCGCGCCGGCGTGCACCTCATGCGCGCGGCGAAGGCCGCCGCGGCCATCGAGGGCCGCGACTTCGTCACGCCGGACGACGTGAAGGCGCTCGCGCTGCCCGCGCTCCGTCACCGCGTCGTGCTGAAGGCCGAGGCCGAGATCGAAGGCCTCGACGCCGACGCGGCCATCCGCCGTGTCCTCGCCCGTCTCGACGTCCCCCGTTAGGGGGCGGCTCGGCGACCTCGTCCCCATCCCGCGTCCCCGGCTGCTCGCGCTCGCGCTCGTCGCCGTCCTGCCGCTCGCGCTCGGCGGCATCTCGGGCGCGTTCGTCGCGCTCAGCGCGGCGCTCGCCGCGATGACCCTCGCGCTCGTCGCGATCGACGTCCGCGCGACGCCCGCACCGCGGCAGCTGCCCGTCCGGCGCATCGCGGAGCCGCAGCTGTCGATCGGCGTGCCGAACAGGGTCGATCTCCGCGTCGCCAATCCGTACACGCGCGCGCTGCGCATGATCGTTCGCGACGACGTGCCGTCCGGCATCGACGTGGATCGGCGCCGCACGGAGCTCGAGGTCGGTCCGGGCGCCGAGGCGGAGGTGACATATGCCGCGCGCCCGCTCCATCGCGGCACGTTCCGCTTCGGCGACGTGCACCTGCGCGTGCGCGGGCCCTTCGAGCTCATCGACCGTCAGGGCCGCGTCGCCGCGGCGGCCGAGGCGCACGTGTATCCCGATCTCCACGAGGTCCGCCGCTACGAGGTGAGCCTGCGCCGCGGCCTCGCGTACGACGCCGGCCAGCGCCGCGCGCGCCTCGCGGGCGGGGGCGGCGTCTTCGAGCGGCTCCGCGAGCACCAGCCCGACGACGACCCGCGCGCGATCTCGTGGAAGGCGACGGCGAAGCGCGGGCGGCCGATCAGCGTCGAATTCGAGACGGAGCGGCAGCAGCGCGTGCTCATCCTCCTCGACGCGGGCCGGATGATGTCGAGCACCGTCGGTGGCCTGACGAAGCTCGACCACGCCGTGAACACCGCCCTCATGCTCGCGTACGTCGCGACCGCGAAGGGGGACGAGGTCGGCCTGCTCGGCTTCGCCGACGAGGTGCGGTCGTACGTCGTGCCGCGGCGCGGCCGCAAGCAGTTCCTCCGGATCACCGAGGAGCTGCGCCGCATCGACGTCACGACGAGCGAGCCCGATCCGCAGCGCGCGTTCGAGTTCCTCCGCGCGCGCGCGGCGCGCCGGTCGCTCGCGGTCCTCTTCACCGACCTCGTGAGCGAGGACGCGTCACGCGCGCTCGTCGCCGCGGTCACGCGCCTCGCGGGGAACAACGTCGTCCTGTGCTGCGTCCTCGCGGATCCGCACCTCGCCGAGGTCGCCGCGCGCTCGCCGGCATCGAGCCAGGAGCTGTACGAGCGCGTCGTCGCCCAGACCGTGCTCGAGGCGCGCGCGAAGGCGCTCGCGACGCTGCGCCAGCGCGGCGTGCACGTCGTCGACGTCCCGGCCGAGCGCCTGACCGTCGCGACGATCCAGCGTTACCTGGAGCTGAAGAAGCGCGTCATGTGAGACACGTGCCGGGCCGAGGTCGCTCAGCCGGTAGCGCGGGCCGCTCTGCCGGCGAGCAGGACGTACGCCCAGAGCGCCGCACCCGTCGCGGAGCCGACGAGCAGCTTCGCCCAGACCGGCAGGAGCGTCGGCGACACGAACGCCTCGATCGCTCCCGCGACGGTGAGCACCGCGACCGTCAGCAGGACGATGCGGATCGCGCGCTCGCCGGCGAGGCGGAGCGCGTCGCGGCGTCGCAGGTCGCCGGGATGGAGCATCGCCCATGCGATCTGCAGGCCCGCGCCCGCCGAGAGGACGATCGCCGAGATCTCGAGGAAGCCGTGCGCGAGGACGAACGTGAGCAGCGCGCCCGCGCCCTCGGTCCCCTGCAGGACGGCGAAGGTCGCGCCGAGCGTCGCGCCGTTCAGCACGAGCACGATCAGCGTCAGCACGCCCGCGGTCGCGCCGCCGGCGAACGCGACGACGGCGACGCGGACGTTGTTCGCGACGATCAGCGGCCCGGCGATGGGCCGCAGCTCGAGCGGGATCTCGCCGCCCGGGCGCCGCTGCGCGAGCTGCTCCTTCGCCTCCTCGGAGAGCGTGGCCGCCGCGACGTCGGGCGCGAGGATGCCCGCCGCGTAGCTCACGATCGCCGGCAGGAACAGCGCCGCGAGCGCGACGAGCGTGAACGGCGCCGCGGCGCGGACGGTGGCCGGCACGTCGTGCGCGACGAAGCGCCGGAAGCGCCGCGCGCTGGTCGGTGCCTCGCTGTACACGAGCGCGTGCGCAGCGGCGACGAGGTCGTTGAGCCGCTCGGTCACGACGTCGCGCGGGTGGTCGCGCCGCGCGATGGCGAGGTCGCTCGTCGTCACGCGATAGAGCTCGCCGAGCTCGAGGACCTCGTCGGCACCGAGCCGGGACACGCGCCCGCGCGCATCCGCGACGAGCTGCGCGAGCCGCGCCCACCGCGCGCGCCGATCCTCGACGAACCGGTCGACGGAGCGCACTGACCGCATGGACGCCGAACGTAGCATCGACAGGTGATCCAGCTCGGCCGGCTGGAGGTCGAGACGCCCGACCACGTCGTGCTGCGGTACGACCTCGCCGGGGGTGGCAACCGCGGGTTCGCGGCGCTGGTCGACTTCGCGATCGCGACGTTCCTCGTGTTCGGGATGCTCGCGGCGTGGTCCCTCTTCCAGGACCTCCTCCCGCGCCGCATCTTCTTCTCGACGCAGGGGCTGTTCGTCACGGTCACGCTGCTCGTCGGCTGGTCGTACTTCATCGTCCTCGAGTGGCTGTGGGAAGGACGCACGCTCGGGAAGCGGATCTTCGGCCTTCGTGTGATCACGGCGGACGGGTCGCCCGCGTCGTTCACGGCGGTCCTCATCCGCAATCTGGTGCGGATCGTCGACTTCCTGCCGGCGTTCTACGGGATCGGCCTGCTCGCGATCGTGGTCTCGTCGCGCTCGCAGCGCCTCGGCGACCTCGCGGCGGGCACCTTCGTCGTGCGCGCGCCGCGGCCGCGCATCGACATGGTCGCGCTCCGGACCGTGGCGAGCGCCGACGGGCCGCAGGTCGAGCTGCGCGGCCTGCCGGCCGAGATGCAGCGGCTCGTGCGGGAGTTCGTCGCGCGCGAGCGCGCGCTCTCGGAGAAGGACCGGCGCCGCGTCGCCGCGAGCATCGCGAGCGCCCTCCGGGCGCGCGAGCCCGAGCTGGTCGCCCAGGACGACGTCGAGCTCATCCGCGCCGTCGCGCGGTCGCTGCGGGCCAGCGGCGATGCCAGCCCGGCGGTGGAGCGGCGCTGATGGACGCCGTCCTCGTCGCGCTCGGCGTCGTGATGCTCGTCGCGCTCTTCCTGCTCTCGGGCTCCGGCGGCCGCGAGGACACGCGGATGCGCTCGCGGTGGGACGTGATGTTCGAGCGGGAGTCGCGCGAGCTGCGCCGTACCGACGCGACCGGCGTCCTTCGCTGCCGCAGCTGCGGGGCGAGCGGCAGCGAGAGGGCTGGCTCCTGCCCGCGCTGCGGAGCCGGCCTCTAAGGGGCTTTCGGCACCTTGCAGGCACCTGCCACCGCGTAAACTGGGAGTGACAAAGACCCTCCCCTGGGGGAGGGGGTACCGGAGGAGACCTGTGGTAGAGCTGACCTACAAGGTGCCGGCCATCCACTGCGCCGGCTGCGCGGCGACGATCGGGGACGCGCTCGAGCCCGTCGAGGGCGTCGAGTCGACGGACGTGGACACCGAGGCCAAGACCGTGCGCGTCCGCGGCAACGTCGAGGACCGCGTGATCCGCAAGGTCCTCGCGGCGTCGGGATACCCGCCGGCCTGATCGTGGCGGTACAGGAAGCAGAGCGGCGCGCCGTCCCGCCGGAGCCCGCCGGTCCCGCAAAGCGAGATCTCGTCGTCACCGGCATGACGTGCGCGTCGTGCGTCGCGTCGGTCGAGTCCGCGCTGAGCGCGGTGAAGGGCGTCGAGTCCGCCGACGTCAACCTGGCGACAGAGCGCGCCACGGTCCGGTTCGACGCGACGCAGGTCGAGATGCCGGCGCTCGTGCGCGCGATCGAGCGGGCCGGATACGGCGCGCTCCCCATTTCGGAGGACGAGCGCGAGCGCGCGTTCGAGGAGGAGCGCGAGAAGGACCTCCGGCTCGCGCAGCTCCGTTCGCTGCGCCGCCGGCTCATCGTCTCGCTCGCGCTCGGCGCGGCGACGATGGCGCTCGCCATGGCCGACCTCGTGTTCCCGGCACTCATGGAAGCGACCTGGAAGCCGTACGCCCTCTTCGCGCTCGCGACGCCCGTCCAGGTCTGGGGCGCGGCGCCGTTCTACCGCAATGCCTGGTCCGCGGCGCGTCATCGCATGACGAACATGAACACGCTCGTGGTCGTCGGCACGACGGCGGCGTACGGGTTCTCGGTCTTCGCAACGTTCTTCCCGCAGGTCCTGCGCGACGCGGGGCTCGGGCAGCCGCTGTACTACGAGGTCGCCGCCGTCATCGTCGGCCTCATCCTGCTCGGGCGGTTCCTCGAGGCGCGCGCCCGCGCGCGCACGGGTGACGCCATCCGCGCGCTCCTCGCGCTCGGCGCGAAGACGGCGCGCGTGCGCCGTCCCGGCGGGGCCGAGGAGGAGATCCCGATCGACCAGCTGCAGGTCGGCGACGTCGTGATCGTGCGCCCCGGCGAGACGGTCGCGACCGACGGCGTCGTGCTCGCGGGCGGCTCGTCGGTGGACGAGTCCATGATGACCGGCGAGTCGATCCCCGTGGAGAAAGGTCCCGGCGACGACGTCGCGGGCGGCACGCTGAACAAGACGGGGACGTTCCGGTTCCGCGCGACGAAGATCGGCAAGGACACCGTCCTCGCCCAGATCGTGCGCATGGTCGAGGAGGCGCAGGCGTCGAAGGCGCCGATCCAGCGGCTCGTCGACCAGGTCGCGTCGGTCTTCGTCCCGGTCGTCTTCGGCATCGCGACCGTGACCTTCGTCACGTGGTTCTTCCTCGGGCCGCAGCCCACGCTCACGTACGCCATCACCTCGTTCATCGCCGTCCTGATCATCGCGTGCCCGTGCGCGCTCGGCCTCGCGACGCCGACCGCGATCATCACCGGCACCGGGCGCGGCGCCTCGCGAGGGATCCTCATCCGCCACGCTCAGGCCCTCGAGCAGGCGCAGGCCGTGCGCATCGTCGCCTGGGACAAGACGGGAACGCTCACGGTCGGCCGCCCGCAGGTCACCGACTTCCTCGCGTGCGCCGACTTCGGCGACGACGAGACGCTGCGCCTGATCGCGTCGGCGGAGCGCGTGTCCGAGCACCCGCTCGCCTCCGCCGTCGTCGAAGCGGCGCGGGCGCGCGGGCTCGCGCTCTCCGAGCCGTCGTCATTCGACTACACGCCGGGGCAGGGGATCCACGCGACCGTCGACGGGCATGACGTGTGGGTCGGCAACCTCGCGTTCACGAAGGGCCGCGGCTGGCAGGAGGCGCCCGCGCAGACGCTCGACCGCTACGCCGATGAAGGGAAGACGCCGCTCCTGGCCGCGATCGACGGCAAACCCGGCGCGATCCTCGCGCTCGCCGACGTCCCGAAGGCCGCGGCGGCCGAGGCCATCGCGCAGCTGAAGCGCATGGGCCTCCGCAGCCTCCTGATCTCGGGCGACACGCAGCGCACCGCGCAGGCGATCGCGCGCACCCTCGGGATCGACGAGGCGCGCGGCGAGGTCCCGCCGAACGGCAAGGCCGAGCTCGTGCGCAGCCTGCAGGCCGAGGGCCGCAAGGTCGGCATGGTCGGCGACGGCGTGAACGACGCGCCCGCGCTCGCGCAGGCAGACCTCGGCGTGGCGATGGGCGGCGGCACCGACGTCGCGATCGCGACCGGTGGCATCGTCCTCGTCGGAGGGGACCCGCGCGGCGTGCCGCGGGCGCTGCGACTGTCGCGCCGCACGCTCGCGACGATCAAGCAGAACCTGTTCTGGGCCTTCTTCTACAACGTCGCGCTCATCCCGCTCGCGGCCGGCGTGCTCTATCCCTTCACGGGATGGATGCTGTCGCCGATCCTCGCGGCGGGCGCCATGGCGATCTCATCCGTGACCGTCGTCACGAACTCGCTGCGGCTCCGCACCGCGGACATCGGAGCGTAGGCGCGGGCTCCGCCCCCGCCGACCCCTGGGACGAAGGAGGAACGGATGGCAACGGACCACGGCGCACATCCCGACGAGGCGGGCACCGCAGCTTCGCTGCGGATCGACGCGGGCGTCCGCGCTTGGTACTCATCGTGCCGCTGCTGCCTGAGCGACGCGCATCCCGAGGTCGTCGCCGTGCTCGACGCCGAGCGCGATGCGGCGAAGGCGCCGCATGCCGACGCCGGCATCTGCGAGGTCGCCGAAGGCGGAGAAAGCGTGAAAGAGGTGGCTGCCATGGCGAAGATCCTGGATCCGGTCTGCGACATGATCGTCGACGTCGAGGAGCAGCGCGGCAGGGGTCTCACGAGCGAGCACGCGGGCAAGACGTACGCGTTCTGCGGTCCGGGGTGCAAGCGCGCCTTCGACAAAGAGCCCGCGACGTACGCGCCGAAGGTCGCCGAGTGGCAGAGCTCAGGCGGCGCGAGCGGCGGGACGCACCACTAGGAGCTCACGACCCGGCTAACGGTCATCGCGCCTGCTCGAGCGCGACCTTGCGCGCCCTGAACTCCTCGACATCGATCTCGCCGCGGGCGAGACGCTCCTCGAGGATGCGCAGCGCGGTGCCCTGGCCTGCTGAGCTCGCTCCCTGCTCGGGTCGCGTTACTCGCACGATCAGCCAGACGACCGCGGCGATGACGAATGCCCAGAACAGCGGCATGAGGAGCATCATCCCGATGCCCCAGCCCCACATTGTCGTCGTGTCGTAGCCCATCACGTCAGATCACTCCCTTTCGTCATCGACGGTACGTCGGACGTCCGGCCGGCGAGGGGGACGAACGTCACCGCCCGGGCGCCCGAAGGTCCATAACGAGGACGCATCAGTACCATCCGCCGCGTGCACGGAGGGCATCACGCGCCGGCTGCCGTTCCGTCACCGGGTACCGAGACGCTCGCGGTCCCGATCGACCGGGTCTTCTGCCCGTGCTGCGAAGCGGACCTCGACGCGGTCATCCGGCGGTTCCCGCATGTCACGAACGTGCACGTCGACGTCGAGCGCATGGTCGCCCACGTCACGGTGGATCGCGGGATGACGAGCGCCGCGGAGATCGACCGCCGGATCCAGGCGTGCAACTACATGAATCCCGTCCCGCTCCCGCAGGCGCAGGTGTCCTCGCACGAGCACGTGCACGAGGCGGCCGCGCGGACCGCGGCCCGCGGCGGCCACGAGGCGATGGGGCACGACATGTCCGACCCACGGATGGCGGCGTCCATGGAGGCGGACATGAAGCGCCGCTTCCTCGTCGCGCTCGCGCTCTCGATCCCCGTCATCGCGATCTCGCCGCTCGGCACACTGCTCCTCGGCCGCGAGATCCCGCTGCCGATCGAGCGGAACTGGGCGATGCTCGTCTTTGCCACGCCCGTCGCGCTGTGGGCGTCGTCGGTGTTCCACCTCGGCGCGTGGCGCGCGATCCGTACCGGCGTGCTGAACATGGCCGTGCTCGTTTCGCTCGGCATCCTCGTCTCGTATCTCTTCAGCGTCGCGCTCACGTTCACCGTCGGCGGCGAGACGTTCTACGAGGCCGCCGTCATGCTCGCCACGTTCCTCCTGTTCGGCCACTGGATGGAGATGCGCGCGCGGCGCGGCTCGAGCGACGCCGTGCGCAAGCTGCTCGAGCTCGCCCCCGCGGACGCGAGCGTCGAGCGTGACGGGCGTGAGGTGCGCGTCCCCGTGTCGGACGTCCGGGTCGGCGACGTCCTCGTCCTGCGCCCCGGCGAGCGCGTCGCGGTGGACGGCGAGGTCATCGACGGGCGTACCGCCGTCGACGAGTCCATGGTCACGGGCGAGTCCATCCCCGTGGAGAAGGGGCAAGGGGACGGCGTGGTCGCCGGGACCGTCAACCAGACCGGGTCCATCCGCTATCGCGCGACGAAGGTCGGCGCGGACACGGCGCTCGCGCGCATCGCGCGCCTCGTCGAGACGGCGCAGTCGTCGAAGGCGCCGGCGCAGCGGATCGCTGACCGCGCCGCCCACTGGCTCGTCATCGCGGCGGTCTCGGCCGGGCTGTTCACGCTCCTCTACTGGCTGGTCGTCGCGCAGCAGCCGCTCCTCTTCGCGATGACGCTCGCCGTCACGACGGTCGTCATCGCCTGCCCCGACGCGCTCGGTCTCGCCACGCCGACCGCCGTCATGGTCGCGACCGACATCGGCGCGCGCCGCGGGATCCTCTTCAAGGAGGCGACGAGCCTCGAGCTCGCCTCGCGGATCCAGGTCGTCGTCTTCGACAAGACCGGGACGCTGACGGAGGGCAAGCCGCACGTCACCGACGTGGTCGCGGTCGCGCCGACCACCGGGGAGGAGCTCCTGCGTCTCGAGGCGGGCGCGGAGGCGCGCTCGGGGCATCCGCTCTCGGAGGCGATCCTCGCCGAGGCGAAGCGCAG
>DASWDY010000200.1:0-6433 GCA_036395035.1 Candidatus Limnocylindria bacterium
CCTCCACCGTGAAGGACAGCCCGTCCACCGCGGCGAGGCCGCGGAAGCGCCGGACGAGCCCCTCGGCCTCTAAGAGCGCCATGCCCTGACCCTCTGGCTCAGGCCGAGCAGACCGCGAGGCATGAACAGCACCGCCAGCACGATCACCGCGCCGTAGACCACCTGGTAGCCCTCTTTCCATGGCGGCGTGACGCGCAGGTACTCCTCGAACGAGCGAAGCACGATCGTCCCGATGACCGGCCCGATCGTGGTGTAGATCCCTCCGAAGATCGGGAAGACGAGCGCCGCGACCGACCGGCTCACCTCGAACGCGTCCTGCGGGTCGGTGTGCGTGATGAACGGCATGTAGAAGGCGCCCGCGAGCGTCGCGACGAGCGCCGACGCGGCGAACGTGAGGACCTTCGTGCGCACGACGGGCACGCCCATCGCCGCGGCGACCGTCTCGTTCGTGCGCACCGCGGTGACGGCGTAGTGCGCGCGCGTGTAACGCACGCCGAGCGAGAGCGCGAGCGCGACGACGAAGATCGCGCCCGCGACGTAGTAGCTGAGGAGGCGGTCGCCGTCGAAGAGGGGCGGCATCGAGATCCCGACGGGACCGCCGGTGATGTCCGGGAGCTGGAACGCGACCGTGCGCAGCACCTCCGCGAACGCGAGCGTCGCGATCGCGAAGTAGATCCCGCGCAGGCGCAGCGTGACGACGCCGAGGCCCGCCGCCACCGCGGTCCCGACGACGGCCGCCAGCAGGAGGCCGAGCAGCGGATGCAGGGCGGCGTACCTGTGGCCGAGCGCGACCGTGTACGCCCCGAGCCCGAAGAACGCGCCGTGCGCGAGCGACAGCTGGCCGGTCCTCGCGACGACGTCCCACGACAGCGCGAGCGCCATGAACATGAGCATCACGTTCGCGAGGAGCATCAGGTAGCGGTCCCCGCCGATCGCGAGCGGGACGAGCGCGGCGACGACGAGGAACGCGGCCCAGCCGGCGAGCGCGCGCCTCATCGCGACCGTCCGAGGCCGCCCGGCCGCACGAGCAGGACCACGAAGATGATGAGGAAGAAGAGGCCGTCGCGCAGCGCCGCGCCATTCGGCACGTACTGCGAGATGACCTGCTCCGCCACGCCGAGGAGCAGGCTCGCCCAGACGACCCCGAAGAGGTTGCCGAGCCCCGCGAGGACGACGATCGAGAAGGCTTTGAGGATGGTCGCGAGCCCGATGAACGGGCTCACCTGCGTCGAGAAGATGAGCATCACACCGGCGCCCGCGGCGAGCGCGAGCGAGAGCCCGAACGCGACCTCGTACACGCGGTCGACGTGGATGCCGACGACCATGGCGCCGAGACGGTTCTGCGCGACGGCGCGCATCTGCTTGCCGATGCGCGTGCGTGCGAGCAGCAGGTACGTGCCCGCAACGAGGGCCATCGAGAGGACGAAGGCAGCGACGCGGGCGTAGGTGACGCTCACGACGCCGCCAGGCATCTCGATGAGCTCGAAGCGCCAGCCGAGGTTGGCGTCGAGCGCCTGCGGCGAGAGCGCGATGACGACGCTGTTCTGGATGAGGATCGCCATGCCGAACGTCAGCAGCATCTGGTCGAGCTCGGGACGGGCGAGCAGCGGCCGCAGCGTGAAGCGGAACACGCCGCGGCCGACGATGAAGAGCACGAGCGCGGACAGCGGGATGCCGACGGCCAGGACGAGGGGGCTCACCTCCGGCCCGAGCCCGAGCGGTCCCGAGAGCGTGAGGTAGAGCCAGAAGCCGAGGTAGGCGCCGAGCATCACGAACTCGCCGTGCGCGAAGTTCACGATGCCGATGACGCCGAGCGAGATCGCGAGGCCGAGGGCGGTGAGGGCGTAGAGGCCGGAGCGCAGGATCCCGAACAGCAGGGTCTGCGGCAGCGCCTCCACGCCCTCTCCCTTCCCTCGTTACTTGATCGGCTTCGTCGCGAGGTCCTTGGGGAACACGATCTCTTGCTTGCCGGACTGCCACTGGAAGGTCACGAGGCTCGTGAACCCTTGGTGGGCCACGAACTGGCTCTTGCTGAACTTCAGCGTCGGGCCGAGCGGCGACGCGTAGCTCGTCTCCTCCATCGCCTTGATCCAGGCGGCCTTGTTGCCGGGGCCGCTCTTCTTCAGGGCCTCGACGACGGTGACGAGGTTCGTGTACGCCAGGGGTGCCCAGTAGCTGACGGGCTTCTTGTTGTACTTCTTCTGGAAGTCGGCGACGAACGTCTTCGTCGCGGGCGCGGGGATGTCCTCGGTCCATAGGGTGAGACCCGCGACGCCTTCGGCGACCGGCGAGCCTCCGAAGTTCGCCGGGAACGACGGCGGGGACGCGTACGTGATCTTCGGCTTCAGACCGACCTCGCGCATCTGCGTGAGCAGCGGGATCACGTCGCCGGTGTTCGGGACGATGATCACGCCCTCGGCGCCGGACGACTTCACGCGGTTGAGGAGCGCCGTGAAGTCAGTGGATCCGGTCTTGAACGCCTCGGTGATGACGACCGTGGCGCCGGGCGCCTGCTTCGGGAAGTCCTCCTTGAAGCCCTTCGCGGCGCCGGTGCCGAACGCGCCGTCCTCGTGGATGACGGCCCACTTCGTGATGGCGACGCTCTTCAGGAAGGCGTACGCGGAGTCGCCGTTCTGGTACTCCCACGGGTGGTAGTGGAAGAAGAAATCCTGACCCTGCATGCCCTGCTCGAACGCGGTCGCGGCCGCGCCGGTCCAGGCCATCGGGACCGCGGCCTTCTTCGCGGGCTCGACGAGCGCGAGGCTGATGGTGCTCGAGAGCCCGCCCATCATGACCTCGACCTTCTCGTTGTTGACGAGCTTCTCCCACGACGCGACGGCCGTGGCCGGGTCGCCCTTGTCGTCCTCGTAGATGACCTCGATCTGGGCGCCCTTCACGCCGCCGGCCGCGTTGATCTGCTCCTTCGCGAGCTCGTAGCCCTCCTTCATGTCCTGGCCCGTGGCGGCCAGCGGACCGGTGAGAGGGATGAGGGCTCCGAGCTTGATCGGCTTCGGTGCGGCGGTCGGCGCGGTGGTTGCGGTGGCCTGCGTCGCTGCGGTGGTCGGCGACGGCTGAGCCGTGCCGCCACACGCCGCGGCGACGAGGCCGGCGATGATCAGCGTTGTCGCGAACGTGCGTCTCACGTGTTCCTCCCTTTCTGTGTTGCGTCGTTCGTTGTCGTTCTCATGCGATCCCTTGGCGTGCTCCCACCTCCTCGCGCAGCGTCCGCTTCAGGACCTTCCCCGCGGCGTTGCGCGGGAGCGCGTCCACGAAGACGACGTACTTGGGTGTCTTGTATTTCGCGAGCCGCGCGCGGCAGTGCGCGATGAGCTCGTCCGGCGTCGCACGCTGCGTCGGACGCAGCGCCACCACCGCGCAGACGGCCTCGCCCCACCGCTCGTCGGGCACGCCGATGATCGCGGCCTCGGCGACCGCGGGATGCGCGAAGAGGACGTCCTCGACCTCGGCCGAATACACGTTCTCGCCGCCGCTGATGACCATGTCCTTCTTCCGGTCGACGAGCGTGAGGAAGCCTTCGTCATCGAGGTAGCCGAGATCGCCGCTGCGGAACCAGCCGTCGGCCGTGAACGCTTCGGCCGTCGCCTCGGGCCTGTTCCAGTAGCCCGCGAACACGTTGGGCCCGCGGAAGTGGACCTCGCCGATCGCGCCCGCGGCCAGCCGCCGGCCGTCGTCGCCGACGACGCGCAGCTCGACGAACGGGGCGGCCTTCCCGACGCTGCCGGCCTTGCGCCGCGCGTGCTCGACCGGCATGAGCGTCCCGCCCGGGCTCGTCTCGGTGAGCCCGTACCCCTGCAGATACGTGAACCCGCGCTCGACGAGACGGTCGATGACGGCCATCGGCATCGGCGCGCCGCCGCTCACGACGTAGCGCAGGTCGGGGAGCCGCGCCTGCGTGAACTCGTCGCTCTTCAGCAGCTCGAGCCAGATCGCCGGGACGCCGAAGCACAGCGCCGCGCGCTCCCGCTCGAGGATCCCGAGCAGCTCGCGCGCCTCGAACTTGCGCACGATGACGACGCGTCCGCCGACCGTGAGGGTCGGGACCGTGTAGAGGCCGATGCCGCCCGAATGGAACATGGGCAGGACCGTCACCGTGGTGTCGCGCTCCGTGAGCGCGACGGGGATCCCCATGTTCGCGACGTTCCAGAACGTGTTCGCGTGCGTCAGCACCGCGC
Source organism: Candidatus Limnocylindria bacterium (assembly GCA_036395035.1). Lineage (GTDB taxonomy): Bacteria > Chloroflexota > Limnocylindria > P2-11E > P2-11E > JACPOT01. The sequence continues at coordinate 4,194 of DASWDY010000200.1, forward strand.
CCTTCGGATGTCCCGTCGTCCCCGACGTGTACAGGATCAGGTGTGGATCGGCGAAGCGCGCGCGATCCATGCCGCCGTCGATCGCCTCCGCGGCGCCGCGCCGCCGCGCGTACTCCTGGCCGAGGTCGATGCGCGCGCGGAGCGGCAGGTCGGCCGCGAGCTGGTCCGCGAGCGAGCCATGCTCCAGCCCGACGAACAGCACGCGCGCGCCGGCGTCGCGGATCTGGTAGTCGAGCTCGGGCGCCGCGAGGCGCCAGTTGAGCGGCACGAGGATCGCGCCGACCTCCGCGGTCGCGTAGAAGAGCTCGACGAACTCGTGGCAGTTCATCGTCAGCGTCGCGACGCGGTCCTGACGGCCGATCCCCAGCTCGCGCAGCAGACCGGCCGCGCGTCTCACGCGATCCCACAGCTCGTCGTACGTGAGGCGCGTCGCACCGTCGGCGATCGCCTCGCGCCCGCCGCTGAGGTGCGCGCGGTGTCGCAGCCACGCGGACGCGCCGTGCTCCGGTGTCGCGAGCGATGGCCGCAGGCCGAGTTCTGACCTACGCCTCACTGCGCTCGACCCCAGCGGATGACGGTCGCCGCCCAGGAGTAGCCGGTGCCGGCGGCGAGGAGCACCACGACGTCGCCGTCGTGAAGGCGTCCCTGCTCGCGCGCGCGATGCAGGCCGACGAGCGGATCGATCGCGCTCATGTGGCCGTGATCGGTGAGGTACACGCCCTGGTCCTCGCGGAGGCCGAGTCGGTCCATGACCTGCGAGTACACGGAGCGCTTCGTGTGGATCGGGCAGACGAGCGCGATGTCGCGCACGCGGTACCCGCTGCGCTCCACCGCCTCGGTGGTCACCGCGACGAAGCGGTCTATCGAGATCGGATCGAGGCGCCGCTTCATGTCCGCGGGGTCGCGCACGTCGAGGGAGTGGCGGCGCTCGCGCAGCGTCCGTTCGCTCGTCGGCTCGCGCGATCCGCCCGCGGGCACCACCACGTCGTCGGCGAACTGCCCGTCGGTCAGCCCCACGGTCTCGAGGACGTGATTCGACCCGTGATCGCGCCGCAGCAGTGCTGCCGCACCTCCGGCGCCGAAGTTGAACATGAAGCGCGATCGCTCATTCGCGTAGTCGATCAGGTCGTGCTCGCGCGATCCGCCCGCGAGGAGGACCTGCCGCGCGCCGCCGTCGCACGCCAGCAGCGACCTCGCCACCTTCATGGTCATCGGCGTGCCGCAGGACACCCCCTGGATGTCGAAGGCGAGCGCGCCCTCCGCTCGCTCGCCGAGGAGCTGCTGCACCTTCGGCGCGGCGCTCCACACCGGGTAGTCGCGGTACGGGCTGCCCATGTAGAGCAGGACGTCGATCGCGCCGGTCTGGCGTTCGAGGATCGGCCGGGCCGCGTTCGCCGCCAGCACGGAGGCGTGCTCGTCGGGCTTCGCGATCCGCTTGCACTCGAGCCCGAACTTCTCGCGGATGACGCCGGCGGGGATCCCCGAGAGCGCCGCGATCTCCTCCGCCGTCTGCACGTCGGCGGGGGAGTAGGCCTCTACGTCGACCAGTCCGACGGCGGTCACTTCGCACGCCGCCGTGTGCGCTTGCCGCCAAGCCCGGTCTCGAGAAAGGCGCGGATGGTGCGGCGTGCCGCGGCGCTCGGCAGCTTCTTCTCCCAGAGCACCGAGCGCATCCCGAGCGCCTCGGCCATCCCCATGAGCGCGTACGCGAGCGTCTCGGGATCCATGTCCGAGCGGACCTGGCCCTTCGCCTGCGCGGCCTTCAGCCCGCGCACGTAGCCGTCCGCGAGGGTGCGGTAGTGCCAGCGATAGATGTCCTCGTCGACGGTCTCCGCCTGGAGGACGACGCGGTAGAGGTCGCGGTGCTCGCGGACGAAGCGGAAGAACGTCTCGAACCCCGCGACCTCGACCTCGAGCCGGTCGGCGATCCCGTCGACGCGTTCGCGGATGGTCGTGCGCAGCCGCTCGTTCAGCGTCTGCACGAGGTCGCGGAAGATCGCGCGCTTGTCCGGGAAGTACAGGTAGAACGTCCCGAGCGCGACGTTCGCCTTCTGCGTGATCTCGACGATCCCGGCGTTGTGGAACCCGAGCTCGCCGAACACGCGCTCGGCCGCGTCGAGGAGCGCCTGTCGCGTGCGCTGGCCGCGCGGGGTGAGGGGGATGACGCGCGGCGCCGGGAGATCCGACCGGGGGGCTCGGGACGCGCTCCGCCTAACTGAAACCTGTTTCATGTCTCAGTT
>DASWDY010000201.1:0-14193 GCA_036395035.1 Candidatus Limnocylindria bacterium
GGCACCCGCTCCTCGAGATCGATCCGGCCCTCCGCGGCATCGGCGTAGAGGGCCATGACCAGCGGCACCTTGATCACGGATGCCGCCGGGAACACATCGTCCGCGCCGTACGTAAAAAGGTCGTGACCCTTCGCGTCGCGCACCAGCACGCCGGCGACGCCGGGAAGCCGATCGAGCTCGGCGCGCGCCGGAGCGAAGAGGTCCTGCTCGGCGCGTGCCGGCGCGAAGACGTCGTGCACGGCCGGAGCCTAATCCCTAGGCTTTCGAGCGGTGATCGAATTCCGCGACGTCCACAAGCACTTCGGTGCGTTGCACGTCCTGCGCGGCATCAACCTTCAGGTCAACGAGCGCGAGGTCCTCGTGATCATCGGCCCATCAGGCTCCGGCAAGAGCACGATGATCCGAACGATCAACAAGCTCGAGCCGATCGACAGCGGCGAGCTCGTCGTCGACGGTATGGCGGTCCACGATCGGCGCATCGACGTGAACCGCCTTCGGCGCGACGTGGGGATGGTCTTCCAATCGTTCAACCTGTTCCCCCACCTCACCGCGGCCGAGAACATCATGCTGGCGCCGATGAAGGTCCGCGGCATGTCGAAGGCCGCCGCGCGACAGAAGGCGGAGGCCCTCCTGAAGAAGGTCGGCATCCCCGAGAAGGCCGATCAGCACCCGGTCCGGCTCTCCGGCGGCCAGCAGCAGCGCGTCGCGATCGCCCGCGCCCTGGCGATGGATCCGAAGATCATGCTGTTCGATGAGCCCACCAGCGCCCTCGACGCCGAGATGATCCGCGAGGTGCTCGACGTCATGCGCGACCTCGCCCATGAGGGCATGACCATGCTGGTGATCACCCATGAGGTGGGGTTCGCGCGGGAGGCGTCCAACCGGGTGGTCTTCATGGACGAAGGGCGCATCATTGAGGACTCGCCGACCGCGCAGTTCTTCGAGGCGCCGAAGGAGGAGCGCGCTCGGCAGTTCTTGAGCAAGGTCATCAAGCACTAAGGGCAAGGGAAAAGGTAGGAGGCACATGAGAGGCATGAAGCGATTCATCGCGACCGCGCTCGCCGTCGTATTCGCCGCCGCCGCGTGCGGCGGGACGGCAACGGCGCCGACCGCGACCCCGGCGGCATCCGCGACGTCGGGTAAGCCGAAGTTCGAGCTCTCGACGTACATGTACTCGATCCAGACGAAGGGAAAGCTCCGCATCGGCACGCAGGAGGACAACACCCCCTTCAGCGTCAAGAACCCCGCGACCAGCAAGTGGGAAGGCTTCGACGTCGACGTCGGGCGCGAGCTGGCGAAGGCGATCTTCGGCGCGCAGGGCGATCCCGACTCGTTCATCGAGTATGTCCCGGTGACCTCGGCCACGCGCATCCCGTCGCTCACCGATAACAAGGCCGACGTCATCATCAAGACGTTCACCATCAACGACGAGCGCAAGCAGCAGATCGACTTCTCCGACATCTACTTCTTCACCGGCCAGCGCATCCTCGTGAAGAAGAGCGACGACAAGATCAAGGAGGCTGCCGACCTCGCTGAGAAGACCGTCTGCGCGCAGCGCGGCTCGACGAGCGAGAAGAACATCACCACCGCGACGAGCGGCAAGGCGAAGCTCCTGCTGCTCGACAGCTATCCGGCATGCCTGCTCGCGCTCCAGCAGGGTCAGGCCGACGCCGTCTCGACCGACGAGACGATCCTCTTCGGTCTCGTGAAGCAGGACCCGAACACGAAGATCGTCGGCAAGTACTTCTCCGAGGAGCCGTACGGCATCGGCGTGAAGAAGAACGCGAACGGCGACCGTCAGGGGTTCGTCGCGTTCATGAACACGTGGCTCGCCGGCATCATCAGGGACGGCACCTGGGGCAAGATCTACGAGAAGCACATCACGCCCGTCTCGGGCGACAAGAAGCAGGCCCCGAAGGGCTAACAGTCCATTGACGATGACTACTGACGGGGGTCGGCCGATGGCCGGCCCCCGTCGCGCATGATGGCGCGGACATGATCGCCTTCGAGTTCCCGGAGCTCTTCTTCATCGGGCTCTGGCTCACGGTCCAGATCTCGGTCCTCGGCCTCATCGGCGCGCTCGTCGTCGGCACCATCGTCGCGCTCTTCCGCGTATCGCCGATCGCGCTGCTCCGCTGGGTGGGCGGCTCGGACGTCGAGTTCTTCCGCAACACACCGCTCGTGGTGCAGCTCTTCTTCCTGTTTCTTGGGCTGCCTCTCATCGGCATCCGCTTCTCGACCGATACGTTCGAGAACAACTTCCGCGCCGCGTTCGTCGGCATGGCGCTCTACCACGCGGCGTACGTGGCCGAGGTGGTACGCGGCGGCCTGCTCGGCGTCGACAAGGGCCAGGTCGAGGCGGCGCGCTCGCTCGGACTGTCCTACGTGCGGATGCTCCGCTACGTCCAGCTCCCGCAGACCTTCCGTTCCGTCGTCCCGCCGCTGGGGAACATCGGCATCGCGCTGGTGAAGAACACGTCCCTCGCCTCGACCATCGGCGTCATGGAGCTGCTGTCCGCGGCGGAGATCGTCGAGTCGCGCACCTTCCGCGCCGAGGAGTCCTACCTCGCCGCGACGGCGCTCTTCCTCGTGCTCACCATCCCACTCGGCCTGCTCGTGAACACGCTCGAGCGTCGGATGCTGATCGCCCACTGATGGACCTCAGAGAGTTCGCGATCGCCCATGGACTGCGGCCGGACACCTGGCCGATGTTCCTCAACCCGAATATCTGGGGCTTCCTCTTCGAGGGCGTGCGCGAGACGGTCGCGATCTCGCTCGTCTCGGTCGCGGTGTCGTTCGTGGTCGCGCTCGTCTTCGCGCTCGGACGGTTGTCGCGGCGATGGTGGCTGCGCTGGCCGTCGATCTTCTACATCGAGGTGATCCGCGCGCTGCCCGTGCTCCTGCTCATCGTGTACTTCGGCATCAAGGGCACGTCACTGTTCCGGCCGATCTTCGGTCCGGACTTCGACCTGCCGCGCTTCTGGGCGGGCGTGCTGGGGCTCTCGATGTACACGAGCGCCGTGCTCGCGGAGATCATCCGCGCGGGGATCGTCAGCCTGCCGCGCGGACAGACCGAGGCCTCGCGCGCACTTGGGCTGTCGCAGGCGCAGGCGATGCGCTTCGTGCTCCTGCCGCAGGCGCTCCGCCTGATGGTGCCCGCGATGATGGCTCAGCTCACGACGGTGATAAAGGACACCTCGCTCGTGGGGACGATCGGCGTCTTCGAGCTGCTGCGCCAGGGGCGCACCATCTACACGCAGTTCTTCAACCCGGTCGAGGTCCTGCTCATCGTCGCGCTCATCTACTTCGTCATCTGCTTCGCGCTCTCGCAGGCGTCGCGCCGGCTCGAGCTCGGTCGCGCGCCGCGCGAGATCCGCGTGAAGATCCGCGACATCGAGCTCCGCGACCAGGCCGCGTAGGCAAGCCCACGCCGGGCTGACGGTCCAGATCCGCCTCACGCGTGCGACGAGGACCGACCAAGTCGATTCATGACCCGTAGCCGGTCAGCAAGCGCGTCGATGCCGACGCCTTCCACGGCGAAGGACGCGACGGCGTTCGCGAAGCGGGCCGCGTCCCGTTGCGACTTCCCTTCAGCGAGCGCGATCGCGAGCCCCGCGGCGAACGCATCGCCGGCACCGGTCGGATCGACGACGCGCTCGACCGGAAAGCCCGGGACGATCTCTTCATCCTCCCCGCGCAGGATCAGCACGCCGCGCTCGGCCAGCGTCACGTAGACCGCGCCGAACCGCGCCCAGCGGCGCGGCGCGGTGAGATCGCCGGCGACGTCGTCTTCGCTCAGCACGACCGCGGACACCAGCGGCACGATCTCGTGGGCGTCTTCCCACTCGCGCGGCGTGATCAGACCGTCAGCGGCCCACACACGGAGATATCCCTGCGCGACGAGCACGGTCGCCGAGCCCGACAGCGCGCCGAAGACGGAGCGGTCGAGCTCGTGCGCGATCGAGCCGAGCACGACGGCACGTGCCGTGTGCCAGTCCGGCGGCACGTCGGCTGCCGCGATACCGCGAGCCCTCGCGCGCAGACGCAGGATGCGGCGGCCCTCGACGTAACGGAAGGCGAAGGTCGTCGTCGCCGAGGACGAGAGCGCGTGCAGCGTGATGCCGAGATCCGAACAGCGCTCGCGCAGTGCCGGCTCCTCACCGGGTCCGACGCGTGTGAGCAGGGCCGACGCCTGACCCCCGAGCCGCGCGGCGGCGGCCGCCGCGTACAGCGCGGTCCCGCCGAGGCGCCAGCTGGGCTCGCCCTCGAACTCGTCGCGTGCGACATGGCCGACCGCGAGGAAGCCGATCATTCCGCGGCGTTGGACCCGTGCAGGTGGAGGACGCACCAGCCGTCGGCCTCGCGCCGGAGCGCGAGCGTCCGGCGGCGTATCTGCCCCGCCGCGATCGCATACGTGAACGTGGCGAGCCGCACGTCGCCGTCACCCTGGATGAGGAGATCGTCGAGCGTGAAGTGCGGCGCCGGGATCGTCCCCGCGCGAATGTCGTCCACGTAGCGGGCGAAGCGAGCGCGGATCGCGGACCGCCCGAAGAGCCGCTGCGGCGTGTCTGAGAACGGCACGAACGCGCTGGCGTCCTCGGCGAAGCCGTTCGCGAACGTGTCGAGGTCGCGCGTCTCGAGCGCGCGCAACCAGCCGCTCACGAATTCCCGCGGATCCCGCATCAGACGTTGAAAAGTACGTGGGCAACTTCGCCGTCTTTTACCGGATAGGACTTCCCCTCGGTGCGCATGATCCCCTGCTTCTTCGCGTTCGCCTCCGAGCCGGCCGCGAGGAGCTTGTCCCATTCGATGATCTCCGCCCGGATGAAACCGCGCTCCAGATCCGAATGGATCGCGCCTGCCGCTTGCTGCGCCGGCGTCGCGGCGGGGATCGTCCACGCGCGCACCTCGTCCTTGCCCACGGTGAAGAAGGAGATGAGCCCCAGGAGCTCGTAGGTCGCGCGGATCACGCGATCGAGGGCGGGCTCCTTCAGGCCCAGATCCGCGCGAAATGCGGCGGCCTCCGATGGCTCGAGCTGCGCGATCTCCGCTTCGAGCTTCGCGCACACGCCCAGGACCGACATCGCCGTGTGCTTCGCGACGGCGGAGCGCAGTGGCGCGAGCACCACCTCCCCCTCCGCGATGTCGGCCTCGTCGACGTTGGCCACGACGAGCTGCGGGAGCAACGTGAGGAAGCGGAAGCCCCGCACCGCCTTGCGCTCTTCGTCGGTCAGGCCGATGTCGCGGAGTGGCGTCTCCGCGTCCAGTGCCGCGAGCGCCTTCTTCAGCACGGCCTGCTCGAGCTCGCGCGCCTCCTTCTCCGCGCCTTTGGCGGCGCGCAGCTCGGGCTCCATGCGCTCGAGTCGGCGCGAGGCGATGCCGTGGTCGGCGAAGAGGAGCTCGAGCTCGAGGGTCGCGAGATCGCGGAGCGGGTCGACGCTCCCGCTCACGTGCGGCACGGACGGGTCGCGGAATGCGCGCACGACGTGGACGATCGCGTCGGAGGAGCGGAGATCACCGAGCTTCTGGGTCGAGATCCCCGGATCGGCCTCGCCCTTGACGTGCGCGCGCGGCGTGAGGCCGAGGTCGCGGTACATGACCTCCGCATGGGTCGTCTTCTTCGGCTTGTACAGCGCGGCGAGTCTGTCGACGCGCTCGTCGGGTACCTTCGCGACGCCGACGTTCGTGTCGGCTTCGGCCCCCTTGAAGCCGCCCGTTGCGGCGTGCGCACCGGTGAGCAGATTGAAGAGTGTCGTCTTGCCGACGTACGGCAGGCCCGTGATGGCCGAGACCAGGTTCACGTTAGCGTCGCCGCCTCCACGTCGGGCAGCTCTTCGCCGAAGATCGTTCGCGCGACGTCGCGGAAACGTTCCATCGGTCCGGTCGCGAAGACGCGATGCTCCGAGGAGGTAGCGCCCCGGAGCTGTCCGTGCGAGGCGAGGACCTCGCGCACGGCGAGCGCGGTCGTGGTCGCCGAGTCGACGACTCGCACCGCGGGACCCGCGACGGCGCGGAACTCCTCGCGCAGCAGCGGATAGTGCGTGCAGCCAAGTAGCAGCGTGTCGACGACCGGCGCGACGACCCCGCCCTCAGTGAGCAGCGGCGCGACGTACTCCCGCACCGCCGCGAGCGCTTCGGGTGTGCCCACCCTTCCCGCCTCGACGATCGACACGAGCTTCGGACACGCCTGCTGCGTCACGTCCGCGAGCGGATCAAGGTCGCGCACCGCGCGCAGGTAGGCGCCCGAGCGCACCGTGCCGACGGTCGCGACCACGCCGATCGCGCGGCGCGCCGACGCGGCGATCGCGGCGGCGGCTCCTGGACGGACGACGCCGATGATCGGTATGCGCACTTCATCGCGCACCGCCTCGAGCGCCACCGATGTGGCGGTGTTGCATGCGAGGACGATCAGCTTGCAATCGTGTGATGAGAACCAGCGCAACGCCTCGCGCGTGAACGCCAGCACCTCGCCCGCGGGCCGCGGTCCGTACGGCATGCGCGCCTCGTCGCCCAGATAGATGGTGGATTCCTTCGGAAGCTGGCGACGCATTTCCCGCAGGACTGTCAGCCCGCCCACACCCGAGTCGAAGACGCCGATTGGGCGGTCGGCCCGATCGGCCACGACTATTTGCGCTGCTGCATGACCAGCGCGTTCGCGAGACCTTCGATCGCCTTGCTGACCGGTGCGGTCGGGTTCGCGATCACGAATGGGTTCTGCTTGTTGAGTGACTCGCTCACGAGCTTCCAGTCCGTCGGGATCTCGGCGAGGACCGGGATGTTGAGCGCGTGCTCGATCCCGCCGCGCGACATCCCGGCGACGGTGTCGCCCTGGTTCACCACGAGCAGGATCGGCTTCTGTCCCTTGTAACCGAGCGCTTCGAAGGTGTCGATGGCGCTGCGCGCGTTGGCCACGGTCGCCCCCATGTACGTGACGACGATGAGGATGAGGCTCGCGCCGTCGAGGATCGCCAGCGTGTCCTCCGTGAGGCGCGACGGCGTGTCGATGATGACGTAATCGTGACTCTCGGCGAGCATGTTCATTGCCGCCGCGAGGTCGCCCGCCTGAACGAGATCGGCTTCCTCCGGCCGTGCCGGCGCGAGCAGGACGTGGATGCCGCCCGGACCCTCCCAGAGAACTTCGGACATCGACGTCCGCATCGCGCCCGCGGCAGGCAGATCGACGAACGATCGCGTCGTGGGCGGCACCTGCATCACGTGACGGATCGCGCCGAATTGCATGACGCCGTCCATGAGCGCGACCGCCTTGCCCTGCCGGCGGAGGACGCACGCGAGGTTCAGCGCGATCGTGGTCTTGCCGGTCCCGCCCTTCGGCGAGTAGATCGCGACGGTCGTGCCTCGCTGCGCCTTCGCGGCCTTGCCCACGCCGAGAGCGATGCCGAGCTCGTTCGCACCGCCCGGAAGCACGAAGACCGCGTCGATGGCCAGCTCCGTCTTCGGCTCCACCGGCTTCTGTGGCACCGTGACCATGACGATCCGAGTTCCCGGCGATGCCGCACGGATCCGCTTGGCGATGTCGTTCGGAGTGATCTTCCCCTGCAGGAGGGCGTCGATCATCACGACGTCGGGCTTTTCCGTGGTCGCCTGCGTGATGGCAGCTTCGGCCTGCGGCTGCACGCCCGCGATCTCGACCTCCTGCTCGCGGCCGAGCATCTGCTGGAGGTGCTGCGCGACCTGCGGCAGGTCTTCGACGATGAGAACGCGCTTCATCCGGACGCGAGTCTAGTCGAGCGCGCGCGACGAAGCCCGATGGCACTGGCCGCGATCACGAGTGCGCAGAGCGCGAGGAACGTCGCACCGATGCGCATCGTGATGCCCTCCCAGTACCAGTCGGGATAGAGACGCACGAGATTGCTCGTCGCGGGATCGAACAGGAAATTGCCGTGCGGAAAGAACACATAGTGGAAGAGGAGGAACAGCGGCTCGAACGCGACCGCGGCGGCGATCCCGACGAGCGCGACCGCGATGCCGGCGACGATCGCGCCGTCGCGAGCGAGCCGCAGCATCGCCGCGAGGCTGTGCCGTCGCGCGCGCTGCAGCCGGAACGCCATCAGGAACAGACCCGCGGGCACCAGAAACCGCGCGCCCTCGAACACCCGGCGCACGTCGGCCATGTGCGCGTACTCGTCGGCCGTGAAGACCTCGCCGTCAAGGAACGTCGGCGGCTGCTCCGTGCCGCCGGTCACGTACGCGGACCATCCGCGGTGCCACTCGAGCAGCGTCGACATCTCGACGCGCATCTCTTTCGCTCCCGAATCGCCGCGAGAGATCACCGTCGCGCCATTCACGCCGCTCGCGCGTGCCAGGTCTTCATATGGACCGGTGCCCGACCATGCGAGCGCGAGGATCACCAGTCCCGCGATGACGAAGCCGAGCGCGAACAGCGCCGTGTCGACACGACCAGGCTCACTCACGCGGCATCGCGCCGAGGCCGGGCCGATCCGAGAACACGAACCGCCCGCGCACCACCGGCACCGCGCGGAACGGATCGTCGACGATGAGCAGATTGCCGTCGAGGTCGGCCCACTCGACAGCGGGCGCGAGATGCGCGGCGGCGGCGATCGCGACGCTGGTCTCCGCGGCGCGGCAGCCGAGCATCACGCGCATCCCCAGCTCGTGCGCGCGGGCGATCATCGCGCGCGCCTCGGCTATGCCGCCGGACTTCTGCAGCTTCACGTTGATGCCGTCGCACGCGCCCGCGAGCCGCTCGACGTCGGCCAGGCGCACCACCGCCTCGTCGGCGACGATGGGCAGCGGAGAGCGCTCGCGCACGTGGCGCAGACCGTCGATGTCGGCTGGCGGCGTCGGCTGCTCGACGAACTCGATCCCGAACCGGACGATCGCATCGATGCGCGCCGGCGCCTCCTCGGGCGACCACGCCGCGTTCGGATCGACGCGGATCGTGCCGGCGTAGCGCTCGCGGATCCCGCCGAGGATCGCGGCGTCGTCGTCGCCGTGGCCGAGCTTCACCTTCAACACCTCGAAGCCCTTCGCCCCGGCGGCGGCCGCGCGCTCGGCCATAACGGCGGGCTCGGCGATCCCGATCGTGAACGATGTCGGCGGAGCCTCCGCCGGCGCGAGCCCGAGGAACGTCCGCAGCGGCACACCCGCGGCCTGCGCGGCGCGGTCGTGGCCGAGGATGTCGAGCGCGCACGCCGCCGCGCCCCCGTGCGGGAACCGGTCGTCCAGCCGGCGCTTCAGCGTGTCGAGGTCGCTCGGATCCTCCGGCACGAGATCGAGCGCCGCGCGGACCTGCGACTCGAGCGAGTCGGTCGTCTCACCGAAGAACGGATCGGGCGATGCCTCGCCGCGCGAGACGCGCCCGCCTTCGTCGAGCTCGACCAGGACGACGCGCTTCTCGGTGCGGACCGCGCGCGAGATCTGGAATGGGACCTCGAGGTGCACGTCGACCGTGCGGACGATGAACTTCAAGCGGCGACTTTCGCCTCGATGAGAGCGCGCGCGAGGCGATCGGCGCCGGCCTCGCCCTCACGGATCGGGTCCGCCGCCGGAAGGCCGGTGCGATGCGACGCATCGGCGATCGTCGCCTTCGCGAACTCCTCGTTGTTGGTCGCCGCGGTGTTCACCGCGACCGCGACGACGCGCGCCCTCGGGGAACCTGGCGGGCGGCTCCACGATGCCGCGTCCTCGTAGATCCGCACGAGCTCGCCGAGATCGCGCAGCGGCAGCCCCTCCTTCTCGAAGCCCTTCACCGATCGGCGCACCGCGTCGTGGCAGAGCACCATCAGGTCGGGCGCGCTCCCGTGGACCAGGCCGAGCGTCACGCCGGAGAAACCGGGGTGTGTGAGCGAGCCCTGTCCCTCGACGACGACCCAGTCCGCCTTCTCCGCGGCGTCGCACACCATGCGCTCCGTCGCGCCCGCGATGAAATCGGCGACGACGGCGTCGACCGCGATCCCCTCGCCCGCGATCGCGATGCCGGTCTGCCCTGTCGCGACGAACGCGGCGCGTTCGCCGGCGCGGCGCAGGGCCGCGACGATCTCGAGCGAGGCCGTCATCTTCCCGACCGCGGCGTCGGACCCCACCGTCAGCACGACCGTCGCGCCTTCGCGTCGACGGCGATGGCCTCCGATCGGCAGATCCTGTGGCGGCTCGCGCAGCTCGCGCACCTTCGCACTCCCCTTCTTCGCGGCCGCCGCCAGCGCGGGATCCGAGAGCACGCGCTCGTGCAGCCCGTTCCACACCTCGACGCCGCGCTCGAGCGCGCGCGCCAGATGCGGCCGGTACTCGTCGTTGATGCGCCCGCCGGCGGCCGCGGTCCCGATGAGGAGGACATCGGCGCCCCGGGCGATGGCGTCATCGACGGTCGCCACGACCGGCACGCCCTTGCCGACGCCGACATGCTCGGCGGCGTCCGTGCCCGCGCGCGTCGAGTCGACGACGGCGACGACCGGATACGGCGCGAAGCGCAGCACGCCGATCGCGGTCTTCGCGGTCGCGCGCGCGAAGAGTCCCTCCGCGAGGATCGCGACCTTCATGCCGCTCCCAGATCGCGGCCGAGCCGCAGGAAGCGTCCGTGACGCTCGGGGGTCGTCTCGCCGCCATCGAGCGCGATGCCGCCATTCACCACGACGTAGTCGAGGCCCACCGGATAGCGGTGCGGCTCGTCGTACGTCGCCGTATCGATGATGCGTGTCGGATCGAACACCACCAGATCCGCCCACGCGCCGGTGCGAACGACGCCGCGATCCGCGAGCCGCAGGTGCTTCGCCGTGAGCGAGGTCATCTTCCGCACGGCGTCCTCGAGCGCGATCACGCCCTCGTCGCGCGCGTAGTGACCGAGCACGCGGGGGAACGTGCCGTACGAACGTGGATGCGGCTTGCCGAACGCGAGCGGGCCGTACGGCGCGTTCGCGCGCGAGTCGCTCCCGATCGCGATCCACGGTTGGCGCATCACGAAGCGCACGTCGTCCTCATTCATCGAGTGGTGGACGATGTTCACGTCGCCGTCGTGCTCGACGAGCGTGTCGCACGTCCACTCGAGCGGATCCTTTCCCGCCTCACGCGCGAGATCCGCGACGCTCCTGCCGCTGTATTCGGGATGGCGGCGCGCGCGGGCGATTACGATGCGGTCCCATGCGCGCCCGGTCTCGGTCTCCTCGTCGCGGATGCGCTGGCGCACGGCCGGATCCTTCAGCCGTTCGCAGAGCATCGCCGAGCCGCCCTCGTGTGCCCAGTTCGGGATGGTGACCGCGAGCCCCGTGGACGACGCGGTGTACGGGTACTGATCGGCCTGCACGTCGATCCCGGACCGCCGCGCCGCCTCGATGCGGGCGACGGAATCGCGGACCTTCCCCCAGTTCTTCTGACCCGACGCTTTGTGGTGCGACAGCTGGACGCGCACGCCGGAGCGCCTACCGATCTCGAGGTTCTCCTCGACCGCGTCCAGCAGACGCGCGCCCTCGTTGCGGATATGGCTCGCGTACAGGCCGCCGTGCTGCTTCACCACCGTGCCGAGCGCGGCGAGCTCGTCGGTCGTCCCGTATGCGCTCGGCGGATAGATGAGTCCCGAGGCGAGGCCGACCGCGCCCTCCTCGAGCGAGCGCGCGAGGAGCGCGCGCATCTCGTCGAGCTCGTGCGCGGACGGCGGACGCGCCTCCGCCCCCATGACGGACATGCGCAGCGTCCCGTGCCCGACGAAGGAGCACATGTTGATCGAGCTGCCACCGCGGTCGACGGCGTCGGCATACTCGCCGAAGCTCGACCACGTCCGCTTGACGTCCATGCGCGCGAGCTCCCGATCGAGCTCCTGCGCCGCGAGACCGTGCACGGGCGCGGACGACCCGCCGCAGTTGCCGCACACCACGAGCGTGACCCCTTGATGGAGCGCGCTCTCGAGCGCGGAGTTCACGAACACCGATTCGTCGGAGTGCGAATGGATGTCGATGAAGCCCGGCGAGACGACACGATCGCGCGCGTCGATCATGCGTGTGGCGCGACGGCCGGCGAGCTCTCCCATCTCCGTGATCCGTCCGTCTGTCACCGCGAGGTCCGCACGAAACGCCGATGCGCCCGTGCCATCGATGACCGTGCCGCCGCGGATGAGTAGGTCCGTCATCGCCGGCGTTCGCGCCCGCTGCCTCGGTCGCGGCGCCGCGCGACCATGAGGATCTTCGGCGACGAGGGCGTGACCGGCGAGCCGTCGTAGTCGCCGTGCAGCGTTTCGGCCTCGAAGCCCGCCGCCGATAGAACCAGCTCGGCCTCGCGGTGATAGAGGTAGTGCAGGCTGGTCTCGCGCTGCCACCGGCGCACGCGTCCCTCTTCGTCCAGCTCCTCATACCACCAGCGGAACGTCACGCCGTCGACGTTCGCGCGACTGCTCGAGAACTTGGTGACGTCGCGATCGGTCTCCAGATCGCGACGCGTCCAATCCTCGATGACGCCGCCATCCATGCCGGCGATGAGCTCTGGGTCGGGTTGGAACACGTCGATCGCGAGGCGGCCGGCGGGCGCGAGGTGTTCGCGGACGCGCGCAAGACAGGCCCAGCGATCATCGGGGGTCAGCATGAGGAACGTGTTGAACGGGATCGCGATCAGCTTGAACGACTGCTCGAGCGAGAACGTGCGCATGTCGCTCTCGAGCAGACGAACGCGCACGCCCCTGCGTCGGGCGCGGTCCTCGGCGCGCGCGAGCATTGCCTCCGACCGATCGATACCCACGACCTCATAGCCATCCTTCGCGATCGGGACCGCGACCCGACCGGTCCCCACGCCGAGCTCGAGGACGGGACCGCCGGTGAGCTTTGCGAGACCGCGAAACCAGTCGATGGCGGCCGAAGGCGCATCGCTGTCCACGTCGAGGTCATAGAGCGCGGCGAGCCGCTCCGCTTCGGCCGCGCTCGTCACGTCGCCGAACCAGTCGATCGCGCTGTCGGTCAGAACGCCTCCATCCGTGGCGCGAGGTTAACGCGAAGCGCCGCCCGGCCGCGCCGAGAGGACGATCTCCGCCGCGACGAACGACGCGACGACGAATCCGCCGGTGATCACCGTGAGCGCATCGATGACGCGCAGGACGAGCAGGAGGCCGACCACCGCGCCGATCTCGGCGGCGCGACGGAGCACGCGTCCCCCTGCGCCGCGGGTCGCGCGTCCACGCCGATCGGTCGTGCCCGCTAGCTGCGCGACCCCGGCGAGCGCGCCGGCGAAGAGCGCCAGGCCCGCGATCATTCCCGCGACCACGAGCGGCTGATCCGGATCGGTCGTCGTGGCGATCGCAACGACCGCCGTCGCGCTCGCGGCCGCGACGGCCGCGAGCAGACGTGCCATCGCTAGGGCTCGTTCTCGCCCGCATGCAGCGGAAGCACGCCCTGCTCCGCGCCGGCGGCGATCGGGACCTGCGCGAGCCCTTCGATCGCACCCGACGCGCGCGCCAGGGCGCGCTCGGTCTCGTCGAACTTCTTCATCGCGTTCTCGAGGTGCCGTCCGAGCTGGTCGTGCAGCCCGACGAAGTTCTCGAACTCGCGCCGTACCTGTGCGATGCCCTGCTGCAGCTCCCGCGTGCGCTCCTGCATCGCGAGTCCGCGGATCCCGAGCGCAACGACCTGCAGGTACGCGAGGAGCGTGTTCGGCGAGGCCGGGATCACGTGCCGCTGCGCGCAGTACGCGACCAGGTCAGGTTCCTCGTCGCTCTCGCGCGTCGTGATCTCGTAGTAGATCGCTTCGGACGGCACGTACATCAGCGCGTAGTCGATCGTCGAATCTTGCGGAGACACGTACTTCGCGACCGCATCGACGTGCCGGCGCGTCTGCTGGAGGAACGCCCGTCGCTTGGCGCGATGCTCGGTGTCGTCTTTCGCTGCCGAGATCGCGGTGAACGTCTCGTTCTGGAACTTCGAATCGATCGGGACGATCCGGCTGCCATAGCGCACGATCGCGTCCACTCGCGACCCGTCGCGGTACGTGTACTGGATCTCGAATGCGCTCGCCGGCAGGCAGTCCTGCAGGAGCCGCTCGAGCATGAGCTCGCCGAAACCGCCACGCGCCTTCGGCGCGCGGAGCAGATCCTGAAGCGAGCCGATGTCCTTCGCGAGCTCGCCCACGCGAGCGCTCTGCTCGCTCAGCGTGCCGAGCTGCCGCGAAAGATCGCTGAGCGCCCGCTGCGTCGCTCCGGTCTGCGTCGTGAGCTGCTGCTCCGTGGCGCCGAGCGTTCGCTGC
>DASWDY010000202.1:0-13993 GCA_036395035.1 Candidatus Limnocylindria bacterium
ACGAGCTTCGGCGCAGCGACCTGCAGTACGTCCACGAAGGGGTCGAGGTCGCGGATCGATCGCACATATGCGCCCGAGCGGACCGTGAGACGCGTCGCGAGCACGCCCACCGCGCGCCGCGACGTCGCGCTGATCGCCGCGGCCGCGCCGGGGCGGATGACGCCGATGACCGGCATGCGTCCTTCGTCGCGCACCGTCTCGAGCGCCGCCGCCGTCGCGGTGTTACAGGCGATGACCACGAGCTTGCATTGCCGCTCGCCGAACCAGCGCATCGCCTCCTGCGTGAAGCGGAGCACCTCGCCCGCCTCGCGCTCGCCGTACGGCATGCGCGCCTCGTCACCGAGGTAGATCGTCGATTCGTTCGGCAGCTGTCGCCGGAGCTCCTTGAGGACGGTCAAGCCCCCCACCCCGGAGTCGAAGACCCCGATCGGTCGGTGGGCCCCGACCGTCACTTCCGCTGCTGTGCGACGAGCGTGGTGGCGAGCGCGCCGAGCGCTTGCGAGATCGGTGCCGTCGGCGCCGACATGGCGAAGGGCTCCTGCCGCGCGAGCGACTCCATGACGAGCTTGCGGTCCGTCGGGATCTCCGCCGCGATCGGCAGGCCGAGCGCGTGCTCGAGCGCGCCGCGCGAGAGGCCGCCGGTCTCGTCCGACTGCGAGATGATCGCGAGGATCGGCTTCTGCTTCCGGTAGCCGAGCATGTCGAACGTCTCGATCGCGGCGCGGGCCGTCGCGATCGCGGGTCCGCTGTACGTCACGACGAGCAGGATCGTGCGCGCACCGTCGAGGATCGCGAGCGCGTCCTCACCGAGGCGGCTCGGCATGTCGACGATGACGTGGTCGTGCGTCTCGGACAGGATCGCGATCGCGTTCTGGAGCTCGGACGCGGCGACGAGATCGGCCTGTTCGGGCCGTGGCGGCGCGAGGAGGTACTGCACGCCCGCGGGCCCCTCCCACAGCGCTCCCGGCATGGCAGCCTTCATCCCGCCGCCCGCCGGGAGATCGACGATGGACTTCGCATCGGGCGGGACCTGCACGAGATGCCGGACGGACCCGAACTGCATGACACCGTCCATGCACACGACCGACGCGCCCTGCCGCCGGAGGATCGTCGCGAGATTCACCGCGATGAGCGTCTTCCCCGACCCGCCTTTCGGCGAGTACACGGCCGTTGCGCCACCCTTCGCGCCGGCCTTCTTCTCGCTCCCGAGCGCGGTGACGATCTCGTTCGCGCCGCCGGGGAGCATGAAGACGGCATCGATGCCCTCGTCCGGACGCGGCGGCACGGGCTTCTGCGGGACGGTGATCATGACGATCCGCGTGCCGGGCGACGCGGCGCGGATCCGCCTCGCGACCTGGGCGCCGATCGTCTCTTTGCCGCCGAGGAAGTAGTCGACGAGCGCGATCTCCGGCTTCTCCGTGGTCGCCTGCGCGACGGCGGCGTCGGCCTGCGTCTGCACGCCTGTGACCTGCAGGTCCTCGATACGCCCGAGCAGGCCCTTGAGGTGCTCGGCCACCTGCGGAAGGTCTTCGACCAGGAGGACGCGTCTCATCGCCGGGTGACGATACCGGGAGCGGTCAGCGGGCGCCGCGCGACCGCAGGACGACCGAGGCCGTGGCGACGATCAGCGCCATCGCACCGATGAACGTCAGGCCGACCCGAAGTGTGACGCCGTACCAGTACGGCTCGGGATATAGCCGCAGGAGATTCGACGTCGCGGGGTCGAACAGGAAGTTGCCCTGCGGGAAGAAGAGGTAGTGGAACGCGAGGAACGCCGGCTCGAACGCGACCGCGGCGACGAGGCCGAGCACCAGGACAGCGGCCCCGGCCCAGAACGCGCCGTCGCGCACGAGCCGGAGCAGGTAGCCGCGGGCGCGAGTTCGGACCAGCAGCGCGATCAGCGCCAGCGCCGCGGCGATCCACGCGATCCGGACCGCGCGGAAGACGGCGCGCACGTCGGCGAGGTGACCGCGCTCGCTCGCATCGAAGACGGGGCGGCCGTCGCAGCACTTCGCCGGCTCGGGCGCGCTGTCGAGAACGTACGCGAGCGTCTGCCGGTGCATCTCGAGCAGGCCACCCTCGTCGGTGTGGAGCGTCACGTCAGGCAGCACGAAGACCACCTGGCCCCGACCGCGCGCGAGATCGCGGTACGTGTCCTCGCCGGCCTGCAGGTAGACCGCCTGGACCGTGCCGAACACCGCGAGCGCGATCGCGCAGAGCGCGACGGCCCAGCGCGGCGGGGTCACCCTCGAGGCATCGCGCCGAGGCCGGGACGGTCGCTGAACACGAAGCGACCGCGCTCGACGGGCACGGCGATGAACGGGTCGTCGACGATGAGCAGGTTACCGTCGAGGTCCGCCCATTCGACCGACGGGGCGAGGTGCGCTGCCGCGGCGATCCCGACGCTCGTCTCGGCGGCGCGACACCCGAGCATCACCTTCAGCCCGAGCTCGTGCGCGCGAGCGATCATGTCGCTCGCCTCGGCGACGCCGCCGCACTTCTGCAGCTTCACATTGATGCCGTCGCACGCGCCGGCGAGGCGGTCGACGTCCGGGAGGCGGACCGCGGCCTCGTCCGCGACGATCGGGAGCGGCGAGCGCTCGCGGACGTAGCGCAGCCCGTCGATGTCGTCGGGCGGCACCGGCTGCTCCACGAATTCGATGCCGAACGGAACGATGCGCTCGATCCGGGACGGCGCCTCTTGCGGCGTCCACGCCGCGTTCGGGTCGACACGGATCGTCCCCTCGAACCGCGGACGGATCGCCGAGAGGATCGCGACGTCGTCGCCCTTCCCCAGCTTCACCTTCAGGACGCGGAAGCCCTTCGCCGCCGCGGCGGCGGCACGCTCGCCCATGACGTCGGGCTCGGCGATGCCGATCGTGAACGAGGTCGGCGGCGCGTCACCCGTCGCGAGCCCGAGGAACGCGCGCAGCGGCACGCCCGCCGCCTGCGCGGCGCGGTCGTGTCCGAGGATGTCGATCGCCGCGGCGGCCGCGCCACCGTGCGGGAACTCGGCGTCGAGCCTCGCGCGGAGCGTCGCGAGGTCGCGCGGGTCCTCGGGCAGCAGCGCGAGCGCGTCGCGCACCTGGCGTTCGAGCGCCTCCGGCGATTCCCCGAAGAACGCGTCGGGGCACGCCTCGCCGCGCGAGACCCGGCCGCCCTCGTCGAGCTCGACGAGGATCACGCGCTTCTCCGTGCGGACCGCCCGCGAGATCGCGAACGGGACCTCGAGGTGGAGATCGACGGCGCGGATCGTCGCGTTCATCGCGGGACGCGTATCGCGATGCGCGCTTCGATGAGCGCCCGCGCGAGCCGGTCGCCGCCCGCGGCGCCTTCGCGGATCGGATCGGCGGTGACCAGCCCTGTCAGGGCCGCGGCGTCCTGGATGCATGCGCGCGCGGCCTCGGTCGCGACATCGGCGCGCGAAGCGCCGAGGCCGACGCCCGCCGTGTTCAGCGCGACGGCGACGACGGGCGCGCGCGGCTCCTGCGGCTTGCGACCCCACGAAGCCGCGTCCTCGTAGATCGCGACACACTCCCCCAGCGGTCGCACACGCAGTCCCTCCGCGTCGTAGCCCTTCACCACCTGACGTGACGCGTCGTGGCAGAGGACCATGAGATCCGGCGCGCTGCCGTGCAGCAGCCCGAGCGTCACGCCGGAGAAGCCCGGGTGCGTGAGCGCGCCCTGGCCCTCGACGATCACCCAGTCAGCCGTCTCCGCCGCCTCGCAGACCATCCGCTCCGCGGCGCCGGCGATGAAGTCGGCGACGACAGCGTCCACCGCGATGCCCTCGCCCGCGATCGCGATCCCTGTCTGGCCGGTCGCCACGAACGCCGCGCGCACGCCGGCGCGTCGGAGCGCCGCCACGATCTCCAGCGCCACGGTCATCTTGCCGGCCGCCGCGTCGGTGCCGACGGTCAGCACGACCGTCGCGCCCTCGCGCGGCTGGCGATGTCCGCCGATCGGCAGGTCCTTCGGGGGCTCGCGCAGCTCGCGGACGCGCGCGCCGCCCGCGGCCGCGGCCTCGCGGAGCGCGGGATCGTCGAGGACGCGCTCGTGCAGGCCGTTCCACACCTCGAGCCCGCGCCGGAGCGCGTCCGCGAGGAATGGTCGGTATGCGTCCGCGATGCGCCCGCCCGCGGCCGCGGTGCCGATGAGGATCGTGTCCGCGCCCCGTGCGACCGCCTCCGCGACGCTGGCGACGACCGGCACGCCAGCGCCGACGCCGACGTGCGCCGCGGCGTCCGTGCCGGCGCGGTCCGGGTCGATGACCGCGACGACCGAGTAGGGCGCGTACCGCAGGACGCCGATCGCGGTCTTCGCGGTCGCGCGCGTGAACAGCCCCGCGGCGAGGATCGCGACCTTCCGCGTCATCCGGCGTCCGTCCCGAGGCGCAGGAAGCGGCCCGCGCGCGCCGCGGCCGTCTCGCCGCCGTCGAGGGCGACCTCCCCGTTCACGATGACGAACGGGATGCCCACCGGGTACTGGTGCGGGTCGTCATACGTCGCGCGGTCGATCACGCGACGCGGGTCGAACACGACGATGTCCGCGGCGGCGCCCTCGCGCAGCACGCCGCGATCGCGTAGGCGGAGGCGCGAGGCGGGCAGCGACGTCATCTTGCGGACCGCGTCCTCGAGCGTCACGACGCGCTCGTCGCGCGCGTACTTCCCGAGCACCCGTGGGAACGTCCCGTACGAGCGCGGGTGCGGCTTGCCGAAGGAGAGCGGCCCGGTCGGCGCGTTCGCGCGCGAATCGCTCCCGATCGCGATCCACTCCTTCGCCATGACGTAGCGCACGTCGTCCTCGTTCATGCTGTGGTGGACGATCCCGATGTCGCCGTCGTGCTCGACGAGCGCGTCGCACGTCCACTCGAGCGGATCCTTTCCCGCGGCGGCCGCGAGGTCGGCCACGCTCTTCCCGCTCCACTCGGGATGGCGCTGCGCGCGGGCGATGACGATGGCCGGCCAGTTGCGGCCGGTCTCCACCTGCTCGTCACGGATGCGCAGCCGTACCGCCGGATCGCGCAGGCGCTCGACCATCGCGAGCGGTCCGCCCTCGTGCGCCCAGTTCGGGATCGTCACCGCGAGGCCTGTCGACGACGCCGTGTACGGGTACTGATCCGCGGTCACGTCGACGCCCTCGGCGCGAGCGCGTTCGACGAGCGCCGTGGAATCCTTCACGCGCCCCCAGTTCCGCTTGCCCGACGCCTTGTGATGCGACAGCTGCACGCGCACGCCGGAGCGACGCCCGATCTCGATCCCTTCGCCGACCGCGTCGAGGAGGCGGTCGCCTTCGTTGCGGATGTGGCTCGCGTAGAGCCCGCCATGCTCCCGCACGACGGACGCGAGCGCGACGATCTCGTCGGTGGTGCCGTACGCACTCGGTGGATAGATGAGGCCGGTCGACATCCCGATCGCGCCTTCCTTCAGCGATGACGCGAGCAGCGCCTTCATCGCGGCGAGCTCGCCCGCCTTCGGCTCGCGCGCCTCGCCGCCCATGACGCACATCCGCAGCGTGCCGTGGCCGACGAACGAGCAGACGTTGATCGACGCGCCGTTCCGCTCCACGGCGCTCGCGTACTCGCCGAACGACGTCCAGGTCCGCTCGAGATCGAGCTTCGCGAGGTCGCGGTCGAGCTCCGATGCGGCGAGCCCGAGCACGGGCGCGGACGCGCCGCCGCAGTTCCCGCAGACGACCGTCGTCACGCCCTGGTGCAGCGCGCTCTCGAGCGCGCTGCTCGCGAACATCGCCTCGTCGGAATGCGAGTGGATGTCGATGGATCCGGGGACGACCGCCATGTCCCGCGCGTCGATGACGCGATCGGCGCCGGTCGCCGCGAGCCCGTCGCCGATGGCCGCGATCCGCCCATCGCGGACGGCGACGTCGGCCGTGCGGCCGGGCGCGCCCGTGCCGTCGATGACGGTGCCGCCGCCGATGAGGAGCGTGCTGATCGGCTGACGCTAGCGCGAGGGCGTCGCGCCCGCCGAGAGCACGTACTCGGCGATCGCGAACGAGAGGACGACGAACAGCACCGTCAGCGGTGTCAGCCCGCCGAGCACCTGCAGCGCCGCGATGAGGCCGAGGACCGCCCCGATCTCCGTGCCGCGGCGGAGCGCGCGCATGCGCGACGAGCGCGCCCGCGCGCTCCGGCCCACGTCCGCCCACCGCAGGAGCACGAGGCTCGCGATGGCGGCGGCCGCCACCGCGACGGCCGCGATCGCCCCGATGACGATCGGACCCTGCGGCTCCTGCGTCAGGACGATGCCGGCGATCGTCGCGAGCGCGAGCAGGAGAAGGACGACGAGCGGCCGCGCCAGCGTCTAGACCTTTGAGCCGTTCGCGATCTCGAGCGGCAGCGTCGCCTGCGCTGGCGCCGCGAGCTGCGTCTGTCCGAGCGTCTCGACCGCGTCCGTCGCGCGGTCGAGCGCGCGGAGCGACTCGGTCCACTTCTTCGAGGCGTTCTCGACGTGACGGCCGAGCTGGTCGTAGAGCTCGCGGAACCGTTCGAGCTCGAGCGCGGCGCGGCGGATCTGCTCGTGCATCTCGCGCGAGCGCTGCTCGATGGCGAGCCCGCGCAGGCCGAGCGCGACGAGGTGCAGGTATGCGACGAGCGTGTTCGGCGAGACGGGCACGACGCGGTGGTGCGCGCAGTACGCGCGCATGTCCTCGCCCTCTTCGTTGATGACGAACGCTTCGTAGTGCACCTGCTCGGCGGGGACGTACAAGAAGGCTATGTCCGTGGTCTGTTCCTCTGGCCGCACGTAGCGGCCGACCGCCGCGACATGACGCTTCACCTGTTGCAGGAACAGACGCCGCTTCGCCTTGCGCTCGTCGTCGGTCGCGGCAGCGAGCAGCGCCTGGAACGCCTCGAGCGGGAACTTCGCGTCGATCGGGACGATGCGTCCGCCCGAGCGGACGATGGCGTCGACGCGCAGGCCGTCGCGGAACGTGTGCTGCAGCGCGAACGCCTCCGCGGGGAGGTTGTCCGCGAGGAGCCGCTCGAGCATGAGCTCACCGAACCCACCGCGGGGCTGCGGCACCTTCAACAGGTCGTGCAGCGACCCCACCTCGCGGGCGAGCTCGCTGATGCGCTCGCTGCGGGCTGACAGTTCGCCGAGCTGCTTCGCGAGGTCCGTCAGCGCGCGCTGCGTCGCGCCGGACTGCGTGCTCATGCGCTCCTCGGCCGTGCCGAGGGTGCGCTGCAGCTCGCCGCGCAGCTCGCCCACGCTCGACGTCGTCGCGCGCGACAGCTCGGCGACCTGTGCCTGGAGCATCTCGAGCGCGCCGGCCGACGCGGTCGCGCCTGCGTCGTCGTGCGCCCGCCCGCTGCGCACGAAGACGGCGACCGCGACGAGCGCGAGACCCGCGAACAACAACGCGGACGCAGCGATCAGTTCCATGACGCACGACCTCCGGTCGCTCGTCGCGCCGCCCCGCGCGCGGTCATTGTGCCTCCACGCATCATAGAACGATAGTTCTATACGTGCCCCCGCTACCTATTTTGTTGGCTCGGGATGTCGTCCACGGAACGTGAGCGCCGCCGCATTCACATCGCGTGGATCCTGCTAGGAACGCGCGATGACCCCGCACGTCGCGCCCCTCACGAAGTCCCGGACGCTCCTCTATTCGGCCGGGTCCGTCGGCGCGGGGGCGTTCTACGCGTTCAACAACTTCGTGCTGCCGAACCTGCTGAAGGCGTTCGGCGCGAGCGATCTGCTGATCGGGCTCCTGTCGAGCACACGGAGCATCGAAGGCGCCGTCATCCAGCCGACCGTCGGCGCCCTGTCGGACCGGATGTGGACGCGGCTCGGACGCCGGCGCCCGTTCATGCTGATCGGGATCCCGCTCTCGGCGGTCTTCTTCGTCCTCGCGGCGGGCGCCTCGGACCTGCTCACCCTCGCAGTGGGGATCGTCCTGTTCTCCATCTTCTTCAACGCGGCCGTCGACCCGTATGCCGCGCTCCTCGCCGACATCGCCGCCCCCAACGAGCGCGGGATCCTCTCGGGCGTGTCGACGGGGATCCAGCTGCTCAGCCAGGTCGTGTTCCTGATCGTCGTGTCGCAGGCCGCCGCCGGCGGCACCATCCCGAGCTGGACCTACCTGCTCGTGGCCGCGCTCCTCGTCGGCAGCTTCGCCGTGACGATCCGCGGCGTCAGCGAGCCGCGCGCGCTGGCCGAGGTGCGCGAGCGTCACACGTTCCGCGATTACGTTGCCGCCCTGCTCGAGCACCGCGACGCGATGCGCTACCTCGCCTGCGTCTTCGTCTACCAGTTCGCCTTCAGCGCGGTCCTCCCCTACCTGACGCTCTTCATCGTCGAGGACATCCATGAGACCGAGGGCACCGCGCTGATCCTCTCCGCGACCGTGCTGCTCGTGACGGCCGCCGCCGCGGTCGCGTGGGGGAAGGTCGCGGACCGCGTCGGGACGAAGCCCGTGCTCGCCGCGGGTTGGGCGCTCCTCGGCGTCGCGGCCATCGGCGGCGTGCTCGTCACCACGCTCGGGCAGACCCTGGTCGTCGTCGTGATCGCCGGCATCGGGAATGGCGCGGCGACGGCGATCGCCTGGCCGCTGCTGGCGTCGCTCGTACCGCCCCAGCAGGTGGGCGTCTTCGCCGGCCTCAAGGCCGCGGCCGACTCGATCGCGATCCCGCTCTCGGTCGTCGTGGCCGCGGAGGTCTTCCTGCCGCGCTTCGGATACCGCGGGATCTTCGCGATGCTCGCGGTGTTCACGTTCATCGCGCTCGCGATGCTGATCTCGCTCGTACGCGTCCCGAAGCCGGAGGAGCTGGAGGCGATGACCGCACCCGCATGACGTCCGTGCGCAAAGGCGGAGCGCACGACGAGTTCCTCAAGCTGTGGACGGGCTACACGATCGCGAAGGTGGGCAGCCAGATCACCGTGCTCGCGCTGCCGCTGACGGCGGTGCTGCTCCTCGGCGCGGGCGCGACCGAGGACCGGCTCCTCGTGGCCGATGCTCCTGCCGTTCGCCGCCGGTCCGCCGATCATCGCGGCCGGCGTGCTGATGCTGACGCAGGCGCTCATCGGGCTCACCGTCCCGCTCTGGACCGTGAGCGCGCGCACGCTGACGCAGGCGGTCACGCCGGACCGGCTCCTCGGGCGCGTCGTCGCCGCGACGAACTTCATCGGCTTCGTCGTCGCGCCTCCGGCCGCGCTCGGCGCCGGCCTCCTCGGCGATGCGATCGGGCTTCGACCGACGCTCTTCATCGCCGGCGTCATCGGCATGCTCGCCTTCCTCTACCTGCTCGCGTCACCGGTGCGGTCGTTCCGCTCGGCGCCGGAGAGCGCAGCGATCGACTGACGCACGCGTCGTCCGTGCGCAAAGGCGGCCACGCTACGTCGTGCCCGCGATCCCCCGCGTGAACCACGACTCGGGGCAGACCCGCTCGAAGGGACACGCGCGACACGTCCTCGCCTCCGGCTTCAGCGGGTCCGCCGGGAAATGCCGCTCGCGGATCCGCTGCGCGGTCGACGTGATCTGCGCGCGCACCGCGTTCACCGCCTCGGGCCGCGGCGTGACCTCGCCCCGCTCCCCCGTCTCGAGGAAGTGCAGGGCGACCTTCGCGGGCGGCTCGCGGTACATGCGCTCGTACGCGAGCGCGTACACGAGGAGCTGCAGGTTCGTCGTCGCCTTCTTCTGCGCGGCCTCGCCGTCCGCGTCCTCGGCGGCCGTCGACTTGTAGTCGATCACGACGGCGCCCTCCGGGGTGCGGTCCACGCGATCCCATCGCCCGACGACCCGGTCCTTCCCGAGCAGGAACGAGAAGCGCTGCTCGACGAGCTCGGGCGGCGGCGCGCCCTTCTCTCCCTCGTAGAAGCGGCGCAGCGCAGCGAGCCCGGCCTCGAACCGCTCGGCCTCGTGCTCGGGGGAGATGAAGCCCTCACTGAGCCACGTCGAGCGGAACGTGCGCTCGAGGTCCTCGAGCGTCGGGTCCGAGCCCTCGCGCTTCCGCGAGAGGAAGTCGCTCACCGCGCGGTGCAGCGCGTTGCCATAGATGAGCGGCGGCGTCGGCAGCACGGGGATCTGCAGGACGTGCGCGAACCGGTACCGGAGCGGGCAGCGCCGGTAGTCCTCGATCTGGCTGTACGAGATCGTGAGCACGTCGTCCGCGCCCATCGCGGGGATGCGCGCGTCGGCCTCCGACGCCGTCGGGCGCGCGCGCTCGAGCTCGCTTTCTGCCGAAAGTCGGCCGCGGACCGGCTCGACCTTCCGCCCGAGCGCCTCGGCGATGAACCGGCTCGGCCGATGCGCGCGGAGCCCGCCGTAGTCGGTCGCGCTCGTGAAGGTGAAGCGATCCTTCGCGCGGGTCATCGCCACGTACGTGAGGCGGCGCTCCTCCGCGATGTGGCGATCGCGGTCCATCGCGGGCGTGCGCGCGAGACCGTCCGGCAGCGGCAGGTCGGGACGCCGCAGCGGACCCGGAAGGCGCTCGTCCGTCGCGACGACGAGGTACACGACGCCGAACTCGAGCCCCTTCGCTTTGTGGACGGTGAGGACGTTCACGGCCTCGAGGCTCGCCTCGAAGTCCGCGGCCGTCGGGTCGTCGCCCGCGTCGCGCAGCAGCTCGAGGTGCGGCACGAAGTACGCCGCGCGGTCGATCGGCAGCGCGCGGCCGGCGCTCGTCACGAGGCGGAAGAGCTTCGCGACGTTGCGGCCCTGCTCCTCCGCGAGCGCCGAGTCCGGGTCGAGGTACCGCTTCAGCAGCTGCGAGCGCTCGAGGAACTCGAAGAGGAGCTCGGCCGTCGTGAGCTCCGTCGCCCGCGCCTCGTAGTGGCGGAGGTCCTCGACGAGTCGTGTCGCCGCCGCCACGGCGTCCTCCGTGTATCCCGCGGCGCCGCCCGAGGCGATGTCGTCGAAGAGCTGGCGCAGCGGCTTGTGCGAGCGCCGCTCGGTCTCCGACGCCCGCGCGAGCTCGCCCGGCGGGAACGCATAGAGCGACGACGTGGCGAGGCTGTACACGTGCGTCGAGTCCGTCGGCTGCGCCACCGCCGAGAGGAATGAGATGAGGAGACGGATCTCGGGGCGCTCGTAAAGCTGCCCACCACCGGAGAAGTGCGTCGGGATGCCGCGCGCGGCGAGCGCGTTCAGGATGCGGTCCGCGTCGCGGTTGTTGCGGATGAGGACGGCGAAGTCGCCGTACTTCCGGCCCTCGCGCGTGGCGGTCGTCGCGATGCTGAGGGCGACCGCCTCGGCCTCCTCGGCCGCCGTGAGGAACGTGAGGTGGTCGACCTCCTCGCCGCCGGGCGACGCGCGCCCCTGGAGATGCTTCGACACACTGAGCTTCGTCTCGAGCCGGTCGCCGTTGTTCTGGATCAGGCGGTAGGCCGCGTCGAGCAGGCCCTGCGGCGACCGCCGGTTCTCGATGAGCGTCACGACGCGGCGCTCGGGGTACGCCGCGACGAACGCGTCGAAGTTGCCGAGGGTCGCCCCGCGCCAGCCGAAGATCGACTGATCGTCGTCGCCGACCACCGTGATGTTCCGGTGCGGCTCGACGAGGCGGCGGACGAGGTCGAACTGCGCCTCGTTCGTGTCCTGGAACTCGTCGACGAGCACGTACCGGTAGCGCGCCTGTAGCCGCCGCGCGGCCGCGGGCTGGTCGCGCAGGAGCTGGAGCGTCAGCGCGATCTGGTCGCCGAAGTCGATGACGCCCTTCTTCCGCTTCAGCGCGTCGTACGCGTCGTACACCGCGGCGAGCTCGTCCTGCGCGTCGGCCTCGTCGGCGGCGGCCACGGGGTCGTCCGCGCTCGCGACGATCGAGCGCAGCCCGCGCGCGAATGTGAGGTACTGCTCGGGAGAGACGTCATCGTCGCGCGCGCGAGCGAACAGGTCGAGGAGCGCGCGCACGTGGCGCAGCGGATCGGCCGCCGGCCTGTACCTGCGCAAAGGCAGCTCGTACAGGTTCTCGCGCACGAAGATCACCTGCTCGGCCGGCGAGAGCACGCGCAGCTCCCCCGCCCTGCCGAGCTCGAGCGCGAACTCGCGGAAGGCGTCGTCGCCGAACGCGTGGAAGGTGCGGATCGCGGCGTCGTTCTGCCCGATGGGCGTACTGAGGTCGACGCGCTCCTGCATCGTCGCCGCGGCCTTCTCGGTGAACGTCAGCGCGAGGATCTCATGCGGTCGTGCGGCTCCGCTGCGGATGAGATGGACGATGCGCGCGGTGATGACGTGGGTCTTGCCGGTGCCGGCGCCGGCGATCACGAGCAGCGGCCCGGCGCCATGCTCGACCGCCTGCCGCTGCTCGTCGGCGAGCGTGCGCAGGATGTCGGGCGCGGGCTCGGCTACACGGAGCGGGAGCTCCTCCTGGACGCCCTGCCGGGGATCGTTAGTCGTTCGCCGCACGCGCCGCGAGCTCGATGAGCGTGCGGACGGCGGGACCCTGCGGCCCCTTCGGCGACTGTGGCCGGTCCTTGTCCGACCAGTAGGTGCTCGCGATGTCGAGGTGCGCCCAGTCGGTGCCCTCCTCGACGACGGCGTCGATGAACGCGGCGCCCTTGATCGCGCCGCCCTCGCGGCCCGCGCTGTTCACGATGTCGGCGATCTCGCTGCGGATCTCCTCGCGGTACTCGTCGGTGAGCGGCATCGGCCAGACGCGGTCCCCCGCCGCGGTCGCCGCGCTACGGACCTCCTCGACGAACCGGTCGGGCCGCCCGAACAGCCCCGTGAAGTACAGGCCGAGCGCGATCTGGATCGCGCCGGTGAGCGTGGCGACGTCCACGACGCGCTTCGCGCCCTCGCGCTGCGCGAACGTGACCGCGTCGATGAGCACGAGGCGGCCCTCGGCGTCGGTGTTGATGACCTCGACGGTCCGCCCGCTCATGGACGTGAACACGTCGCCTGGCTTCGTCGCGCCACCGCCCGGGAGGTTCTCGGTGCAGGGCGCGACGGCGAGGACGTTCGCCTTCGTCCCGAGCCGCGCCACCGCGGCGATCGCCGCGATGACGCTCGCGGCGCCGGTCATGTCGGCCTTCATGTGGTGCATGCCCTCGGCCGGCTTGATCGAGATCCCGCCCGAGTCGAACGTGATCCCCTTCCCCACGAACGCGACGTCGTAGCCGCGCCCGCCGCGTCCGCGGTAGCGCATGACGATGAAGCGCGGCGGCTCGTGGCTGCCCTGCGCGACCGAGAGGTAGCTGTTCATCCCGAGCTTCCGGCACTTCTCGCGGTCGAGGACGTCGATCTCGATGCCGTGCTCCTTCGCGAGGGCGCGCGCCTCGTCGGCGATCATCGTCGGCGTCATCTTGTTCGCCGGCTCGTTCGCGAGGCGGCGCGCGACGTTCACGGCGTCGCCGATGGCCTCGCCGCGCCGGATCGCGTCCTTCAGGTCGACCTTGTCGTTCGTCACGAGCGTCACGGTCCCGAGCGGCGGCAGCTTGCGATCGGCGGCGATGCTGCGATGGACCTCCGGGCGCCACATCGAGTACACGACCCCCTCGACGCTCGCCCGCGCCGCCCGCTCCGCACCGATCCCGTCCGCGGCCACGATGACCGCGGCCTTCTTCGCGGTCGACCGCCAGAGCGCCTTCACGCCCGCCGCGGCGACGTTGCGCGCACGCTCGACGCTCCACTCGCGGGCGCGGCCGGCGTCGACGATGACGAGGCGCGTCGGCAGACCGCGGTCGCCGCCGATGTGCGTCGTCGCGGTGTACAGCTTGTGCCGGCCCGTCTCGCGGCGGACGCGGTCGACGGCGTTCCGCACGCCGCGCGACAGCGCCTCGGGTGCTTCCCCGCCCTCGAAGATGGGCACGATGATCGCGTCGACGTCGCCGATCTCGGACGGGCGCGCGGCACGGAACCTCATGCTGGCTGGCCCCTTCCTTTGCTGATCGCCTGCGCGAGGCGCGACCTCGCCTCGTCGGGAGGATGCACGAGCACGCGGTCGTCGCCGATGCGTCTCGTCACGCCGTGGTCGTCGAGGAACTGTAGCAACGGGAGCACGTGCTTGCGGCTCGATCCGGTGAGGTCGCGCGCGCGAGCG
>DASWDY010000203.1:0-1740 GCA_036395035.1 Candidatus Limnocylindria bacterium
AACGCGATGGTCGGAGCGAACGTCTCATTGACCGCGGGCATCGCGGCGGCGGCGACGCTGCTGGTCGCGAACGCGGCCGTCGATCGCGCCGGCCTTCGCTCCGCGTGGCTGCGCGACCGGATCCGCGGGGTGCCAGCGCTCCTGATCCATGACGGAGCGGTCATCCCCGAGAACCTGCGGCGGGAGCGGATCGACGAGGACGAGCTGATGCAGGCGCTCCGCGAGCACGGCGTCGACGACATCCGAAGCGTGAAGACCGCCGTGCTCGAGGTCGACGGCACGATCAGCGTCATCCCCGCCGGCGCCGCGAGCAGCCGGACGAAGCGCCGCATTCGCGGCCGGAAGCCGGCTGGATGACCATGCCCGCGATGAAGCGGCTCATCCTGCACGACGCCGCCCTTGCGGACGGCCGATCGGACCGGCTGCGGGTCGGCGTGAGCCTCGCGATCCGCGACGGGCGGATCGAGTGGATCCGACCGAACGACGACGCCGACACGACGGACGCCGAGGTCGTCGACGCCGGCGGCGCCACGATCGTCCCGGCGATGGTCGACTGCCACAGCCACCTGACGCTCCAGGGCGGGAGCCATTGGATCGCGCGCGGGAACGATCCGCCCGAGGTGCTGCGGCAGGTCGCGCGGGACAACGCGAAGCGGCTCGTCAGCGCGGGCGTGCTGTGGGCGCGCGACGTGGGCGCGCCGATGGCGGACGGGAGGCCGCTCTCGATCGCCGTCCGCGACGAGCTCGGCGGGAAGCCGGGGCAGCCGTACATCCGCGTGGCGGGCACGTGGATCGGCAAGACGGGCTATCCCGACATGTGGGTGACCGTCGACGGCGCCGGCCTGAAGGACGCCGCGCTGGCCCAGCTCGATCTCGGGACCGACCTCGTGAAGCTCTACATGGACGCGCCCGATCGGTCGCACGCATCGCCGTTCACGGTCGAGGACGTGCGCGCCGCGGTGACCGCGATCCACGCGCGCGGCGCGCGCGTGACCGCGCACTCGGGATATCTCGACGGCGCGCGCGTCGCGGCGGAGGCCGGTGTCGACTCGATCGAGCACGGCTTCGAGCTTGACGATGCCGTCGCGCGCACGATGGTCGCGAACGACGTGACGCTCGTCTCCACGCTCTCCGTCTTCCCGTCGTGGGAGGCGTTCGCGCATACCACAAGCATCGAGCGCTTCACGAGCGAGGAAGGACGCGCCCGGACCGCGAAGCGCAAGGAGTCCGCGTACGCGTCGGTCGCGAACGCGAAGCGCGCGCGCGTGAAGATCGCGACCGGCACGGACTTCGGCGGCGGCTCGGTGCGCGCGGGCTTCCTCGCCGGGGAGATCGAGTTGCTCGTCGACGCGGGTCTCGAGCCGTGCGACGCGCTCGCGGCGGCGACATGGCGCGCCGGGGATCTGCTCGGGATCGATCACGCCGGCCGCATCGAGGAGGGGATGCCCGCGGATCTCGTGCTCGTCGCAGGCGATCCGCTCTCGGACGCGCGTGCGCTCTGGCGCGTGTGGGCAGTCTACCAGCGCGGCGTTCGCGTCGCCTGAACACCGTGCCGGCGCGACGTGTGCCCGTTCAGATCCTGCTTCTCGGCACCGTGCACTTCGCGAACCCGGGGCACGACCAGTTCAACGTCCGCGTCGATGATGTGCTTGCGCCGCAGCGGCAGCTCGAGATCCGCGAGGTCGTCGACCGCCTCATCGTGTTCGCGCCCACGAAGGTCGCAGTGGAGGCGCTGCCCTC
>DASWDY010000204.1:0-3304 GCA_036395035.1 Candidatus Limnocylindria bacterium
CGCGGCCAGCCGGATCTGCTCGAGCACGCCAAGAGCACCGTCCGGATCCTCCAGGGCATCCACAAGTTCCGTGCGATGGGCGGCGAGCCGCCCAAGGGGATGCTGCTCGCGGGTGCGCCCGGTACCGGGAAGAGCTTCCTCGCCGGGATCATCGCGGCCGAGGCCGACCTCCCGTTCATCTACGTCGACGCGAGCTCCATGACCAGCATGTGGTTCGGCATGGACGCGCTCATCGTCATGTCGCTGTTCGGCAAGGCCCGCAAGCTCGGGCGGAAGTACGCGAAGCCGGGGCACCCGGGCGCGTGCATCCTCTTCATCGACGAGCTCGACTCGATCGGCCGCTCGCGCGGCGGCGTCATGGGCGGGCAGCAGCAGGGCGGCATGGGCCCGATGGGCATGATGGGCGGCATGAGCGGGTTCGCGCTGAACACGATGCTCAACCAGATGGACTCGCTCGGGCAGCACATCGAGGACCGCCGGTGGCAGAAGTTCCTGCGCTGGCTCGGTTTCGTCCGCGGCCCGGTCCCGCCGAAGCCGGTCGTCTTCGTCATCGGCGCGACCAACCGTCCCGACGTCCTGGACGTCGCGCTCACGCGACCCGGCCGTCTCGACCGCAAGCTGAACGTGTACGTGCCGGACGGCGAGGGCCGCCGCGAGATCATCGACCTCTACCTCGCGCAGAAGGCGCACGACCCGAACATCAACATCGACCTCATGGTCCAGGACTCGGTCGGGTGGACCCCCGTCGACATCAAGACGAACATCAACGAGGCGCTCATCGTCGCCCACGACCAGGGGCGCGACCGCCTCACGTACCGCGACTGGCTCAGCGCGCGCGACATGCGGCAGCTCGGCCTGAAGCAGCCGATCACGAAGATGACCGCGGACGACAGGCGCGCCCTCGCGTACCACGAGGCCGGGCACGCGGTCGTCGCGCACTTCGTGCGCACCGACCACCGCATCCTCAAGGCGTCGATCATCCGGATGGGCGACGCGCTCGGTGTCGTCCAGCGTTCCGACCGCGAGGAGCGCTACACGCGGCGCGCGCACGAGATCGAGGCCGACATCATGATCTCCCTCGGCTCACGCGCCGTCGAGGAGGAGTTCCTCCAGACGAAGATGACGGGCGCCGATTCCGACATGCAGACCGCGACCTATCTCGCCATGTCCTACTGCGGTCAGCACGGCATGGGTCCGAGCCTGCTCGCCGTGCCGTCGCAGAACGCGCTCGGGGGCGTGCCCGAGCCGCTCATGCGCATCGCGGACAAGATGCTCGACATGCTCTACGCGGAGACTCGCGCGCTCGTCCGAGAGAAGGCGCACGCGGTCCACGCTGTCGCGAACGCGCTGCTCGAGAAGGGCGAGCTCATCGGCGAGGAGCTCGATGAGATCTTCGCGATGGTCGAAGAGGCGCACCCGGAGATCGCGACGAAGTTCGAGCGCAAGCCGCTCCAGCTGCCGAAGCCGTTCGAGGAGCAGCCGTGGCGGAAGGCCGAGACCGTGCCGATCCCGGCCGAGATCCCGGCCGCGGCGAGCGAGCCTCCGGCCGTGCCGAAGCCCGCGGCGACGTCGCCATGGGATCACTGGCCCACGGAGTAGCGATCCCGCTCGTTGCCCGCGCGCGCCGTGGCCCTCGCGATCGGGCTCCGCTCTTTCGGCCGTTGGTCAGTAGATGGCCGCTCTAGTCTGATCGCGGATGACGCAGCAGTGAGCACCGGAGTGACCGCGCGCCTCGGCCTCGCGGATGTCGAGCAAGCATCACGCGCGATCTCCGGTCTTGTCCGTCACACGCCGCTCGAGCGCTCTGACGCGCTCTCGGCACTGGTGGGCTCCGACGTCCATCTCAAGCTCGAGAACCTCCAGCAGACCGG
Organism: Candidatus Limnocylindria bacterium; assembly: GCA_036395035.1. Lineage (GTDB taxonomy): Bacteria > Chloroflexota > Limnocylindria > P2-11E > P2-11E > JACPOT01. The sequence goes on from DASWDY010000204.1 coordinate 1,872, forward strand.
CGCGTTCAAGGTCCGCGGCGCACTGAACAAGCTCCTCGGGATCGATCCGGCCGTCCGCGCGCGCGGGGTGGTCACCGCCTCGGCGGGTAATCACGGTCAGGGCGTCGCGCACGCTGCGAAGCTTCTGGGGATCCCCGCCTGGATCGTGCTACCCGAGAGCGTCCCGCTCGCCAAGCTCACCGCGATCCAGCGCGCCGGGGCGGAGGCGATCGTCGAGGGCGCTGGGTACGACCAGGCACACGCCATCGCGCTTCGCATGGCCGCGGAGAAGGACGTGACGTACGTGCACGCGTTCGACGATCCGGACGTCATCGCGGGCCAAGGGACCGTCGTGCTCGAGATGCTCGAGGACGAACCGGCTCTCGACACGATCGTCGTCCCGGTCGGGGGCGGGGGACTGCTCGCGGGATGCGGTCTCGTGACGTCGTCGCGCGGCGTGCGGCTCATCGGCGCGCAGAGCGAAGGCGCTCCTGCGTTCGCCCGGTCTTTCGCTGCGCATCAGCTCGTCGAGGTGACACCGAACACCATCGCCGACGGCATCGCGGTGGGACGGCCCGGCGCCCGCACCCTCGCGCTCGCGCTCGAGGCGGTGAGCGAGGTGCGGACCGTGACGGACGAGCAGATCGCCCGCGCGCTGCTGCTCTTGCTCGAGCGCCACAAGCTCCTGGCCGAGCCCGCCGGCGCCGCCGCGCTCGCCGCGGTCCTCGAGAGCCCCGCGCCGCTCGGCCGGCACGTCGGCATCGTCATCAGCGGCGGGAACATCGACCCGAACACGCTCGGCAAGGTCATCCAGCAGGGTCTCGCGAGCGCGGGCCGCTATCTCGCCTTCCGGACGTGGCTCGACGATCGGCCCGGCCGTCTACATGACCTGACCGGCGTCCTCACGGCCGCGCGCATCAACATCCTCCACGTCGGCATCCACCGCCTCGGTCCGTACACGACCTTGGGCCGCGTTGGGCTCGACGTGATCGTCGACACGCGCGACCGCGCGCACGCGGACAGCGTGCTGCAGCTCGTGCGCGATGCGGGGTTCCCGGCGGAGGAGCTGCTGGACACGGGGCCCGCGTCGTCGTCTGTGAGCTAGCGGCCCCGCACCCCTGGCCATTCCCGTCCGTCATTCGTTGTAGATGTCAGGGAACAGGACGGAGACCACGATCGCCGCACAGGCCGCAGCGGGCGAGCGGGCGGTGGACTGGGAGCGCGCCTATGCGCTCCACGCTCCCGCGCTCCTGCGATACCTGCGGCGCGCGCGAACACGAGTCCCGGATCCTCGGCAACATCGGCGCCGTCCGCAGGGACGGGGCGTAGCGAGGTCGGAGTGTGTGCGGCCGCGCGTCGGCAGCTGTGGGGCGTCACGCGGCTCGATCGGTCGGAATACAAGCGGATGTCCATGAAGGACCTGATGGACGGAGCGGGTGGCGACTGGCCGACCA
>DASWDY010000205.1:0-6007 GCA_036395035.1 Candidatus Limnocylindria bacterium
TCGACCGCCAATTCGTGTCCGCGACCTTCAGCGACCGCCAGAGCGAGGTCATCGTCCGCGCCGTGATCGGGCTGTGTCACGAGCTCGGATTCGAGGCGGTCGCTGAGGGCGTGGACGCGCCGGAGGTGTGGGGCCTCGTGAAGGCGCTCGGCTGCGACGCGGCGCAGGGCTTCCTCATCGCGCCGCCCATGCCTTCCGACGCGCTCACGGAGTGGCTCGAGACGCAGCCCCACGCGCGGGCCGAGTTCGAGGCCATCGAGCGCACTCCGGACGGCGCCCTGCGGCGCGGACGGTCGCACATCCTCGTCGTCGACGACGAGCCGGCGATCCTCTCCCTCGTGCGCGAGGTCCTGCGCGAGCACGGGTACGACGTCGAGACGGCGGCGAACGGCGAGGAGGCGCTCGACCTCATGGCGCGGCGGCCGCCCGGCCTCGTCCTGCTCGATGTGCACATGCCTGTCCTCGACGGCGAAGGCTTCGTGAACGCGATGCGCGCCCGCAGCCTCGACGCGCCGGTGGTCGTGCTCAGCGCGGGCCCGAGCGCCGACCAGTGGGCGCGGAGGCTCGGGGCGCAGGGGTCTGTGCAGAAGCCCTTCCGGATCCCCGACCTCATCAACGCCGCGACGAGGTTCCTCATCCCGGCGGACACGGTCAGTTAGAGCAGCGTCGCGGTCCGCTCCGGGCCGATGCCCACCATCCCCACGGGCGCCCCCACGGCCACCTCGATCCGTCGCAGGTAGGCCGTCGCCGCCGCGGGCAGGCGCGCGCGGTCCGTCACCGCGGTGATGTCGCAGCCCCACCCGGGCTGCTCCTCGTAGCACGCCGTCGCCCGCTCGAGGATCGCCGTGGGCGGCATGTCGGTGGTGCGCTTGCCGTCGATCTCGTACGCGACGCAGAACGGGATGCGGTCGTACGTCCCGAGCATGTCGAGCTTCGTGACCGCGATCTCGGTGAACGCGTTCAGCCGGTGCGCATGGCGCGATGCGACCGCATCGAACCATCCGACGCGGCGCGGGCGGCCGGTCGTCGCCCCGTATTCGTTCGCGCGCTCGCGGAGCTCGTCGGCCTCACGACCGCTGAGCTCGGTCGGGAACGGACCCTCTCCCACCGCGGTCGAGTACGCCTTCACCACGCCGATGACGCGCGTGATGAGCCGCGGCGCGATCCCCGCGCCGACGGCCGCCCCGCCGGCGAGCGGGTTCGACGACGTGACGTACGGGTAGATGCCCCAGTCGAGGTCGCGCATCGCGCCGAGCTGGCCCTCGAGGAGGATCCGCCCGTCCCGCGCGACGGCGTCCTCGACGAGCGGCAGCGTGTCGACGATCCGGTCGCCGAGGCGCGCGGCCGCGCGCAGCACCGCGTCGGCGACCTCGAGGGAATCGAGCGGCGCGTCGCCGAAGCGCTCGAGGATCGCGTTCTTCGTCAACAGCTCGTGCGCGACGCGCGCGCGGAAGCGGCGCTCGTCGCGCACCTCGTAGACCTGCACGCCGTGGCGCGCGACCTTGTCGGCGTACGCGGGCCCCACGCCGCGCCCCGTCGTGCCGAGGCGCTGCCGGCCGCGCTCGCGCTCATCGAGACGGTCGAGCGCGATGTGGTAGGGCAGCACGAGGTGCGCGCGGTCGGAGACGCGCAGGTTCGCGGTCGAGATGCCGCGACCCTCGAGCATCTCGAGCTCCTCGACGAGCCCGGGGAGGTCCACGACCGTGCCGGGACCGACGATGCAGAGCGCGCTCGGGTTGAAGATCCCCGATGGGACGAGGTGGAGCTTGAAGGTGCCGTGCTCGTTGACGACGGTGTGGCCGGCGTTGCTGCCGCCCTGGAAACGGATGACGACATCGGCCTGCTGTGCAAGGTAATCGGTGATCTTGCCCTTGCCTTCGTCGCCCCACTGCGCGCCGACCACCGCGGTCACTGGCACGTGGACCGATGCTAGGGGATAGCGAGCCGGGCCGTTCGCTGGAGCCCCTCGCGCAGAGGCGTGCGCGGTCGCCACAGCCCGTCGCGCGCCGCCTTCGACACGTCGACGCACGAGCGCTGGATCTCGCCCGCGCGCGCGGGCGCGTGCACCACGGAGGGCGGTGGTCCGAGGAGGTCGCGCATGAGGTCCACGAGCGCGTTCACCGGCGTCGCGACGCCGGTGCCGACGTTGTACGTGCCGGTCACGTTCGCGTCGAGGGCCGCGAGGACCGCTTCAGCGACGTCGCCGACGTACACGTAGTCGCGCTCGGCGGTGCCGTCGCCGAAGATCGTGATCGGCCGCCCGCCGCGCCACGCTCCGAGGAAGATCGAGATCACGCCGCCCTCAAGGTCGTCGCGCTGCCGCGATCCGTACACGTTCCCGAGACGGAGCGTCACGCTGCGCAGGCCGGCGCGCTGCACGATCGCCTCGGCCTCGGCCTTGAACTGCCCGTACGGCGACAGCGGATGCAGCGATGTCTCCTCGTTCGCGCACGCCCGCGTCTCGCCGTAGATCGCACCTCCCGTCGAGATGTTCACGAGGTCGCGCGCGCCGGACGCGAGCGCCGCGTCGACGACGTTGCGCGTGCCATCGACGATGACGCGTCGATAGAGATCCGGCTGCTCCATCGACTGCACGACCTTCGTCTTCGCCGCGCAGTGGACGACGGCCTCGAAGTGCTCGCCCTCGATCGCGCGGCCGAGCGCCGGCCCGTCGGCGATGTCGACGATGCGCAGGGGCACGCCCTCGCGGACGTTCGCTCGGTCGCCTGTCGAGAGGTCGTCCACGACGACCACTTGATCGCCGTGCGCGACGAGCGCGTCCAGGACGTGGCTCCCCACGAACCCGGCGCCTCCGGTCACCAGGACCCGCCGTGGCGCGGTCATGCCGCCAGGACCATTGGGGCGAAGAAGAAGGAAAAGGTCATGAAGGCCCGCCATTGTGGACATATCCCCGCCGGCTGTGGATGAACGGGGGCGAAGGTGGATAAGAGGTCGCGCCGCGGAGCAAGCGTTCCATCCACAGCCTTGTCCACCAATACGCCGGGGACGGTGGAGAGGACGGGGATCGCCCACGGAAGTGGTGGATGCCGTGCGGCACGCTTCGTGGGCAAGTACCTCGCTCTGCGAGGGACCGTTCCCTAGCGTCCTCCGGGTCCGGCACCTCGCGGAGCCTCCGGCGAGCTCGCAAGGCCGGGTCGATGGGTCGACAGGCATGTTAGAACATCTGTTCGGAGACGATGGATGACGCTGCAGACGAGCTCGCCGGACCGCGCCGCGCCGCACGACCGAGAGGCCGAGCAGCACGTCCTCGGCTCGGTCCTGATCGACCGCGATGCCATCTTCAAGGTCGCGGACGTCCTCCGCGTCGAGGACTTCTACATCGCCCGCCATCAGCGCGTGTTCGGGGCCGCCCTCGCGCTCCTCGAGCGCCGCGAGCGCATCGACCCGCTCACGATCCAGATGGAGCTCTCGCGCCGCGAGGAGCTCGACCGCGCGGGCGGCGCGGCGTATCTGCGCGAGCTCGTCGACAGGGTCCCGGTCAGCGTCGAGATCGAGCGCCACGCCCGCCGCGTCGCGGAGCGCTCCCTGCTCCGGCGCCTGCTCCTCGCCGCGCGCGACATCGCGGCCGACGCGTACGACGAGCCGACGGACATCGCGCTCACGCTCGACCGCGCCGAGCAGCGCATCTTCGCGCTGCGCGACGAAGCGGTGAACGCGCAGCTCCGTCACATCAAGGCCGCGCTCGAGATGAACTACCAGCAGATCAGCGATCGGCTCGACCACCCCTACGAGCTGAGCGGGATCTCGTCGGGCTTCCGCGAGATCGACCTCTACACGGAGGGCTTCACGCGCGGTGATCTCGTCGTGCTCGCGTCGCGGCCGTCGGTCGGGAAGACGAGCCTCGCGCTCGCGCTCGCGTACAACGCCGCGCGCCAGGGGACCGGCGTCCTCGTGTTCTCGCTCGAGATGGACGTGAAGCAGATCGTGACGCGGTTCCTCGGGCTCACGGGGCAGACGAACATCCTCAGCCTGCGGACCGGCGCCGACGTCCTCGACACCGCCGCCGCAGACGCGCTGCAGAAGCTGCCCGTGCTCATCGACGACACGCCCGGCATCTCGGTGATGGAGCTGCGCACGAAGGCGCGGCGCGCGATCTCGCACCTCACGTCGCCGATCGGGCTCATCATCGTCGACTACCTGCAGCTCATGCGCACCGGCGAGGAAGAGGAGAACCGCGTCCAGGAGATCGCGACGATCACGCGGAACCTGAAGTCGCTCGCGCGCGAGCTGAACGTGGTCCTCGTCGCGCTGTCGCAGCTGTCGCGCGCGGCGGGGGACGCGGGCCACGAGCCCAAGCTCTCGACCCTTCGCGAATCGGGATCGATCGAGCAGGACTCCGACGTCGTGATCATGTTGTGGCGCGACAAGGAGGAGGGGATCCCGGGCGCACCGAAGCTCATCAAGGGCAGCGTCGCGAAGAACCGCAACGGCCCGACGGGCATCTTCGAGCTCCTCTTCGAGGCCGAGCAGGCGCGGTTCTTCAGCCGCGCCAGAGAGGACGACCTGCCGGTATGACGACCCTGCTCCAGCGCACCGCCCCGCAGCCGCCACCCGAGAAGCCCGAGGCCGAGGCCTCGCTCCTCGGATCGATCCTGTTCGACGGATCGCTCTACGGGCAGCTCGTCGAAGGCCGCATCGGCGCGGCCGACCTCTCGCGCGAGACGCACCGCCTCGTCCTCGGCGCGATGGAGCGCCTCGCGGCGCGCGGCGAGGCCATCGATCACCGCACGGTCTCGGCCGAGCTCGATAGCGCGGGCGAGCTCGCGGCCATCGGCGGTACGCAGTTCCTCGTCGGCCTCATGGGGAACGTGCCCTCGGTCACGCATGCGGAGACGTACACCACGATCGTCGAGCGCACCGCCGTGCTGCGGCGCCTCATCCGCGCGGCGAACGACATCGCGCACCTCGCGCTGACGCGCGACGACGCGCCGGCCGCCGTGCAGGAGGCGCAGGCGACGCTGTTCTCCGTGAGCGAGGCCATGCTCCACCGCGACATCGTCCCGCTCGGGACCGCGCTCACGCGCTACGCGGAGCAGATCGCGACGCGCGCCGACGGCCAGCGCATCGGGCTCCCGACGGGGCTCGGCACGCTCGATCAGAAGACCGGCGGCCTCCAGACCTCCGACCTCATCCTCGTCGCGGGCCGGCCCGGGCTCGGAAAGACGAGCCTCGCGCTGAACTTCGTCGAGCACGCCGCCGTGCGCCTCGGCAAGACGTGCGCGGTGTTCTCGATGGAGATGAGCGAGCTGCAGGTCGTGCAGCGGCTCATCTCGATGACCGCGGAGATCGATGGGAACCGCATGCGCCGCGGACGCCTCTCGATGGAGGAGCTGCAGTCGATCTCACAGGCGTCGGCGCAGCTGCAGCAGGCGCCGATCTTCATCGAGGAGTCCAGCCGCCTGACCGTGACCGACATCCTCGCGAAGTCGCGACGTCTCCAGGCAGAGCGCGGCCTCGACCTCGTCGTCATCGATTACCTCCAGCTCATCGAGGGCGCCGAGGAGAGCGAGAACCGCGTGCGCGAGGTCGCGCAGATCTCCGGATCGCTGAAGGCGATCGCGCGCGAGCTGCAGGTCCCGGTCGTCGCGGTCTCGCAGCTGTCGCGGCAGATCGAGACGCGCGGGACGGAGCCCATGCTCAGCGACCTCCGCGACTCGGGGTCGCTCGAGGCCGACGCCGACCTCGTCATGTTCCTCTGGCAGAAGGACCAGAACGAACGGCGCGACCGCATCGTGCGCCTCAAGCTCGCGAAGCACCGCAACGGGCCGACCGCGGAGATCGAGCTGCACTTCGAGCCGGAGCTCACGCGCTACCGCGACCTCGGGGAGACGCCCGAGGGCGCGTAGCCCTATTCGGGCTCGACCGCGACCGTCACCTTGGCGCGCACGTCCGTGAGCAGGCGCACCTCGACCTCGTGCGTCCCGACGGCGCGCAGCGGGTCGATCAGGTGGATCTTCTCGCGCGGCACGTCGAAGCCCTGGCGCCG
>DASWDY010000206.1:0-2118 GCA_036395035.1 Candidatus Limnocylindria bacterium
AGACCCTGACGAAGCAGGGCTTTGGCACGGATCAGATCAGCCTCGTCGCGCGCGGGGCCGGCGAGTACGACGGCAAGTTCCAGCCTGGCGTGCTGATGCTCACGGTCCATTCCGGCGGCAAGGACATCGAGGTCATGGAGCAGCTGCGCCGTCTCGGCGCGCACTCGGTGCGCACCGGCGTGATCAGCGCGACGGGTGACGTCCTGCAGAGCAACGAAGCGGAGGAGACCGCCGGCCGTTAGCCTCGCGATGTGAGGCTTTACGCGCTCCTCGGCGGCCTCGCCGCCGGCGCCCTGATGGGCGCGGTCACGCGGAGCGTAGAGACGTCGCGGCTCGCGTTCGGCCCGTACGCGCTGTACGGGAACGGCGCGCTCGCGATCCCCATGATCCTCGCGCCGATCGCGCTCTACGTCGGATGGTCGTGGCTCATGCGCCGCGCGCATGGGCTGACGGATCAACTCGCCATCTACGTCCTCGGCCTGATCCTCGGGACCGGTCTCGGCTACGGCGCCGCGATGGGTGCGCCGTCCTCGATGATGAGCGGCATCCTCGGACTCGGCTTGTTCGTCATGCCCGCCACCCTCTTCGCCGGGCTCGCCGTGGTCGTCCTCCGCTCACGAGGGCTGACATCGACCGGGGCGCTCGCGGCGGCGTTCATCGCGGGCGGCGTCCTCGCCGCGGTGCCGCCGTTCGCGTTCGCCGGCGGGTTCGGCGTCACCGGGATCTCCGCTGGTGCCATGGTCCTCGCGAGCGAGCGCGCCAGTCTCAAGGCCGCGGTCGCGCTCGGCGCCGCGATGGCCCTCTTCGCGGTCGTCCAGGCCTTCGCGTTCCCGCTGCTCGTCGCGCCGTTCTTCATGCCGCGCTGAGAACGAAGAGGCCTCGTCCGGTGACGGACGAGGCCTCGAACGATCGATCGCGGTGAGCTCTTAGGAAACGGGGGCGCCGCCCTCAGGCTTCGGCGGCACGGCCTCGGGACGCGGGGCCTCCGGTCGCGGCGCGGCGCCCTCCGGGCGCGGGCCTTCGGGGCGCGGGCCTTCGGGACGCGGGCCATATGGACGGTACGGCGGCCGTGCGGGACGCTCCGGGGGCGGACCGCCGGCGATCGCGCGGTCGCGAGCCGACATCATCCCGCGGACGTGGTCGGCGGTGTACGGGAGCAGGGCCATGTAGCGGGCCCGCTTGAGCGCGACCGTGAGCATGCGCTGATGCTTCGCGCACGACCCGCTCTTGCGGCGTGGCTCGATACGCGCGCGGTCGCTGAGGAAGCGCTGCAAGCGCGGCTTGTCCTTGTAGTCGATCCGCTTCACCTTCTCGACGCAGAACACGCAGACCTTGCGGCGCGGGCGCCGTGCGCCCGGCGGGCCGAACGAACGCGGGCCGCCGGCGGGCCCCCGTCCGCGCGGACCACCCATGGGTCCGGCGGGACGCGGCGCCGCCCCAGCGGCCGGCGCAGCGCTCTCGCGCGGCGCGTTGGACGCCTCTCCGGGCGTCTGGGGCATCTCAGTGGACATTCATCTGCTCCTTTGTGACTAGAACGGGATCTCGTCGGGGTCGACCTTGCCGACGTTGTCCGGATCGAAGCGCTCGCCCTCGGCCGCCCCGACGGGCGCGGGGCCGCCCATACCCTCGCCGCGATCGCGGCGGGAGTCGAGGACCTGGAAGTTGTCAGCCGAGATCTCGAGGCTGATCCGCGTCTTCTCGTCCTTGCCCGTCCACTCGCGCGGACGGAAGCGACCCTCGACGAAGACGAGGCGACCCTTCGTGATGATCTGCTGCGCGATCTCGGCCTGGTTGCCCCAGCACGAGACGCGGTACCAGTCGGTCTCCTCCTGCCGCTCGCCACCCTGGGCCTTTCCGAGGACGCGGTTCACGGCGACCGAGAACTCGCAGACCGGCCGGCCCTGGCCGGTCATCTTCAGCTCAGGATCCTTACCGACGTTGCCGATGATGAAGATCTTGCTCATCGAAGCCATTTGTAGTGGTCCTCTTCCTCTTACAACCTAGCGAGTGCGATCCGCGGCAGCTTGCTGACGCGGGAGCACGAGTGACGGGTGTACATGCGAAGCATCTACTCGTCGCGCCTCACCACGAGGTACCGAAGGACGTCCTCGGTCAGTC
>DASWDY010000207.1:0-26715 GCA_036395035.1 Candidatus Limnocylindria bacterium
GCAGCACGAGACCCTCGAGGTCCTCTGGCGCGCGACCGACGCGCCCGTGCGCGGCCTCTACCACGGCGTCCTCCAGGTCGGGGTGGGCCTGCACCACTGGACGAAGGGCAACTTCCACGGCGCGACCGTGCTGCTCGCCGAAGGGATCGATCGCCTGCGGCCGTTCGCGCCGTCGTGCCAGGGCATCGACGTCGCGTCGCTGATCACGGACGCACCGGCGCTGCGGGACGAGCTCCTTCGCCTCGGTCCCGACCGGATGGCGGAGCGCGACGTGCGACGCGCGCTCACGGTGCGCGCGACCGCGCGCTAGGCGGGTTCCGTCCCCTCGACGGGCAGATCGATGGGCTTGAACGCGGGCTGATCCCAGCCGAGCAGCGTGTGCGGCGGCAGGTTCAGCGCCTCGACGCCGCGGAGATCCGCGATCGCGCCCCGGAGCGCCCGCTCGATGCCGCTCTTCATCTGCAGCGAGAATACGAGCTTGCTCGGCCCGGGGCGGGTGAGCGAGAGATGGATCTGCGCGATCCCGTCCTCGATCCCGAGGAGCTCGACGCGCGCGCCCGAGCGCTCGAGGAACGGGCGCATCTCGTCGAGCTTCGCGGCGACGCGCTCCCTGAGGTCGGCCATCGCGGTCGATCATAGGGAGCGCCTCGCGCGGACGCGCGTGCGAGGTCGGTGGCAGGATATGCGGCCTCATGTGCTATCCACCCGACGCGCGGCCGCCCGAGATCCCCGCCGACCTCCTGCGGGACATGCCGCCCATCTCCGGCGGCGCCGGCGGCGCCGACGTGGTCCTCACGAGCGAGGACGGCGGACGGTTCCGCGCGTACGTCGCGAAGGCGCAGGACGGAGAGGCCGGCGTCGTCATCGCGCCCGACGTCCGCGGGCTGCACCCGTTCTACGAGGAGCTCGCCGAGCGGTTCGCGTCCGCGGGCATCCACGCCATCGCGTTCGACTACTTCGGCCGCACTGCGGGGATCGAGCGGCGTCCGCCGGATTGGGCGTACCAGGAGCACAACGCCAAGAACACCACGGCACAGATCCTCGCCGACCTCACGACCGCCATCGGGCATCTTCGCGGCGCGACCGACGCGCGGAGCATCTACGTGATGGGCTTCTGCAAGGGCGGGCGCGTCGCGTTCAACTCGGCCGCGGAGCACAGCGGGACCGCGGGCGCCATCGGGTTCTACGGCTGGCCGACGCGCCGCTCCGACGAGGACCCGAGCGCGCCCATCGACAGCGTCGACCGCATGCACGTCCCGGTGCTCGGGCTCTTCGGCGGCGCCGACCAGGGCATCCCGCAGAGCTCCATCGACGCGTTCGAGAAGGCGCTGTCGGACCGCGCCGTGCGCCACGTCATCCACACGTACCCGGGCGCGCCGCACTCGTTCTTCGACCGCACGTTCGCCGAATACAAGAGCGAGAGCGACGACGCCTGGCGTCGTGTGCTCGGGTTCATCCGTACCGGGGATCCGGCCGCCCGCGCCTAGCCGACCCGGCGCCTCTTGTTGTCGACGTAGTCGATCAGCACGTACTCGCCGAGCCGCTCGGGCTCGACGTAGAACGCGCGGCCGTGGTTGATCTTCGACATCTGATTCACGAAGTCGACGAGGTAGTGGCCGCGCGCGAGCATGAACGTGTTGATCGTGATGCCCTCGCGCGTGCAGCGGACGACCTCGCGCAGCGTCTCCTCGAACGTGCGCCGCGCCGGCGGGTACGAGAACTTGGGGCGTCCATCCTCGAAGTGCGCGGTCGGCTCGCCGTCGGTGATGAGGATCACCTGCTTGTTCTTCCCGCGCGACCGTGACAACAGCGTCCGCGCGGTCTCGAACGCGTGCTGCATGTTCGTCCCGTAGACGTACTCGTTCCACGAGAGCCCCGGCAGGTCGGTCGGCTTCAGCTGCGTCGCGTACGCGCTGAATCCGATGATGTAGAGGTCGTCCTTCGGGAAGGTCGACCGGATGAGCGAATCGAGCGCGAGCGTGACCTTCTTCGCCGCCAGGAAGCACCCGCGGAACAGCATCGAGCGCGACACGTCGACGAGGATCGCGGTCGCCGACTGCGTGAGCAGCTCGGTCCGGTAGACGGCGAAGTCCTGCGCTGAGAGCCGGACCGGCGTGCCGGGGCCGTTGCTCATCACCGCGCTCCGGACCGTCTGCGGCAGATCGAGCAGGAACGGGTCGCCGAACTCGTACGTCTTCAGCTCGTCCGTCGGGTCGCCGCCGCGGCCGCGCAGCCGCATGCGGTGGCTCCCGAACGCGTCGCGCTTCAGCGTCGAGAAGATCTCCTCGAGCGAGCGCTGGCCGATCTTGCGGATGCCGCGCGGCGTCAGCTCGTAGCGGGGGCCGTCCTTCCGGATAAGGCCCGCCTCCTCGAGCAGCTCCCACATGCGCTGGATCTCCTCGAGCGTCCGGCGCGCGCGCTTCCCGGCGAGGCGCTCGACCTCGTTCGGGTCGACCTCCTTCAGATCTTCGGGCCCGCTCGCGACGCGCAGCTGTCCCTCGAGGTCGGTGAGCCGGTCCATCTGGCGCATCAGCTCGAGCGCCTCCGCGAGCGACACCGGATCCTCGCCGGACATCTCGTACGAATGTCCGTCCATCGGCATGAGCTCGGACAGCGTGTCGGCGAGGTCGCTCATCGCCTGCTGCAGCCCGGCGTCCTGGAACGCGCTGCCGAGCAGCTGATCGAGCTGGTCGCGCATGTCCGACGGCATGCTCTGCCACAGCGAGCGCATCGCGGCCATGCCCGCCGCGAGCTGGCGCATGAGGTCGTCCCAGTCCTTCGCGCTCCCCGCGAGCTCGGGGTATTCGCGCTGGAACGCCTCGAAGTCAGGCTCGCCGCCCTCCATGCGTTCGCGGAGCGCGCGGTTCAGATCCTTCATCATTCGCTTCGTGCGCTCGAGCTGCTCCGGGCTGAGGTTCTTGAGCGAGTCGCGCATGTTCGAGAAGTACGACCCGAGCACCTGCTCCTGGAGCATCTTCAGCAGGTCCTGATATGCCTGGGCGGCCTTCGGCTCGACGAACTCGTAGTCCTTGAGGTCGCGGATCGCGCGGCCGACGTCGGGTGGCAGCGCGTCGAGGCGCTCGAGACGCTCCTGCGCCATGCGCTGCATCGCGTCCCGCATCTCGGGCGTCGGTGCCTCCGCCTGCATGCGCCGCTCGAGGCCGTCGCGCTCGAGTTGCTTCACCTCCTCGAGCTTCTCGCGCAGCTGGTCGAAGATGCTCGAGAGCCCGTGGCGCTCGGCGCGCTTTTGCCGCGCGGCGCGCATGCGCTCGATGAGGTCCTGCAGCCCCTCCATCCGTCCGGCCATGCCGAAGCGTGCGAGCCGCGCCATGGCCTCTTCGACGTCCGCGCCGGCGAGGAGCTCGTCGGACATCGCGTTGAGGAGCTCATCGGCCTCGATGGCGTCGAGCCGCTGGGTGCCGTCCCACTTCCGGTACTTGATGGGACCGAAGGCTTCGGGGAACGGCGTCCCTTGCATCTCAGCGCTACCCGCGGAACGTGGACCGCGTCTCGCCGCGCTCCTTGTTGAGCTTCCGGTTGAGGTGGAGGCCTTCGAGGATGAACTCGACCGCGGCCGCGATGGCGGCGGGATTCCCGGTCGCGCCGAGCTTCGCGACGGCCCCCTTCATCCCGGGGATCTGCAGCGCCTGCTTCACGTACTCCGTGCTCGGCTGCGACGAGGAGACGTGCATCGTCGCGCCGCGCTGGAACGCGCCGAGCAGGGAGTCGAACTCGGCGAGCGCGAACGATCGGTTGAACACGTTCAGCACCGCGCGCTGCGTGAGCCGCTCGATGACGCGCTCTTCCGACGTCTCGCCGACGGACTCGAGCTCGATCTTCCCGGCGGTGGACGCGACGACCGCGGGCAGGTCGCTGATGCGCGGCACGACCGAGCTCTCACCGAGGCGGAGCGCGCGCTTCAGCGCGTTGGACACGAGGTTCTCGTAGTTCGCGATCGTCACGCGCACGGACACGCCCGAGCGCTGCGAGATCTCCGGCGAGCGCCGCGCGAGGTGCGAGAGCTCGGCCAGGACCTCCTTCATGTACCCGGGGACGATCGTCGTCATGCCCTCGTCCACGAATTCGGAGCGCTCCTGCTCCATGATCCCGACCTCGGTGACGATCTCGTGCGGATAGTGCGTGCGGATCTGCGAGCCGAAGCGGTCCTTCAGCGGCGTGATGATCCGGCCGCGGTTGGTGTAATCCTCGGGGTTCGCCGACGCGACGACGAAGAGGTCGAGCGGCAGGCGCACCTTGTACCCGCGGATCTGCACGTCGCGCTCCTCCATGACGTTGAGGAGGCCGACCTGGACGCGCTCGGCGAGGTCGGGGAGCTCGTTCAGCGTGAAGACTCCGCGGTGGGTCCGCGGCAGCAGCCCGTAGTGGATCGTCATCTCATCCGAGAGGTAGCGGCCCTCCGCGACCTTGATCGGATCGACCTCACCGATGAGGTCCGCGATCGAGATGTCGGGGGTCGCGAGCTTCTCCGAGTAGCGCCGGTCGGGCGTCAGCCAGACGAGCTCGACGGTGTCGCCGTCGTTCGCGATGCGATAGCGGCACGAGGCGCAGATCGGGTCGAACGGCTCGTCGTTGATCTCGCACCCCGCGATCGCGGGCACGGCGGGGTCGAGGAGCGCGACGAGCGACCGCGCGATGCGCGTCTTCGCCTGGCCGCGCTCGCCGAGCAGGATGATGTCCTGACCGGAGAGGATCGCGTTCTCGATCTGCGGGATGACGGTCGCGTCGTAGCCGACGATCCCCGGGAAGAGCGGCCGGGCCTCGCCGAGCGCGGCGATGAGGTTCCCGCGGAGCTCCTCCTTGACGCTGCGCGGCCGGTACCCCGTCTCGCGCAGGCCGCCGACGGTCGTCGGGTGCTCGTTCATGCGGTGGGATCCACTCCGAGCCTCGGTCGGGGGGACCCCTCCCTCGGGCCTGGGTGCTCGACCTCGTCGCTGCGCGCCTCGGTCTGCGCGCCCAGGGGACGTTGGTCGTAACGCTCGGCGATCGCCGCGCGCACGGCCGCGATCGTGACGACCCCGCGCGCGCCGAGCTCGGTCAGGTACGCGGCGCGCACGTCGAGCTCCGCTCGCAGCGCCTCGATCTGCCCACCGCGCCGGTGGCAGAGGAGCTCGAGCTGCGTCGCGTCGTCGTGCTCGTGGATGTCACGCTCCGCGTCCCACTCGACGAGCGGTACGAGACGCACGCCGCCCTGTGGATCCGGGACGATGCGGTGCGCGGAGACGACGCGCCGGGCGATGGGACCGTACGCCGCCCCGATGCGGTACATGCGCATGACGACCAGGAGATCGATGCGCGCGAGGTCCTCCGGGTCGACGCCGAGCTCGCCGGTCAGCTGCGCGGCCGCCTCCTCCGCGCTATCGGCGTGGAGCGTGGACGCGAGCGCGTAGCCGCGGCGCAGCGAGCGGAAGACCTGCACGGCCTTCGGGCCCCAGAGGTAGACCGGAAGGTGGCTCGAGAGCTCGTTGGCGAGGAGCAGCGTCCGCCGCGGGTCCGTGTGGCGCAGGTAGTCGAACGTCTCGGCCCAGCCGCGGATGAAGACGCGGCGCACGTCGGCCGAGAGCAGGTCGAGGAACGCGGTGAGCGTCGTCGTCTTCCCGGAGTGCGGCTGCTCCGCCGCGATGAGGATCGACCCGTGCGCCTCGAGGACGAGCCAGCACAGCGCGGCGGTCCGCGCGTCGAGATTGCCGGCCGCGAGGATCTCCGTCACGGACATCGGGACCGGCGGCTCCCAGTTCCAGCCCCACCAGCCGATCGGGACGTCGTAGTCCTCGGACGAGAGCGGTCGTTCGCGGACGCGATACGAGCGCGGCGCCTCCATGGATCGAGGCTAGCACCAGCATGGCGCGTTCCCGGTAAAGTCGCGACCAAGTGAAAGAGCCGATCGAGCGAGGATCCGGCTTCGCCCAGGCCGAGCCGACGGCTATCGAACAGGACACGCGGGACATCGACGACCGCGAGCGGCTCGCCGAGGAAGCGCGCGCGCAGGCCGAGCGGATGGCGAAGGAGCTGCGCGCCGCGAAGGTGCCGATCGAGGCGGAGCCGCCGACGGGGTACCGCCCCTGACGCGGTTCGCGTCGATCGCCGAGCTCGCGGAGGCGCTGCGCGCGCGGCGCATGAGCGCGGTCGAGCTCGCGACGGAGACCGTCGATCGCCTCGCCACCGCCGGACCGCGGTACAACTCCATCGCGGCGCTCATGCGCGCCCGCGCGCTGCGCGAGGCCGCCGCGGCGGATCGCGCCATCGCGAAGGGCGATGCTCCCTCGCCGCTCGTCGGCATCCCGTACGGCGCGAAAGATCTCCTCGCCGCGCGCGGGGCGCCGACGACCTGGGGCGCGGCGCCGTACAAGGATCGGAAGCTGCCCCTCGACGCGACCGCGATCGCGAAGCTCAAGCGCGCAGGCGCGGTCCTCGCCGCGAAGCTCGCGATGGTCGAGCTCGCCGGAGGCGGCGGATACCGGTATCCGAGCGCATCGCTCCAGGGTCCCGGCCTCAACCCGTGGGACACGGGGCGGTGGTCGGGCGGATCGTCCAGCGGCAGCGCCGCCGCCGTCGCCGCCGGCCTCGTCCCGTTCGCGCTCGGGTCCGAGACGTCGGGCTCGATCGGGACCCCGTCCGCGTACTGCGGCGTCACCGGCCTCCGCCCCACGTACGGGCTCGTCAGCCGTCACGGCGCGATGGCGCTCTCGTGGACGCTCGACAAGATCGGACCCCTGGCGCGCAGCGCCACTGACTGCGCGTACGTCCTCGTGGCCATCGCGGGGCCCGACGCGAACGACCCGACCGTGAGCGGCAAGCGATTCCGCCCGCTCGACGCGGGGGCCGCAGACGACGCGATCGGCCGCGTCCGCGTCGGGTACGCGGGCGAGGAGATGGAGCGCGCGGGCGACACCGCGAAGGACGCGCTCCTCCGCGGCGTCGAGGAGCTAGGCCGCATCGCGCCGCGCTTCGTCGAGGCGCGGCTGCCCGGCGACATCCCGTACGGGCCGATGGTGGTGACGGTCATCGGCGCCGAGGAGGCGACGATCTTCGCCGACCTCATCGAGAGCGATCAGCTCGACCTCATGCCCGACGAGAAGCAGAAGGCCGGGCTCCGCGCCGCGCTCGACATCCGGGCGCGCGACTACCTCCAGGCGATGCGGCTGCGGACCGTCCTCGCCGCGCGGATGCGCGACCTCTTCCGCGAGTGCGACGTGATCCTCTCGGCCGGCCGCACCGCGACGGCGACGCCCATCGGGCAGGCGCTCGACGCGCCGACGCTGCCCCCGGGCGCGTCCGGCGCGCGCGACACGGCGCCCGGCGCGCCGCGGCCGGGGAACGTCGGCCTGATCCCCGCGGGGAACCTCGCGGGGCTGCCGGCGATCTTCTTCCCGTGCGGCTTCGGCACCGACGGGCTCCCGGTCGGGCTGCAGCTCGTCGGCCCCCCGTTCTCCGAGCCGCTGCTCATCGCCCTCGTCGAGGCGTATCAGCGTTCGACGGACCACCATCTGCGCCGACCAAGTACGGTTTCGGAAGTCCCCAACGTGAGTTTGGGAGACCGCTCTCGATCCGCTTCGGAACGCTAGAGTGTCGGGGACTTCACGAGGAGGTCGGGCTTAGATGATCAGGCTGACTTGGGCTGGGCTCGCGCTCACCGGTCTGATCGCGATGGCATGCGCGGGCGGCACGAACGTCGGACGCTCGACCGCGACACCCGATCCGAACAGCTATGACGAGGCACCGACGGCGCAGATCGCGAACGCCGCGATCACGGACAAGGACGGGAAGGTCGTCGCGCTCGCCAGCTTCAGCGATACGCGCCTCGGCGTCCGCGTCGAGATCAAGGCCCTCGGGCTCCCGCCGGGCAAGCACGGGACGCACATCCATGGCGTCGGCAAGTGCGATGGGCCGGACTTCGCCTCGGCCGGATCGCACTTCAACATCAACAACAAGCAGCATGGCGTCCCGGGCGCGACCACGTCGCACGCCGGCGAGCTGCCGAACCTCGAGGTCGGCGCCGACGGCAAGGGGACGCTCCTCTTCTATTCGCCGCACCTCAGCCTGAACAAGGCGCAGTCGAACGGCCTGACGTTCGGCGCGGGGACCGCCGTGATCATCCACGCGCAGGAGGACGACTACGCGACGCAGCCGGCCGGCAACAGCGGCGCGCGCATCGCGTGCGGGATCGTGAAGCTGCCGAGCTAGCTCCGACCGTCGTCTGCCTCTTCCGCCGTCAAGCGGAACGCCATGTGGCGTCCGGCGATCGTCAGCGTCGTCAAGATGAATGACGCGAACGGCGCGATCGCCACCAGCGTGAACACGTTCACGGTGCCCGTGACGATGCGATCGATCACGGCAGCGGCCACGTACCACGCGGTGAACGTGACGACCGTCTCGAGGATGGGGAAGGAGATCGGGCGGCGCGGGACGCGGCGCTCCGGCAGCTCGCCCGCGGCTCGGCGACGGCGGATGTCGCGACGCATCAGCCGGCCGACGATGAGCGAGGAGACGAGCGTGAGCGCGAGGTAGAACGCGACCCCGTCGATGCGGCCGAACGAGAAGGACGCGACCGCGAGCAAGAACGACAACATGGCGATCGCGCCCAAGACAACGGAGGCCGCTCGCGCTAGGAAGCGGATCTGAAGCGGTCCCCCAGCGTCTCGCTTCGCGCTTCCGAAGCGTACTTGGCCATCGCCCGATCGAGCACCTCGACGATGTGCAGCACCGGCAGCTCCGAGCCGCGGGCTCGCAGGCCGGTCGAGATCTGCAGCATGCATCCGGGGTTCGCGCTCACGACCGCCTCGGCCCCTGTCGAGAGGACGGCGGCGACCTTCGAGGCCTGGAGCGCATCCGCGTATCCGGGCTGCGTCACGTTGTACGTGCCCGCGCTCCCGCAGCACACGTCCGCCTGCGGCATCTCGACGAGCTCGAGCCCGTCGATGCGCCGCAGAAGGGCGCGCGGCTGCGCACGGATGCCCTGCGCGTGCGCGAGGTGGCACGCGTCCTGGTACGTCGCGCGCACCCGGAGGCGACCGAGCGTCGCGGGGAGCTCGAGCGCCGCGAGGTACTCGCTCACGTCGCGCACCTTCGCCGCCGTGCTCGCCGCGCGAGCGCTCCACGCGGCGTCGTCGGCGAGGAGCTCGCCCCAGTGCTTCATGTGCGCGCCGCAGCCGGCGGCGTCGACGACGATCGCGTCGACGTTCGCGCGCTCGAAGGTGGCGATCCCCTTCCGTGCCAGGTCGCGCGCCGCGTCCCGGTCGCCCGCGTGCGCGTGCAGCGCGCCACAGCACGCCTGATCGGGGACGTCGACGACCTCGACGCCGAGCCGCGTCAGCACGCGCGCGGCGGCGGTGTGCACGTCCCCGTACGCGACACGCATCACGCACCCGAGGAGGAGCGCGACGCGCGCGACGGGAGCCGGCGGCGCGGCGGGCGCGCGGTAGCGCGGTCGCGTGAGCGGCGGCGCGAGCGACTCGAGGCGCCGCAGGCGCCGCGGCAGGATCCGGAAGAGCCCGGTCGCGTACAGCGCGCGCCGCAGCCCGCTGCGCTCGTATAGCGAGCCGACCCGAGCGACGGCATCGAGCACCGCCGGGCGAGCGACGATCCCGCGCAGGAGGAGATCGCGTACGCGCGACCGCGGCCGCCGCGCGTCGAGCTCGCCGCGCGCCAGCTCGATGAGCCGTCCGTACGGCACGCCCGACGGGCACACGGCCTCGCAGGCCCGGCACCCGAGGCACCGGTCGAGATGGGTCGTGACCCCTGCCGTCGGCTCGATGCGCCCCTTCGCGAGCGCGTCCATGAGATGGATGCGGCCGCGCGGCGACTCGGTCTCGAGCCCGGTGAGGAGGTACGTCGGGCACGCCTGCAGGCACATCCCGCAGCGGATGCACTGCTGCAGATCGTCCATTCCGACCCTCAGTCGGGCAAAGCCCTCCTTCGGGCCTGGGTGCTCGACCTCGTCGCTTCGGCCTTGCCTCATCGCCTCGGTCTGCGCGCCCAGGGGACGGCCGGTCACGGCATGCGTCCCGGCGCGAGGACACCGTTCGGGTCGAACCGCTCGCGGAGCCGCCGCGCGATCTCGAGCGGGATGCGTGGTGTGCCCCACGTGCCGACCGCCAGCCGCAGCTCCACCGGAGCGCGCTCGATCACGAGCGCGCCACCGGACGCTTCGGCCGCGGCGCGTAGCGCGCTGAGGTCCTCGGCCTCGTGCTCGTCGAGCAGGTGCTGGATCTCGATGCCCGGGTACCAGACGGACCTCGTGGCGTACAGATCGAGCGGCCGGCCCGCGGGCCACGTGGCGCGGACGGACGTCGGCGCGTCCGCCGGCAGGTCGGCGATGCGCCGCCAGACGTCGTCCTCGACCTCGACCTGTGCGCCGAGCGCCTGCCGCACCGCGCCCGTCAGACGGTCGACCGCGGCGGAGGTGCCCGCGACGCGCGTGAAGAGCGCCGTCCATGTCGGTCCGCCGAGCGGCTCGGTGACCGGACCGGTGAGGAGCGCGATCGCGTCGAGCGGGATCCGCTCGCGCACGAACTGACGCACCGTGGGATACGCGTGCTTCGGCGTCGGCAGGTCGGCGCGAACGGTGACGCGCCGCTCGGGCAGCGGCACGAGCTTGAGGCTGACCTCGACGAGCGCGCACAGCGTGCCGAACGAGCCGCTGTAGAGACGGCTGAGGTCGTAGCCGGTGACGTTCTTCACGACGCGGCCACCCGCCTTCGTGAGCGTGCCGTCGCCGAGCACCGCGCGCACACCGATGACCCAGTCGCGCGGATGGAAGTAGCGGTAGCGCGCCGGGCCGTCCGCGGCGCTCGCGATCGTGCCCCCGACGGTCGCACGCTCCGGATGCGCGACCTCGACGGGCCACCATTGCCGGTGCTCGGCGAGCGCGGCCTGGAGCTCGGCGACGGTCGTGCCCGCGCGCACGGTCGCGGTCAGATCGCCGGGCTGGTGGTCGACGATGCCGCGCAGGCCTCGCAGGTCGAGCGCGACGTCGTAGCGCTCGGGCGGGTCGCCGATGCCGATGCGCGTGCCGCCGCCCCAGAGCACGATCGCCTCGCCGCGGTCGTTCGCCGCGCGGATCGCGTCGACGACGTCCGCCTCGGAGCGCGCCTCGACATGCCGTGCGGGAACGCGCCCGTCGATCGCGTACGTCGTGGCGCTCGGCGCCGCTACACCCACATGCCCTCCGCGAGCGACCGCTTGATCCGGTCCGTCGGGATGTCGGCGCAGCCGCCGCCGCCCGGCAGGATCTTGCCGGGGTTCATGCGGCCGTCCGGGTCGAACGCGTCGCGCGCGCGCCGCATCGCCCCGAGGTCGTCGTCCGAGAAGACCCACGTCATGAAGTGATCCTTCTCGAGGCCGATGCCGTGCTCGCCCGAGAGCATGCCGCCAGCGTCGATCGCGACCCTCAGGATCTCCGCGCTCGCGCGCATGACGCGCTCGATCGGCTCGGTCCGGGCGTCGAACAGGAGGATCGGGTGGAGGTTGCCGTCGCCGATGTGGAACATGTTCGCGGTGATGTAGCCGTACCGCTCCGCGATCGCGTTCACGGCGCGGAGCACCTCGGGCACCTTCGTCCGCGGGACGACGGCGTCGTGCAGGTAGTTGTTCGGCTTGATCCGCGCGAGCGCGGGATAGCCGAGCTTCCGCGCCTTCCAGAGCAGCGCGCGCTCGTCGGCGGTCGTCGCGGTGCGCGTGTCGAAGCCGCCGGCCTGCGCGCAGATGCGCTCGATGCGCGCGACCTCCTCCGTGCACTCCTCGACGAGGCCCTCGACCTCGACCAGGAGGAGCGATCCCGCCTCCGCGGGGAGGTGCGCGTCGAACGCCGCGTTCACCGCCTCGATCGTGACGCGGTCGAGCATCTCCATCGCCGCGGGCACGATGCCCGCGCCGATGATCGCGCTCGCGGCGCGCGCGCCGGTCTCGACGTCGGGGAACAGCGCGAGGAACGTGTGCACGTGCTCCGGGAGCGGCAGCAGCCGCAGCCACGCCTTCGTCACGATCCCGAGCGTGCCCTCGCTGCCGACGATGAGCGGGACCGCGTCGTATCCGGGGAGGTCCGGCGCGCGTCCGCCGAAGGACGCGATCGTGCCGTCGGCGAGCACCATCTCGACGCCGAGCACGTGGTCGACGACGGACCCATAGCGGAGCGCGTGCGGACCGCCCGCGTTGTTGCCGATGTTCCCGCCGATGGTCGAGCAGCGCTGGCTCGACGGGTCGGGTGCGAAGAACAGGCCGTGCGGCCGGACGGCGTCCTGGAGATCGAGGTTGACGACCCCCGGCTCGACGAGCGCCGCTCGGCTGTCGGGGTCGATGGCGAGGATCCGCCGCAGGCGCGACGTCGACACGACGATCGCGTCCGCGCACGCGATGGTCCCGCCCGCGAGCCCGGTGCCGGCGCCGCGCGGCACCACGGACACGCCCGCGTCGCGCGCGGCGAGGACGACGGCGCTGACCTCCTCGGCCGTGCCGGGGACCACGACGGCCGCGGGCGGCCGGCGATCGAAGCCGGCGTCGTATTCGAAGACGAGGAGATCCTCGGGAGCGCTGAGGACGTTCTCACGGCCGCAGATGGAGACGAGGCGGTCGATGAGGTCCACGCTCGCAGGATATAGACGAGGCTGGGCACGCTCGCTCGCTGTGCGCACTGCGCCACACACCACGCGCGGTGCGTCCGCGTTCCGGACGACGGTGGGGAAGGTCTCGTTCGCGCTCTCCTCGTTCGCCCTGGTCGTCGCCGGCTGCGTCGTCGCGCTGTCCGTCGCGCCCGGCCGGACCACGCCCGCGCCCGAGATCGCGATGAATGACGCATCCGAGGCGCTGCCGCAGGCCGGCGGTCGCGGCGACACGTCGCCCGCCGCGCTCGCCGCGCCGCAGCCGACGTTCGCGCCGCGCGCGGAGCCGCAGGGCCGCGCGGCCGCTCCGGCGGTCGCATTCCCGTATCGAGCCGAGGCCGAGTGGCTGACGAGCTCGCCGAACCGCGACGGCGGGCGGAACGGCGCGCCGATCCGCTACATCGTCATCCACTACACGGCCATCAGCTACGAGCGCACGCTCAAGGCGTTCCGCCTGCGGAGCTCGGGCGTGAGCGCGCACTACATCGTCCGCCGCGACGGTCACATCGCGCAGATGGTCGGTGAGGCCGACACGGCCTGGCACGCCGGCAACTACTGGTTCAACGAGCGCTCGATCGGCATCGAGATCGAGCTCGACCCGGTCACGAACCCGTCGTACACGGCCGAGCAGTACTACGCGACGGCCGCGCTCGCGTGCGCGATCTCGGCCCGCCAGGGGATCCCGCTCGACCGCGCGCACATCGTCGGGCACAACGAGATCCCCGGCGTCGGCAAGATCGATCCGGGTCCGACGTGGGGCTGGCCGCACTTCATATGGCTCACCAGCCTCTGCGCGCCGCCGACGGCCGCGACCGTGCGCTCGGCGTGGGTCTCGCAGTCGGCGTTCCCCGACATCTCCGTCGGCGACACCGCGCACGTGACCGTGACGCTGCGCAACACCGGCGCGACCGCGTGGCGCAAGGGCACGGCCCAGGAGGCGCGCCTCGGGATCCGCGGGAACGACACCGGCCTCGCGTTCCTCGGCTCGGGTTGGCCGGCCGCCGATCGGCCGGCGATGCAGAACGAGGACTTGGTCCCGCCGGGCGGCCTCGCGACGTTCACGTTCCCCGTGTACGGCGCGAAGGTCGGGACCTTCACGATCCCGCTCCGCGGCGTCATCGACGGCGGCGCGTGGATGGACGATCTCGGGATCCACACCGTGGTGACGGTCCGGCCGAAGCCGGTCGTCATCTCAGAGGACGGCCTCAGCCGCTAGGACCCTACGCGTGTTCCTCTATCCAGATCGCGCCGTCCGCGGTGTGCTCCTTCTTCCAGATCGGCACGACGCTCTTCAGCTCGTCGATCGCCGCCCTCGCCGCGGCGAACGCGGCGTCCCGGTGCGGCGCCCCGGCGCCGACGATGACCGCGATCTCGCCGATCGCGAGGTCGCCGACGCGGTGGTGCATCGCGACCGTCGCGGGGGCGTGCTCGCGTTCGAGCCGGTCGGCGATCTCGCGCATCTTCGACTCGGCCATCTCCGCGTAGGCCTCGTACTCGAGATGCGTCACGCGCGTTCCGCGGCTGTGGTCGCGCACCGTCCCGAGGAAGACGACGATCCCACCGTACCCTGGCTCGCGCACGGCGGCCACGACGTCGTCGACCGAGAGCGGCTCGCTCGTCACGGCGACGCGCTCTCGTGAGCGCGTCGCCCCACCCGACACGGGCGGGATGAGGGCGAGCTCGTCGCCGTCCGCGAGCGCCGCGTCGGCGTCGACGTACTCCCGGTTCCGCGCGATGACCAGCTGACGGCCCTCGGCGACGAGCGGGTGCTCGCGCAGCACCGCCCTGATCGCGTCGCGCGCGGTCGCTCCGGCGGGGAGCTCGAGCGGGACGTGCCCGACCCCCGCCGCTTCGCGGTACGACGCGAAAAGGCGAACGAGCACCCTCACGACGGCCAGTCTAGATACCATCGCAGCGCATGGATCTCGGCGCGGCACTGCCCGCGCTGCTCCTCACGGTCTTCCTCCTCCTCGCGAACGCGTTCTTCGTCGCGGCCGAGTTCGCGCTCGTCCGCGTCCGAGAGACGCAGCTGCGCGAGCTCGCCGATGCCGGCAGCTCGCGCGCGCGCCTCGCACGGCACATGAACGAGCGGATCGACGCGTACCTTTCGGCGACGCAGGTCGGGATCACGGCGGCCTCCCTCGCGCTCGGGATCGTCGGTGAGCCGACCTTCGCCGCGCTCCTCCGTCCGCTGCTCGGCGCGCTCGAGGCGGCGTCGGAGACCGCGTTCCACGTGGTCAGCTTCGCCGTCGCGTATGGGCTCATCACGTACCTCCACATCGTCGTGGGGGAGCAGGCGCCGAAGTACTTCGCGATCCAGGAAGCCGTCCCGACGACGCTGTGGAGCGCGTACCCGCTCCACCTCTTCTATCGCGTCGTCTATCCCTTCATCTGGGTCGTGAACGCCAGCGCGAACGGGCTCCTCCGCGCGCTGCGGGTCGGCCGCACCGACGCGGCCGAGGTCTACAGCGAAGAGGAGCTGAAGATGCTCGTCGCGATCTCCACCCGGAAGGGGATCCTCGCCGAGTCGGAGCGCCAGCTCCTCGGCCGCGCGCTCGACTTCGCGGACACGCTCGTGCGCCAGGTGATGGTGCCGCGCACGGAGATCGTCGCGATCGGGCACGAGCAGCCGCTCCGCGAGCTCCGCGACCTGGTGCGGGAGCACCCGTTCACGCGGTTCCCCGTCTTCCACGCGGATCTGGACCACATCGTCGGCGTCGTCCACATCAAGGACCTCGTCCCTGCGCAGGATCTCAGCCGCCCCGTCCGGGACGTCATGCGCCGGCCGCTGTTCCTGCCCGACACGAAGCATCTCGACCAGGCCCTGTCCGAGTTCCGGCGGGAGCGGATGCAGCTCGGCATCGTCGTCGACGAGTTCGGCGGCACGGCGGGGCTCGTCACGCTCGAGGACGTCCTCGAACAGCTCGTCGGCGAGGTCCAGGACGAGTTCGACCGCGAGACACCGCATTTCCGCACCGAGGCCGGCGGCGGCTGGCTCGTGGACGGCCTTGCCTCGCTGGCGGAGCTGCGCGAGCGCCTCGGGCTGCAGCTGGACGAGCAGCCGTACGACACTGTCGGTGGCCTCGTGTTCGGCCGGCTCGGACGCCTCGCGAAGGTGGGGGACACCGTCGAGATCGAGGGCCACCGCCTCACGGTCGCCGCGGTCGACGGCCGCCGCGTCGCGCAGGTGCGGATCCAGAAACCCCGCGCGAAGACGCCGCCGCCGCGGTGATCGTCGAGGGCAGCGATCTCCGCCGCGTCGCCGGCCACTTCCCGACCGGCGTCACCGTGGTGACGACGACGCACGACGGTCGTCCCTGCGGCCTGACCGTGAACAGCTTCGCCTCGGTCTCGCTCGATCCGCCGCTGGTGCTCGTCTGCGTGTCCAAGGCCGCGCGCGCGTACGCGTGCGTCGAGGCCGAACGGACCTTCGTCGTCAACGTCCTCGCGGAAGGGCAGGACCGCATCGCGCGCGTGTTCGCGAGCACCGCGCAGGACAAGTTCGCGAGCGTCGACCACCGCCGCTCGCCGCGCGGGCTTCCGATCCTCGATGGGGTGCACGCCTGGCTGGAATGCGATGTCGTCGCGCGCCATGCAGGGGGACGCACGCACACGATCTATGTCGGTCGCGTGTCGGCGCTCGCGACCGGGAGCGGGCGTCCGCTCGTGTTCCACGGCGGGAGGTACACGGCCCTCGCGGGCGGGTGAGGAACGCGCACCGCTCGCAACACCGCGCTCATCGCCGCGTTACCCGAACGTTATCCGAGCGGAGGCACGCTCGACCGTCATGGCACGCGGGTTGCGTTCGAGACCGGTGGAACGACGACGAAAGGGAGGCCATATGGACCTCGTCCAGGTGATCGGGAGCGACGGCGCCATCCTCTTGTTCTCCGCCGCCGGCCTCGTCGCCACCACCCTCGCGATCCTCGCTGATACGAAGACGCAGAGGGCCGACCTGGCCCGGGAGTCGATGCGGGTCAAGTAGCGGACCACGCTCCACCCTGTGCTCGGACCCTGGCCTTGAGCCAGGGTCCTTGTTCAATAGCCGTCGGCTCGCCCTTCGGGCTCGCTTCGCGGCTACTCGCTCCGCTCTGAAGGACTCGCTCGGACCGGCAAGGCCGGATCCTCGCTCGACCTCATCTATTCACTAGGGCGTCAACGATGGCCCGGAAGAACGTGCCGATCTCGGAGAAGCGGTCACCCCACCATGCCTGGCTGCGTGGATCGAGCAGCACGAGCAGCGAGGTGCTCGCGATGAGCACCAGCGCGAGCATCGCCGCGAACGCCAGGACGTTCCAACGGAACGTCGGAGGGCGCTCCGCCACTTAGGTCGTGCTGCGGATGCGGGCGACCAGGTTGTCGAGGCGCGCGCGCGAGATCGTGAGGAACTTCGCGAGGTTCTGACGGTCCCCGTCCGGGACCTCGGCGGCGGCGTCGACCGCCCCGGAGAGCTCCATGAGCGCCTCGTTCAGCTTCCGCGTCGCGAGGATCATCGCGTCGTCGCGGAGGACGGGCGTGTCGTCCTCGCGCTCCTCCTTCGGCGGCTGCGCTCCCGGGTTGAGGATGCGCTCGACGCGCTCGTGCAGCTTCTGCAGGCTGAGCTCGCCCGCGAGGACGCGCTTCGCGAGCGCGCCGCGGCGCCGCTTGTCCTCGACCTTCATGAGCTCGTACGCGTGCGTGATCGTGTCGTACCGCTGCGCGACCATGGCCTTGACGTCGTCCGGCGCGTTCGCGAGCCGCAGGCGGTTCTCGACGTACCCCTTGTCCTTGCCGAGCTTCCCGGCGAGACCGCGGATCGAGTAGCCGAGCTCGCTCGTCATCTTGTCGAAGATGAAGGCCTCGTCGAGGGGGGAGAGGTCCTCGCGCTGCAGGTTCTCGATGAGCGCGATCTCGAGCGCCGTCGCGTCGTCGAACCGCTCGACGATCGCGGGGATCGTCTCGCGCTTCGCGAGCTTCGACGCGCGCCAGCGCCGCTCGCCCGCGATGATCTCGTACCGCTCGGGTCCGCCGGAGGCGCCCGCGGCCGCGGGCCGCACGAGGATCGGCTGGAGGACGCCGTGCTCGGTGATCGACGCGGCGAGCTCCTTCAGCGTCTCCTCGTGCCACGTCATGCGCGGCTGCGAGGGGTTCGGCTGGATCCGATCGATCGGGATCTCGCGGATCGCCGTCGGCGTGCGTGCGGCGAGCAGGCGGATGATCCCGTCCTGCGATTCCGTCTCCTGCTGGAAGATCCGGCTGCCGGCGTCGCGGAAGGACTTCGTCCGCGACCTCTCGCTAGTGAGCATTCGCCACCTCCTTCGCGAGGTCCATGAAGCTCTTCGCGGCGTCCGATCGCGCGTCGTACGTCGTGATGGGGACGCCGGCGGTCGGTGCCTCGCCGATCTTCACAGACTGCCGGATCACCGTGCGGAAGACCTGGTGATCGCCGAGATCCTTGAGCGAGTCGAGCATGTCGCGACCGAGGATCGTGCGGCTGTCGTAGAACGTCGGCAGCAGCCCGAGCACCTGCAGCCGCGGGTTGAGGCGCGTCTGCACGGTCTTGATGATCTTCAGCAGCGCCGCGACACCCTTCAGCGCGTAGTACTGCGTCTGCACCGGGATGATCACGCCGTCCGCCGCGACGAGCGCGTTCAGCGTGAGCAGGCCGAGCGTCGGCGGGCAATCGATGAGGATGTGCGAGTACCGATCGATGACATCCGACGTGAGCTTGTCCTTCAGCGCCATCTCGCGGCCGATCGCGGTCATGAGCTCGACCTCGGCGGACGAGAGCTCGATCGTCGTCGGCGCGACGTCGAGGTTCTTCGTCCTCGTCGTGCGGATCACCGACGAGAGCGTGACGTCCGGCTCGATGACGACCTGCGCCATGCCGCTGTCGACGCTGTTGAGGTCGACGCCGAGGCCGACCGTGAGGTTCCCCTGCGGATCGAGGTCGATGCAGAGGACCCGGTGGCCGAGCGCGGCGAGCGCGCCACCGAGATTGATGGCGCACGTCGTCTTACCGACGCCGCCTTTCTGGTTCGCGATCGCGATGATGTGTCCCAAGGCGCCTCCCATGGCGAGACTTCCGTGACCGTCTCCCCATGGCGCGTGGAAGCGTCGCGCCTCGGTCCCGCGGGAACTATACGCGACAATAGGAGGTGAGAGCGGCCCGTAGCTCAGTGGTTAGAGCGGCGGACTCATAATCTGCTGGTCGCAGGTTCGATCCCTGCCGGGCCGACCGCCCTAGTCTGACCGCCGCATGATCGGTCTCGAGGACGTCCGGCGCGCCCGCGACGTCATCGCCCCCCACATCTACCGGACGCCGCTCCTCTCTGCTCGTCACCTCGGCGAGCGGGTCGGCGCGAGCGCCTACCTCAAGCCCGAGAACCTCCAGCGGACGGGCTCGTTCAAGGTCCGCGGCGCCGTGAACGCCGTCTCTCTGCTCGATGAGAGCGCGCGCCGGGCCGGCGTCGTCACGTTCAGCGCCGGGAACGCCGCGCAGGCCATCGCCTACGCGGGGCGGGCCGCAGGCGTGAGCGTCGTCGTCGCGATGCCGGAGACCGCGCCGAAGACGAAGGTCGCCGCGACACGCGGCTACGGCGCCGAGGTCCGGTTCGGGCCGGACGCGACCAAGCTGACCGCCATCGCGGAGGGCCTCGTCGCCGAAGGCCGCCACCTGCTGCACCCCTTCGACGACGACGGCGTCATCGCCGGCCACGCGAGCATCGGGCTCGAGCTGCTCGAGGACCTCCCCGACGCCGACCTGATCGTCGTCCCGGTGGGCGGCGGCGGCCTCATCTCCGGCATCGCGCTCGCCGTGAAGGCCCTCCGGCCCGCCGCGCGCGTCGTCGGCGTGCAGCCCGAGGGCGCCCAGGCGGTGCGGCAGGCGCTGGACGCGGGACACCCGGTCCGGCTCACGTCCACGAAGACCGTCGCCGACGGCCTCACGGCTCCCTACTGCGGCGAGCGCAACTTCGCGATCATCCGCCGCGACGTCGACGACGTGGTCGTCATCCCAGACGAGGCGATCCTGGACGGCCTGCGCTTCCTCGTGGCCCGCGCGCGCATCGTGCCGGAGCCCGCCGGCGCCGCCGCCGTCGGCGCCCTTCTCAGCGGCGCGGTGCGGGCGAGGCCGGGCGAGCGCGTCGTGGCGATCGTGTCCGGCGGCAACGTCGACCCCGACCGGCTCGCGAGCTTCCTCGCTTGAGGGCGACCCTCTTCGCGGACGGCGCCGCGCGCGGCAATCCCGGTCCCGCGGGGTCGGGCGCGCTCCTCCTCGACGAGACGGGGAAGCCGATCGCCGAGCTCACGCTGTCCCTCGGGCACGCCACGAACAACGTCGCCGAGTACCGCGCGCTCATCCTCGGGCTCGAGGAGGCGCGCCGGCTCGGCATCGAGCAGATCGACGTGCGCATGGACTCGCTCCTCGTCGTCCGCCAGATGCAGGGCCTCTGGAAGATCAAGCACCCCGGCCTGCGCCCCCTCGCGCTGCGCGCCGGTGCGCTCCTCGCCCAGTTCGGGCAGCGGACCATCGAGCACATCCCGCGCGAGGAGAACTCGCGCGCCGACAGGCTGGCAAACAGGGCGATCGACGAGGCCGCCCCCTGAGCGCGCCCGACCCGCTCGAGACGATGCTCGCGCGCGCGCTCCGTACCGACGTGGCGGAGGCGCACAGCGAGCTCCTCGGGACGGCTGGCGGCGTCGAGGTCGAGCGCATCCGCTTCCGGGCGAGCGGCGAGGAGCGCTCGCTCCTCTTCGAGCGGCTCGCGCCGCGGACCGCGCTCGAAGCGCAGCTCCTCCCGTTCCTCGCGCGAAAGACGGACCGGGTGCCGGTCGTCCACGCGCGGGGCATCCCACGGCCGGTGGCCCCCGCGCCGCCCTGGCTGCTCGTCGAGGACCTCGCGGATGCGCCGAGCGCGTGCGAGGGCGATCCGTCGGCGATCCTCGACGCGAAGATCGCCGTCGAGCAGGCGGTCGCGAAGGACGGGCCCGCGCTACGCGCGCTCGGCGTGCCCGAGCGCCCGCCGCACGCCATCGCGGAGGAGATCGCGGCCGCGGTCGCGCACGATCCCGACGCGCGCGCGATCGCCGACGAGGCGCGCGAGTCCGCGCGCCGGATCGCGAAGTGGCCGATGGCGCTCGTGCACGGCGACCTCACGTGCGCGAACGCGGCACGAGCCGACCGCGGCGTCGTCCTGCGACGGTGGGGGAGCGCGCACCTCGGCTGTGCGCTGCTGGACATCGTCCGGCTCGTCGGTGACATCGTCGTACGCGACGACGCCGTGCGGGGGATCGGGCTGTCGCGGACCTATGCCGAACGCCTGGACGTGGTGCTGCCGACCGAGGTCCTGCGCGGCGCGGAGAAGCTCGATCGCCTGGTGCGCCGCTATCTCAAGTGACGCCGCCCGGTACACTTGACCTTGCCGAGCAGGTCGGATGGTCGCGGCGCCGAAGGGCGCTGAGGAAAGTCCGGGCTCCAGAGGGCACGCCAGCGGGTAACACCCGTCCGCCGTGAGGCGAGGACGAGCGCCACAGTGACGAACCCGCCGCGAGGCGGGGTGAAACGCGGCAAGCTCTGGCTGGTAGCAAGACCGAATAGGGGGACCATGGCGTGGCCCGCGCCGTCCCCGGGTCGGTCGCACGAGGCGGAGGGTGACCTCCGTCCCAGATGGATGACCATCGCCCCGCAAGGGGTACAGGACCCGGCTTATGACCTGCTCGGCATTGACCATCTTTTGACCTGGGAGACCGAGCGAGCGAGCAAGTGATGCTATCGGTGTCTCCTAGACTCGCCCGACCGTGACCGCGGCTGAGCTCCTCCAGGCGATCGCGCAGGTGACCTGGCTCGCGATCGGCGCCGTCGAGATCGCGCGGGCGGTGCGCCGGCCGACGCGGACCACCATCGACATCGCGCTCTTCTTCGGCGCGATCGCGCTCGTGACGGTCGAGGGCCGTCTGGTCGCCCTCGCGGAGCTGCCGTACGAGGATCTGGTCCGCGCGACGACGCTCGTGATCGTCATCGCGTTGCCGTACCTGCTGCTCCGCGTCACGCGCGACTTCACGACCGTCGCGATGCCGATCGTTCGCGTGGTCGAGCTCGGCCTGGTCGCCTCGGTGATCCTGATCGCGACGTTCGGGACGACCGTCCTCGCCGCGACGCTCTACGTCGTCGTGTACTTCGCTGCGGTCGCCATCTACTGCGCCGCCCGGGCGGTCACGCTCGCGGGATCGTCATATGGCGTGACGCGCCGCCGCATGGGCGCCGTCGCCGCCGGCTCCTACTTCCTCGGCATGGCGATCCTCATCGCGGGGATCGCGCTCGTGGCGCCTGGCCTCGCTGGGGTCACCGCAGCGCTCACCCAGATCTGCACGGTCGGATCGGCCATCTCGTACGCGATCGGGTTCACGCCGCCGAACGAGCTGCGCAAGTACTGGCAGCTCCCGGAGCTGCGCGCGTTCCTCAGCAGGGCGGCGGCCCTCCCGCGCGCGACGATGGACGAGATCGTCGACGACCTCTCCGAGGTGGCGGGCCGCGCGCTCGGCGCCCGCTCGACGATCGCGGTGTGGGACGAGGCGCACCGCGTGCTCCGGTTCCGCGACACCGTTGGCGCGGTCCCTCCTGAGGTCGGACCGAGCACGTTCCTCAGCTGGCGCGTCTTCGAGGGCCAACGATCGCTCTACGTACCGGACGCCTCCGCGGCGAACCCGGCGAACGCCGAGCTGTACCGCTCGGCGGGCGTCGGACCGGTGCTCATCGCGCCCATCACCGCCGGCGAGCGCCGCCTCGGGGTGCTCGAGGTGTTCGCGTCCCGCGAGCCGATCTTCGAGGAGGACGACCTCGCGTTCGTGGAGCTCATGGCGCAGCAGGCCGCGGTGATCATGGAAGGCCGCAAGCTCATCGACGAGGCCGCGCGTGCGCGCGCGGTCGAGGAAGCCGCGCGCATCAAGGAGGACTTCGTCTCCGCTGCGGCGCACGACCTCAAGACGCCGCTCACGACGATCGTCGCGCAGGCGCAGCTCCTCGAGCGGCGCGCCGCGCGCGAGGGGCGCACGGCCGAGCTCACGGGGATCCAGCGGCTCGTACGCGAAACGACGCAGCTCTCGCGCCTCGTGGAGGAGCTGCTCGACGCGTCACGCCTCGAGCGCGGCGCGCTCCCGATCCAGCCCGAGCCCGGCGACCTCGCGGCGATCGCGCGCGAGGTCACCGCGCGCGAGCGCGCCGGCGCCGACCGCATCCAGATCGTGAGCAACGGCACGGTCGCGGGCATGTACGACCCGGAGCGCATCCGGCAGCTCATCGACAACCTCGTCGAGAACGCGCTCAAGTACAGCCCGGCGGAGGACCCGATCGAGGTGCGCGTCTGGTCCGAGGACTCCACGGCGCGCCTGTCGGTCACCGACCACGGCATCGGCATCCCACCCGAGGACATGCCGCACGTCTTCGAGCGGTTCCGGCGCGGGTCCAACGTGGATCATCGGAAGTTCGGCGGCATCGGCCTCGGCCTCTACATCTGCCACGGGATCGTGGAGCAGCACGGCGGGCGCGTCTGGGTGGAGAGCGCGCCGGGACGGGGGACCGTGTTCCACGTCACGTTCCCGGTGTCCGCCGCGCGCGAGCGGCCCGCGAGCGACGCGACTATGGTGGCGTCGTGAGCCTGACGGAGATGGGAACCGTGACACGGCAGGCCGCGATCCTGGCGGTCGATGACGATCCGTCGATCCTCGACCTCCTGACGGACATCCTCACGGGAGAGGGCTACCGCGTCCTCCCGGCGCAGAACGGCGCCGAAGCGCTCCGGGTCCTCGAAGGCGACAGGCCGTGCCTCGTCCTGCTCGACATGCGCATGCCGACGCTCGACGGCTGGGGCTTCGCGAGCGCCATGCGCGACCGGGGGCTGAAGCTCCCCGTCGTCGTCGTGACGGCCGCCGAGAACGCGCGCGCCTGGGCGCAGGAGATCGGCGCGGACGCGTATCTCGCCAAGCCGTTCCAGCTCAAGGACCTCCTCCGCGTCGTCGAGCGTTTTTGCCCGCCCAGCGGCGATCGATCCGGCTCTGCCGGGTTCGCGTACTAGAGGACAGCGGCCGAGCGAGGGGCGTCGCCCTGGGCGAGGTCGGAATAGGAGGAACACATGCGATCCATCGCCATCGTCCTTGGCGCCGGGCTCATGCTGGCCGCCTGCGGCGGCGCGAGCGCCCCGGCATCGCCCGCCGCGACAACGGCGGCCCCGACGGTCGCCGCGACGACCGCGGCCCCAACGGCGGCCCCGACCGCCCCGACCTCGCTGAAGTTCACGGCCGACCTGAAGACGGAGAACGAGGTCCCGCCGATCGCGAACGACGAGAAGGGCGCGAGCGGCAAGGCGACCGTGACGTTCGACCTCACGCGTGACACCGCCGGCAAGATCACCGCGGCGAAGGCGTCGATCGACGCCAGCTTCAGCGGCTTCCCGGCCACCGCGCTGATCACCCTCGGCCACATCCACGGTCCGGCGGCGGCCGGCACGAACGCCGGCGTGAAGGTCGGATTCAAGACCGATGCCGACAACCCCCTCACGCTGACCGGTGGCGCGACGACGTTCAAGAAGGCCGACGTCACCGTCGACCCGGATCTCGCCCAGCAGATCATCGACAAGCCGGCCGACTTCTACGTCAACTTCCACTCGAAGCTGAACGCCGGCGGGGTCGTGCGCGGGCAGCTCGTCAAGGGCTAACGCAACGAAGCGATAACGACACCTGTGCTGAGGGCCCCGGTCCCACGACCGGGGCCCTCCTCTGTCCTTGGCACGACGTTTGCGCCCCTTGCTCGGTCGAAGGAGGTGCCGGGAAATGCTGTGGACGATCATCGCCGTGCTGCTGATCCTTTGGCTGCTCGGCGTCGTGGCTCTCCCGACCGTTGGCTCGCTCATCCACCTGCTCTTGGTCCTCGCGCTCATCGTCCTCGTCGTCCAGCTCCTCACTGGGCGTAGGACGGTCGTCTAGCCCAGGCTCCGCGTAAGCCCGGCGGAGGGCGCTCCGCCGGGCAGCGGGGGCTAGCCCCCAAAATGGGCGCGTGGCTGGGGGGCTGCTCGCCGAGCAGCAGCGGCTCGAGCGGACCATCGCCCGGATCCGCTGGGCCGCGGTGGCGCTCGCCATCCTGCTCGGGCCGCAGTTCCCGAGCCTCTCGCCGGGCGGCATCGTGGTCCTCTCGCTCGTCGTCGCCGCCTACAACGCGGTCCTCATGTGGGCGTCGTCGCGCGTGCGCACGCTCGAGGGCCAGCGCCGCGTTGCGGAGATCGCGTTCGCCGCCGACCTCGTCGCGCTCTCCGTCGCGATGCTCCTCTTCTCCGTCGATCCCTACTGGACGACCTTCTTCATCGGCACGCTCGTGATCGTCGGCGGGGCGTTCCGGTTCGGCGCCGCCGGCGCGTACGTCTCGGCCGTCGTCCTCGCGATCGCCTACGTCGGCATCACGATCTTCCGCGCGCGGGCATTCGACCTCGCCATCGAGCCGCAGCGTGCCGCGTTCCACCTGTCGGTCCTCGCGCTCACCGCGGTGCTCATCGACCGCGTCCTCCGCGATGACCGCAAGGTACGCGCGGAGCGCGAGGAGCTCATCGGCCGCCTCGAGCGGCGGGTCGCCGAGGACGCCGCGATCGCGGGCGCACTGCGCGTCGTCGCCCGCGGGCCCGGCCAGCCGCTCGTGCCCGCCGTGCTCGAGGCCAGCCGCGACGTCTTCCACTTCGATCGCGCGACGGTCTTCGTCGCCGACGAGGACAAGGGGGAATACGCCGTCGTGCACCGTCTCGCGTCGGGCGACGCTCCGCCGAGCCCGCGCATGCGGATCGGCGAAGGGCTCGTCGGGGCCGCCGTCGCGGCGGGCCGACCGCTCCTCGTGCCGAACGTCCTCGACGATCCGCGGTACGTGCCGCGACCGGCGGCCGAGACCGCGCGCTCCGTGATCGTGGTCCCGCTGTCCATCGGTGGCCGAGGCGTCGCTGCGCTTAGCCTCTCGCGCGCGCTGCCCGACGCGTTCGGGCCCGACGACGCGCGGCTCGCCGAGACCGTCGGTGGCCTGATCGCGCAGGTCCTCGAGAACGAGCGCCTCTTCGTCGAGGCCAGCGAGGCTCGGGCGCTGCGCGACATGGACCGCTTGAAGGACGAGTTCCTCGCCGTCGTGAGCCACGAGCTCCGCACGCCGCTCACCGTGATCAGCGGATCGCTCGAGCTGCTCGGCCGGCCGACGCGGCGCCCGCCGGAGGACGACCGTCGCCTGATCGAGCAGGCCGAGCGCCACGTGCAGCGCCTCCAGCGGAGCGTCGAGGATCTCCTCGACCTCGCGCAGCTCCAGGAGGCACGCATCGAGCTGCAGCGCGAGTTCGTCGGCGTGCGCGCGATCCTCGGCGAGGCCGCGAGCGCCCACGAGCCGCTCGTCGCTGCGAAGGGGCAGCGGTTGCGGATCGTCCCCGATGGCGACGTGCCGCCGGCCCTCGTCGACCGCCGCCGGATCCAGCAGATCCTGGGCAACCTCGTCCAGAACGCGAACCGCTATGCGCCGGCCGGAACGGCGATCGAGCTCGGCGTCGAGCGCGCCGGGGAGTCCATACGGTTCACCGTCGACGACGAGGGTCCGGGGATCCCACCGGACGAGCGCGAGCGCGTCTTCGACAAGTTCTACCGCGGCAAGATGACGAAGGACGTCGTGAGCGGGACCGGCCTCGGCCTCGCGATCGCGCGCCAGCTCGTCGAGATGCACGGCGGCCGGATCCGCGCGGAGGAGCGTCCGGGCGGCGGGGCGCGCTTCGTCGTCGAGATCCCGCATGAGCCCGTGCCGGCGGGGGCGATCGTATGAGGATCCTCGTCGTCGACGACGAGCCCGATGTGGCCGCGCTCGTCGCCATGGGCATCCGCTACCAGCGACCCGAGCACCAGGTCACGGAGGTGCACGACGGCGACGCCGCCCTCGAAGCGATCGCGCGCGACCGTCCCGACGTCGTCGTCCTCGACCTCGCGATGCCCGGGAAGGACGGGTTCACGGTCCTCCGCGAGCTGCGCGACGGCGGCGAGGACGTGCCCGTGATCGTCCTCACGGCGAAGGGGCTGGAGACGGACAAGGTGCGCGGGCTCGAGCTCGGCGCCGACGACT
>DASWDY010000208.1:0-8060 GCA_036395035.1 Candidatus Limnocylindria bacterium
GCCATCGCCTCCGCGAGCGTGAGGCGTCCCTCGAGGAACGCGCGCCCGATCACGGCGGACGCGACGCCCCACCGCGCGAGGGCGCGGACGTCGTCGGGCCCCGCGATCCCGCCGCCCGTGTGGAAGCGCACGCGGCGCGCGAGGTCACCGAGCGACGCGCGGATGCTCTCGAGCATCTCGAGAGCGGGACCGCCGAGCATGCCTTCCGCGCCGAGATCGATCACGTAGAGGTCCGTGACGCCGGCGACGACGGCGGCGCGCGCGGCCGCGAGCGCGCCGCGGCCCGTCGCCTGATCGACGAGCGTCGGGTCGCCGCCGCGCGGCGCGAGGAAGCCGTCCTTCGCCTCGATCTCGACCATCGCCGCGCGCCCGAGCGGCGCGATCTCGGCGAGGAGATCGTCGTTGCCGAAGACCGCGGACGAGAACAGGACGCCGCTGAAGCCGGCATCGAGGGCCTCGCGGGCGAAGGGGACCGACGAGATGCCACCGGCGAGGCGCGCCGGCACGCGAGCGCGGCGCGCGATCGCCGCGAGGAGGCCGAGGTTGGCGGGGTCGCCGCGCTCGGCGTTGTCCCGGTCGACAAGGTGGAGCTCCTGCGCGCCGTCCTCCACGTAGCGCTCGGCGAGCTCCGACGGCGTGAAGCGGATCTGGACGCCGCGGTAGGCCACGTGGCCGAAGCGTACGTCGATGGACGGAACGATCACCACGGCCGGCGCTTCATCTCGGCCGGCGTCCGCGGGTAGCGCTCCGGCGTCGCGCGCGTCTTGCGCATGACGACCAGCTGGCGCCCCGGGAGCTCGTCGCCGAGGCCGAGCGACGACGTCGGCACGACGGCGACGACCTCCCCGCCGAGCGACGCGAGCGCCTTCTTCGCGCCGGGCAGCTCGGCGTCGATGCGGCCCTTCCAGACGACGGCGTCGCCGCCGACGCGGAGGAACGGGAAGCACAGCTCCACGCAGAGGCCGAGCGTCCCCAGCGCGCGCGCCGTGGCGACGTCGTAGCGCGCGCGGTGCGCCGGGCTGCGCGCGACGTCCTCCGCCCGCGCGTTCTCGACCGCGACGCGCTCGAGCGCCAGCAGGTCGCGGAACCGCTCGATCGCGCGTGCCTTCTTGCCGGTCGACTCGACCGCGGTCACGGAGATCCCCGGGAGCGCGATGCGCAGCGCGAGCCCCGGGAAGCCCGCGCCGCTGCCGACGTCGACGAGGCGCTCGTGACCCGTCCAGGGCCGCGCCGCGTATGCCGTGAAGGAGTCCAGGAAGTGCTTGATCGCGATGCCCTCAGGGTCCGTGATGGCGGTGAGGTTGACGGTCTTCGTCGCCTCCATGAGCTCCGCCGCGTACCGCGCGCAGGCGTCTTGCTGCGCGTCCGTGAGATGAAGGCCCAAGCGCGCGGCGTCGCGGACGAGCGCGATGAAGGGGTCGGGGCTGGTCATGATGCGTGATCGTATGAGCGTATGAAGGGGGCTGCCGCCCCCCTCAGACCCCCCGCCGGGGTGCTGACGGCGTGCGTGCTGCTGGTCTTCGCGCTCGCGTCGGGCGTGGCGCACGCCGCGAACGCGTTCGTCACCATGCGCGCCGTGACGTTCCAGCCCGCGAGCGTGACGGTGAACGTCGGCGAGTCCGTGACGTGGACGAACCAGGACGGCATCCCGCATTCGGCGAAGGCCGACAACGGATCGTTCGACACCGGCGTCTTCTCGACGGGCAGCCGCTCCGTCACGTTCACGAGCGCTGGCACGATCGGGTACTTCTGCGCGGTCCATCCGACTGTCATGCGCGGGACCGTTCGCGTGCTCGGCGCCGCGACGCCCGCACCCACGCCGCCGCCGACACCCGTGCCGACCCTCCCGCCGACACCTGTGCCGACGCCGATGCCCACGCCGATACCGACGGCGCCGCCGACCATCGTCGCGCCGCCGGTCGCGGCCGTGCCGACCGCGAGCCCATCGCCGGCGGCGACCGTATCGCCGTCGCCGACACCCTCGATCACGGCGACGGCGACGGCATCGCCCGCGCCCGTGGCCGTGCAGACGACGCTCCCGCCGACCCCGACGCCGGCTTCAGAGACAACGACGACGTCACGATCCGATGAAGGCCCCGGTCCCCTCGTCGCGGGCGCGGCCGCGCTCGGTGTGGCCGCGCTGATCGGGTTCGTGGCCTACCTCCGTCGAAGGCCGTAGTACCGCCCGAACGTCGCGCTCCGCGCTCGGCACGGTCCCTGCATCTACGCCGCGGCGATGAACGGTCTGGGTTGGCTCGACGGGATCTTCGGCAGCGTGCGATGCGCGAATTGCGGCGCGGCCTACGACCGCACCGACGTCAACGTCGTGGGCAACCGCGACGAATACTGGTTCCTCCGCTGCGTGTGCCACACGTGCGGGACGCAGGGCGTCGGGGTCGTGATCGTGCGCGAGGTCGAGGTGAAGCCCGAGGACCAGCCCACAGGCGAGATCCCCCTCGGCGTCGACGACGTCTTGTCGGCGCACGAGCTTTTGCGCGACTATGCGGGCGACGTGCACGGTCTCTTCGCCGGAGGCCATCGGGCTGGGCGCTAGCTTCGCCCATCGGAGCGAACGGCGTTTCGCCAGGATCCTCGACTTCTATCGGCTCCGCTGGGAATACGAGCCCCACACGTTCCCCCTCCGCTTCTCCGAGGACGGCAGCGCGGTCGAGAGCTTCACGCCGGACTTCTGGCTGCCGGAGATCGGGACGTATCTCGAGCTGACGCACCTGCGGAAGGCGAACTCGAGCCGTAAGGACGGCAAGCTGCGCCGCTTCCGCCAGCTCCACCCCGACAAGCGGATCCGCGTGCTCCGCCGCCGCGACCTCGAAGCGCTGACCGCGAAGTACCGCTAGACCCCGCCCGTCTCCGTCAGCGCGATCCCCTGGTAGTAGTGCTTGAGGATCTGCTCGTACGTCTTCCCTGCGGCGGCCATCCCCTGCATCCCCCACTGCGACATCCCGACGCCGTGTCCGAAGCCGCGGCCGGTGAAGATGAACCGCGCCGGCAGCTCGTAGATGTACGAGCTGAGCTTGAACGTCGCGATCTCGTGGTCGTCGTCCCATTCGATCCGGTAGCCGGCCTCGACCTGCTTCGCGCCGAGCGCCTCGAGCTCGTGGATCCGGTCGGTCTTGAGATAGCTCACGCTCTCGCGCTCGCCGCCGGCGGTCTTCGTGACCGTGAACAGCCCGCTCATCAGGCCGAAGTAGTAGCGGCTGCGGTCCTTGCCCATGTCGCGCGACCCCTTCGACCCCGTGACGCGCGCCTGGAGCACGCGTCCGGTCGGTGACACCTGCGTGAGCTCGATGCGCTGCGGCTCGCCGATGTCCAGCCCCTTCTGCCGCAGCGAATCGCCGAGCTGCGGCGCCGTGAGCTCCTTCGTCCACGACCAGCTCGTGCGGCCCCACGACGAGTTCTCCGCCTCGCGGTCCCACGGCGAGTCGACGCTGCGCAGGTACGGCAGCGCGTTCGCGAAGACGTTCTCGGAGTCCTCGGTGACGCCGCCGGCGTTCGCCGTGTACAGCGCCTCGATCGCGGCCCCGCGGTACGTCGCGACGATCCCCGCCGTGCGCTCGACGGCGCGCCGCGTGGACGCATCCTCCGTCGCGAGGCCGCCGTACGCCTGGTCGCGCACGTCGCCCTCGATGTCGTACGCGCGATGGCGCTTCAGATGCGTCGCGAGGTACGTCCGGGCGGCGATCGCCTGCGCGGCGAGCGCCTCGGGATGCCACGTCGGCGGGACCTCCGCGCCGACGACGGAGACGAGGTAGTCGAACGTGTTCACGGTGTTGACGACGATGAGGTCGCCCTCGTCGTCGAGGGCGAGCTCGAGCGTGCCGCGGTACGGCTTGCCCTGGAACGTGACGAGCCCGTCGCGCGAGGTGAACGTGAGGAGCACCGGCTTCTGCGCGTGGACGGCGACGTCGCCGATCGGATCGGGTCCCGACAGGGCCGCGACCTCGAACGGGATGACCTCGATCGCGTTCGCGGAGCCCGCGGTCCCGCCGCTCCGCTCCGCGATGCGCGCTTCGCGCAGGAGCGAGAGGCGGCTCTGGCGCTCCTCGAGGTCGGCGGGGGGCGTGCGGCGGTCGGGGATGCGGAACCCGTCGCGCACGCGGTACACGTTCGTGCGGACCATGAGCGGCGCGCCGCTGTCGTGGATCACGGTGCCGCTCGGGTCGCGCGCGACGAGCGTCGCCGTCGAGCCGAACCGACCGGCGACGATGCCGAGACCGGCGACGTTGACGCGCACGGTCTCGGGCACGGCCGCGACGGGCGCGCGCGCCGGTGCCGCCTCGGCCGGACCGGCGACCGACGCCGTCCAGATGACGAGGGCGAGGAGCCAAACTAGCTTCGCGAATACACCTCGGGCTTCAGGACCCCGATGAACGGCAGGTTCCGGTAGCGCTCGCCGTAGTCGAGGCCGTACCCGACGACGAAGCGGTCGGGGATCTCGAACCCGCGGTAGTCGATGTCGATGGGGACGATGCGCCGCGCCGGCTTGTCGAGGAGCGTGCACAGGCGCACCGACGCCGGCTTCTGCTGCTGCAGATGCTCGAGGACGTAGCGCAGCGTGAACCCGGTGTCGAGGATGTCCTCGACGACGAGGACGTGGCGGTCCTCGATCGGTTGCGCGAGGTCCTTCAGGATGCGCACGACGCCGCTCGACTCCGTCGACGACCCGTACGACGAGACCTCGAGGAAGTCGAGCGAGAGGCGGATCGGCACCTGCCGCATGAGATCCGCCAGGAACGGCAGCGCGCCCTTCAGGATGCTGACGAAGACGGGGTCCTTGTCGGCGTAGTCCGCCGCGATCCGCGCGCCGAGCTCGGCGACCTTCGTTGCGATCGCGGTCGCGTCGACGAGCACCGCGGCGATGTCGTCGGCCGGCGATGGCACGCGCACCTCGGTCGCCACGCTATTCACCCGTGACCTGTTCCGTGCCGAGCGGACCCATCAGGAGATGAGGGTAGGCGCGGGGCGGACGGGCATGGTGACCTTGAGCGAGACGATCCCGTCGGGCCGCACGCCCTGCTCCCACGTGCCACGGAGGAGCGCGACGCGCTCGCTGCGGCGCAGGCCCGAGGTGAGCTCGCCGTCGGGCGGCAGGTCGCGGCCGTCGCTCTGGAGCGACACCGTGAGCTGCTCCTCCTTCCACTCGAGCGCGAGGGAGATCTGCTTCGCCTGACCCTTCTCGATCCGCTCGAGGAGCGAGTCCTGGATGAGACGGAAGACCGCGATCTCGTCCTCGGCCGGCAGGCGCCGGTCGCGGCCGGTGCTCGAGAGGTCGATGCGGATCTTGTGCTTGTCGACGAGCGTCTGGACGTAGCGGCGGAGCGTCGGCACGAGCCCGAGGTCGTCGAGGATCATCGGCCGCAGCTCGAAGATGAAGCCGCGCAGCTCCTGCAGCGTCTTGTTCACCATCTTCCGGAGCGCGGCGAGCTCGGTGCGGGACCGATCGCGGTCCACCTCGTAGAGGCGCTCGCTGATCTCGGACTGGAGGACGACGTTCGCCATCGCCTGTGCCGGGCCGTCGTGGACCTGGCGCGCGATGCGCCGGCGCTCCTCTTCCTGCGTCTCGACGACGGCCTGCAGCAGGCGGGATTCGTCGAACGCCGCGGCGGGCTCGCCCGCGGCCGGGGAGGCCGACCCCTGCTCCTGGAGCTGACGCGCCGCCTGCTCGATGAGGCCGCGGATGCGGTCGAGGAGCTTGCGCTTCGCCTGCAGCTGCCCGAGCTGGCCGTCCATGGTCATCCGCCGCGCGAGGGCCGTGCTGTGCTCGTCGGCGGCGGCGAAGACCTCTTCGGGGGTGGAGCGGCTCGGGTCGGCGCGGGCCTCGTCGATGCGCCCGCGGGCCTGCTCCTCGCGCGCCTTCAGGCGGTCGACCTCGGTCTTCGTCGATTCGATAAGGAGGTCGAGCTCGCGGACCTCGACCAGGAGGCGCTGCTGCTCGCCGGCGAACCCCTGGACGAGGTCCTGCGCGGTCGTCATCGCGGCTCCCTCCTCCGCTCTTGGCCGCTGCGCCGCTCGCCTTCGCGAGACGCGGCGGTGCCCGCCTGTGCCGGCCCGCTGATCCACCCCTGGCGCATCGCGTACACGACCGCCTGCGTGCGGTCGTTCACCGACAGCTTCCGCAGGATGCTCGACATGTGATTCTTCACGGTCTGCTCGGAGATGGCGAGCGTGTATGCGACCTCCTTGTTCGTCTTGCCCTGCGCGATGTTGTCGAGGATCTGCACCTCGCGCGGCGAGAGCGGCGCGAACACGTGCGTCGACCCGGGGCCGTACACGGAGAGCTCGCGGAACTCGGCGAGCACGCGTGACGCGACCGCCGGCCGCTGGAAGATCTTCTCGTTGATGAGGAACTGGCCGTCCTTCACCTTGCGGATCGTGTCGATGAGCTCCGCGGGATCGCAGTCCTTCGGGAGGTACGCGGCCGCGCCCGCGCGGATCGCGTCGAAGAGCCGCTGCTCCTCGTCACGCGAGGTGAGGATGATGACGGCGACGTGCGGCAGCTCGCGGCGGATGCGCTGCGTCGCCTTGTCGCCGGTGACCTTCGGGAGGTCGATCTCCGTGATGACGACGTCCGGCTCGAGCTCCGCCGTCCGCGCGATGACCTCCTCGCCGTCGCCGACGGTCGCGACGACCTCGATGGACGGCTCGCGCTCGAGCACCTGCTTCAGCCCGAGCATCGTGAACTCGCTCGGGTCCGCGATGAGCACGCGGATGCGCCCCTCGACGCGCTCGTTCACGGCTCGTCCCGCTGCGCGATCAGGCGCACGGTCACCGTCGTGCCCTGACCGGGGGACGAGCGCAGGTCGAACCGGGCGCCGATGAGCTCGGCGCGCTCGCGCATCGAGAGGAGCCCGACCGAGCGCTGCTGCCGCGCGGCGCGGACGATGTCG
Organism: Candidatus Limnocylindria bacterium; assembly: GCA_036395035.1. Taxonomy (GTDB): domain Bacteria; phylum Chloroflexota; class Limnocylindria; order P2-11E; family P2-11E; genus JACPOT01. Next base: position 6,906 of record DASWDY010000208.1, read on the forward strand.
AACCCGATCCCGTCGTCGGTGCACCGGAGCACCCATGCGCCGGGTCCGTCGCGCTCCCACTCCACCCGGACCGTCGTGGCGCGCGCGTGCTTGTGCGTGTTCTGCAGCGCCTCCTGCATGATCCGGTAGACCGCGAGCTCCTGCTGCGGGTCGAGACCGGTCTCGCGCTCCTCGAGCTGGACGAGCACCTTCAAGCCATAACGCGACTCGTACTCGGAAACGTACGTGCGGATCGCGCCGGCGAGCCCGAGCTCCGAAATGACCGGGGGGCGCAGGTCGTAGATCATCGCGCGCACGCCGTCGAGCGAGCTGCGGAACTGCGCCTTCATGCTCGCGATCTCCGAGCGCAGGCCCTGGCGCACCTCGGTGGGGACGCGCTCGGTCAGCCGCTCGAGGTAATCGAGCTCGAAGATCGCGTTCGCGAGCACCTGGGCCGGGCCGTCGTGGACCTCGCGCACGAGGCGCTCGCGCTCGGCCTCGAGGCTCTCCAGGACGCGGCGCTCGATGGCGAGCCGGTCGTCGCCGCCCTGGCGCTCGGGGACGATGCCCGAGCCGAGCAGGAAGGCGGCGCTGGACTCGATGTGGTCCGCGATGAGCTGCAGCTGCCGGAGCCGGCGGAACGCCCGCCGGGTCGCCTCGTCGTCGGTCGCGCTGCGCTTCTGGTAGGCGCGGCGGAAGCGGTCGACCTGCTGCCGCATGCGGCGGACGTCGCGGCGAAGCCCATCGACGAGGACGTCGAAGAGCGTATCGAGGTCACCCTCGGCACGCCGCTCGGCGGTGCGCAGGGGGACGATGGTCTTTTCGCTCCGGGCGGCCGCTCTCCTGTCGATGGCGGCGAGTCTAGGTCGCGGGGCCGGCTACCGGTCCGATACCGCGATCAGGACGAACGTGGGCGATCCCGCGACGGTGCGCCAGCCGAGCTGCTGCGCCCGGACCGCGACGGGATCGCCGGGGCGCACGAGGATCCAACGGATGCCGCGGCGCTCGACGATCTCGCGCCAGCCCGGACGCGCGAGGAGGATCGTGCGGTAGTCGTCGAGCACCGCGCCGCGGTACGGGCCGAGGCGGCCGTCGACGAACACCAGCGTCACCGGCGCGCGCCAGATGAGCCAGCCGCCCCAGTCGTACTGCGCGAGCAGGCCCGGCCCGCGCGGC